>JBDLQX010000047.1:0-7172 GCA_039800345.1 Pseudomonadota bacterium | reverse complement strand
GGATGAGTTTTGTGGTGATGGACTTTCTTTTTCAGCCATGGCTTATCTGGGCGATTGTTTTAATCTCGGTGCCCTTGGGGGCCTGGGCCTGTCAGCGTACGGGGCAGGCCCTGGGGCAGCCTGACCATTCGGCCATGGTGATCGACGAGATTGTTGCCTTCTGGCTCATCCTGGCCTTTCTTCCCCGTCAGGCCGACTCCGGGGCCGTGATGGGCCCTGAGGGGCTCACCGCGGCCCCTAACTTCTTGTGGCTCAGCCTCTGGGCCTTCCTCCTATTTCGGCTTTTTGATATCGCTAAGCCGCCGCCGATTCGTTGGATCGATCGACGATTCAAGTCGGGCTGGGGGGTCATGGCCGATGATCTTGTTGCCGCAGCCTGTACGCTTTTCGTGCTGGCCGTGCTGCTACGGCTGGGTGTTCTCTAGGGGGAGGGGTCCGTGGCGCCGGTTCTTGCTCATACATACGCCTCGTATTCCCCAGCCTTTTTTTCCCCCTCTGACCGGGCGGTCTTGACATTGGGCCTGGGGCTTGGGGCGGTCGCCCAGTCCCAGGGGGTGCGCTTCGGTCTGGCGGAGTCTTGCACGGGTGGGCTCGCCTCCGCCTGGGTCACGGCGGTATCGGGTTCGAGTCAGTGGTTTGAGGGCGGGGTGGTGAGTTATTCCAATGCCCTGAAGGCTGCCTTGCTCGCGGTTCCGTCTGACGCTCTTGCGCACCATGGAGCCGTGAGTCTGCCCGTGGCAGAGGCCATGGCGCGGGGACTCTCCGGCCGATTCTCCGAGGCGTATGCCGCCCATTCCCCCTGCCGCTGGGCTACGGCGGCGATCACCGGTGTTGCGGGGCCAGGAGGTGGGTCTGAGGCCAAGCCAGTGGGCCTTGTCTGCTTTGCCTGGCACATGCCTGACAATACCCTCTCGCGTGAGGCCTGCCGGTTCTCAGGCGACCGCCAGGCGGTACAGCGACAGGCGGCCTGGTGGGCCTTGCAGGGCCTCTTCTCCCGACTGGTGGCTAACACCGCAGCGCGCCTTGTTTCAGGGCGAAAGCCCACGGGGCCCTGATCGCAGGCGTCTGAGATCCGAAGCACCTGACTCGGACAACTGCACGATCCTCGCGAGGGGGGGTCCCCGCCTACCCTCACCCCCAGGGAAAGACCTCGGGTCCGACCCTTGCAAACTGGTTTTTTATACAGTATCTTTCTTCACATCAACACCAAGGGGAATCCATGGAAGACACCAGCACCAAAAACCGGGCTGAGCGGCAAAAGGCCCTCGCCGCGGCCATCGCCCAGATCGAGAAGCAGTTCGGCAAAGGCTCCATCATGCGGCTTGGCGAAAACGAGTCAGCCCCCGATATCCAGACTGTCTCTACTGGCTCGCTCGGGCTCGATATCGCCTTGGGCGTGGGCGGCTTACCCCGTGGCCGGGTCGTCGAAATCTACGGTCCCGAGTCCTCTGGCAAGACCACGCTCACCTTACAGGTTATTGCTGAGATGCAGAAGCTCGGTGGCACGTGTGCGTTTATCGATGCCGAGCATGCCCTCGATACCCAGTACGCGCAGAAGCTCAGTGTTAACCTCACTGACCTGCTTATCTCCCAACCCGACACCGGAGAGCAGGCGCTCGAAATCGTCGATGCCCTGGTGCGGTCTGGCTCGGTCGATCTCATCGTGGTCGACTCCGTGGCAGCCCTCACGCCGCGGGCAGAAATTGAAGGTGACATGGGCGACTCGTTGCCGGGCCTTCAGGCGCGGCTCATGTCTCAGGCGCTGCGTAAACTCACCGCTACTATTAACCGCACCAACACCACCGTCATCTTCATCAATCAGATTCGCATGAAGATTGGGGTGATGTTTGGCAGCCCCGAGACCACTACCGGCGGAAATGCACTGAAGTTCTACTCCTCGGTCCGACTCGATATTCGTCGGGTGGGTTCCTTGAAAAAAGGCGATGAGGTGATCGGGTCTGAGACCAAGGTGAAGGTGGTCAAGAACAAGGTGGCCCCCCCATTTAAGCAGGCCGAGTTCGACATCCTCTATGGCGAAGGAATCTCCCGTGAAGGGGAAATCGTCGACCTGGGGTCGGCCTGCGATGTGGTCGAAAAGTCTGGTGCCTGGTACAGCTATCAAGGCGACAGAATCGGTCAAGGCAAAGACAATGCGCGTGAGTTCCTGCGTCAAAACCCCGCACTCGCCATTGAAATTGAAAACAAGATTCGGGCCCATTTCGGCGTGGCGTTGCGGTCAGAGCCTGTCAAGCTCAAGGTGGTCAAAGAAGAGAAGTCTGAGAAGCCAGAAAAGCCCACCAAAGAGGGTAAAGAAGGCAAAGACAGCAAAGACAGCGATAAGGCAGAGGCCGCCTAGTTCTCTGACTGGCAGTTTTTAAGGCTTCGACCGTTACCAAGGTGACACAGACGCCCACGTTAAAGGCCAGGGCCATCGCCGCCCTGGCCCGTCGAGAGTTTAGTCGACCCCAGCTCGCCCGAAAGCTCGCGCCGTTTGCGCAATCGGAGTCAGAGGTCGAAGCGCTTTTACAGGCGCTCGAGGAAAAAAACCTGCTCTCCAACCAGCGGTTTGCCGAGTCGTTGTCGCGGCAACGGGCGCGCAAGTACGGCACCGCCCGTATCGTTGCCGAGCTGCAGCAGCAGGGGGTACCCGATGACATCGTTCGGGCCCAGACTGAGCAACTCAAGGCTACAGAGCTCGACCGTGCCTTTGAGGCCTGGCAGAAGCGCTTCGGGGTGCCTCCGCAATCTCCCAAAGAACGCGCCCAACAGATGCGGTTTCTGCTTGCCCGCGGTTTTTCCTCCCAGGTCTTCTACCAGCTCGCATCTCGCGAGTTTTCAGCGCCCGCAGCCCCCTAAAGTCGCCTGACGAAAAAGTCCCCATGCTAAAATTCCCTAATAAAAATCAGGGAGTTGCATGCAATGAAAATCCACGAATATCAGGGCAAAGAAATTTTGCGCCGGTATGGCGTCGCGGTTCCTCGCGGCACGGCCTGCTTTAGTGTCGATGAGGCCGTTGCGGCGGCCCGCAACCTAGGTGGCCCTGTCTGGGTAGTAAAAGCCCAGATTCATGCGGGGGGGCGCGGTAAAGGTGGCGGGGTAAAAGTGGCCAAGTCACTCGATGACGTCAAGGCCTATGCGAGCCAGATTCTCGGCATGCAGCTCAAGACACACCAGACCGGCCCAGAAGGACAAAAGGTGCGTCGCCTTCTCATCGAAGAAGGCGCAGACATTAAAAAAGAACTCTATGTTGCCGTTGTGACCGACCGGGTCACGCAAAAGGTATGCGTCATGGGTTCTTCTGAAGGGGGTATGGATATTGAAGAGGTGGCCCACAGCCACCCAGAGAAGATTCATAAGGTCTTTGTTGATCCGGCCACAGGTCTTACCGATGCCGATGCCGACAGCTTGGCCACCAAAATCGGCGTGCCCGCAGGCTCTCTGAGTCAGGCGCGCAGCATCCTTCAGGGCCTCTACAAGGCGTTCTGGGACACCGACGCCTCCCTGGCAGAAATTAACCCCCTCATTCTCACCGGCGACGGCAAGGTCATTGCGCTTGATGCCAAGTGGAATTTCGACTCCAACGCGCTTTATCGTCACCCAGACATCGTTGCGATGCGCGATCTTGACGAGGAAGACCCCGCAGAAATTGAGGCCAGCAAGTTCGACCTTGCCTATATTCAGCTCGACGGCAATATTGGCTGTCTGGTCAATGGCGCGGGGCTGGCTATGGCCACCATGGACACGATCAAGCTATTCGGGGCCGAGCCCGCCAACTTCCTCGATGTGGGCGGCGGCGCATCGGCCGAGAAGGTGACCGAGGCCTTCAAGATCATGCTCTCCAACCCCAAGGTCAAGGCCATTCTGGTCAATATTTTCGGGGGAATCATGCGCTGCGACGTGATCGCCGAAGGGGTGATCACGGCCTCTAAGGCGGTTGGCCTGAAGGTACCTCTTGTGGTGCGTATGAAGGGCACCAATGAAGACCTGGGCAAAAAAATTCTGGCCGACTCTGGCCTTCCGATCATTGCAGCCGACACCATGGCCGAAGCCGCCCAAAAAGTGGTGGCGGCGGTTCAGTAACTGGGGAGCCCTATGTCTATTCTCATTAATAAAAATACAAAGGTCATTACCCAGGGCATCACGGGTAAGACAGGGCAATTTCATACACGCATGTGCCGCGACTATGCCAATGGCAAGCAGTGTTTTGTTGCGGGCGTGAATCCGAAAAAGGCCGGCGAAGACTTCGAAGGGATTCCCATCTACGCATCGGTGCGGGAGGCGAAAAAGGCCACGGGGGCAACGGTCTCAGTTATTTATGTTCCGCCTGCAGGCGCCGCCGACGCCATTTGGGAGGCCGTGGAGGCCGACCTCGACCTCGCGATCTGCATCACCGAAGGTATTCCGGTGCGCGACATGATGGTCGTGCGTAACCGTATGAAGGCCGAAGGCAAGAAGACCCTGCTGCTCGGGCCCAACTGCCCCGGCCTGATTACCCCCGATGAAATCAAAATCGGCATCATGCCTGGGCATATCCACCGTAAGGGACGCATTGGCATCGTCTCGCGCTCAGGCACCCTTACCTATGAGGCTGTCGGTCAGGTGACCGAACTGGGCCTAGGACAGTCGTCTGCGGTGGGTATTGGTGGTGATCCGATCAACGGGCTCAAGCACATCGACATTCTGAAAATGTTTAACGACGACCCCGATACCGAGGCGGTCATCATGATCGGTGAGATCGGTGGCCCTGACGAGGTCAATGCCGCACAATGGGCAAAGGACAACATGAAAAAGCCCGTGGTGGGCTTTATTGCCGGCGTGACTGCCCCCCCAGGAAAGCGCATGGGCCATGCCGGCGCGCTGATCTCCGGAGGCGCGGACACTGCCCAGGCCAAGCTTGAGATCATGGAGGCCTGTGGCATTCGCACTACAAAGAACCCTTCCGAGATGGGCAAGCTTCTCAAGAGCGTACTGAAATGAACACCGACCAGCCAAAGACCAACCGGCCACTCTTACTCACCATGGGCATTATCTTTCTGGTGAGTCTGGTGGTCGCTGTCCTGATCCGTTAGACCTTCCCTGCGGGCTTCGCAGGGTCGTCCCCACCATCTGGCGAGAGGGCGGCGGCTTCTAGACCTCTAGGTTGTCAATCAGGCGGGTGTTTCCTAGCTTCACGGCCGCCAGAATCACCAAGGGTTCACTGCCTCCGAGGTCGGCCGCTGTCGGCGGCTTAAGGTCTTTCTGGCGTCGAATTGCTATGTAATCGGGCTGCCATCCCCGGTGTTTGAGCGCGCCTTCAGCCGCCTCCGCGATTTCTTCAAGGCCCACCGTGTCGAGACGGCCGGCCGCTCTCTCAGACAACAGACGATCACGCGCATGGCGTAGCGTCTTGTACAACAGCGGCGCCTCCTGCCGCTCATCCGGGCGGAGATACCCATTGCGCGAGGAGAGTGCCAGGCCATCGGTATCCCGTATGGTTTCCGCCGAGACAATCTCAGTAGGCAATGCAAACTGCTGACACATCCGACGCACGATCATCTGCTGCTGGTAGTCCTTCTTGCCAAAGACCGCTACCTGGGGCTGTACGCATTGAAATAGCTTCAAGACCACCGTCGTAACGCCAACGAAAAACCCAGGCCGAAACTCCCCCTCAAGAATGTCGCCGAGGTCCTCGGGTGGCCGCACACGAAACTCCTGCGGCTCGGGGTAGAGCTCGGATTCATTCGGCGCAAATAAGACATAGACCCCTTCAGCGGCAAGCTTCTCGGCATCGGCCTTCAGCGTGCGCGGATACTGATCGAAATCCTCGTGCGGCGCAAACTGCAGGCGATTGACAAAGATGGAGGCCACCACAGGATCACCGTGCTGTGCAGCGATACGCATCAACGAGAGGTGACCCTCATGCAGGTTACCCATCGTGGGAACAAAAGAGGTCCGAAGCTGACCCCGCAGCTGGGCCCGCAATTCGGCGATGGTGTGAACAATCTTCATGGCATCAGTGTGAAGTAGCTGCGGCGGCCCTTAAGCCCCGCGATCTGGGAGACGAGCGCCTCAAAATCCTCTTCGCGGTCGATCGGGTTCAGGGCGGCGGTATTCACAATGAGTAGCGGGGCGTCCTCATAGCGATGAAAGTATTGCGTGTAGGCCTCTGAGAGGCGCGACAGATACTCTGCGGACATTCCCTGCTCCATGCCAATTCCGCGTTGGCGAATGCGCTCAGAGAGCTGGTCGGCGGAGGCCTGCAATACCACCACCAGATCGGGCGTGGGTGCCTGGGGACGCAACGACTCATAAATCTTCTGATAGAGGCTGAGTTCCTCTTCCGATAGGGTAAGCGCGGCAAACAGCGGATCCTTCTCGATCATAAAGTCGCTCACCAGATGCTCCTGAAAAAGGTCTCTCTGGGAAATCTCCCGCAGCTGGTCGATCCGTTGAAAGAGAAAGAAAAGCTGGGTAGACAGAGCAAACCGGGCGCTATCGCGATAGAAACGGGCAAGAAAGGGGTTCTGGTCGGGCGCCTCAAGCAACGGGGTGTACCCAAACCGCGTTGCAAACTTCAGCGCCAAGGAGCTCTTGCCCACGCCAATCGGCCCCTCAAAAACGATCGACCGAAACCGCTGCGTCCAGGCCGGTCGCGTGGCTGCTTTACCCGCCGACCACTGGGCTGCGTCGGGCGTCCAGCTTCCGACCTCAGGCAAGCCCCAACTCCTGCGCGGGCGATCCCACAGTAACCGGACTGATGGCTGCAGGCCAGTGACCGCTGGGGCTCGTGGGCTCCACATCGACCCGTGTGGCGACGGGTAGCTGGGCCCAGAGGGACGACACAGAGAGCAGTCGACCCGTCTCTGGGCAGGGAAGCCTCAGGTCGCCAATTTGCCTCTCTAGGTCAAGCAGCGGCCCCAACACAAACGCTCGCGACGAGGCGCGCGGATGGGGCAGGGTAAGCAGAGCGGTCTGTATGGTCTGCCCCTCGAACCAGAGCAGATCGAGATCCAGGGTGCGCGCTGCAGAATGTCGGGTTTGAAGGGACGGCTGGCCTACCGCACCCGGGGCTTCGCGCATGGCCATGGCCTCAGGGTTCGGCCGCTGCCTGCCGAAACGATGCTCGGTCTCTAGGAGACACTGCAGCCATTCTTCGGGCGAGAGTGGGGTATCGATCCAGGCCGCTGTATTAA
>JBDLQX010000046.1:0-15389 GCA_039800345.1 Pseudomonadota bacterium | reverse complement strand
ATAAGGGGAGCATCGTGGGGGCCATGGGGTATATGTCAGTCGGAAAAAAGCCCCAGCTGCGGCCGTGGGCTGGGGGTGGACTCTACGGCTCGTGAGGCAGGGCGAGAGCTGGTTCTTGGTGCCCGCTTCGCGAGGGGTTCGGCGACAAGGCCGGGGTTACGCGACTGGGCCCGGGCAATGACGGCATCGGGCAGGCCCGCAAGTCGCGCCACCGCCAGGCCAAAACTCTGACTGGCTGCTCCCGGGGAAATTTCGTGGAGAAAGACGATGCCCTGGTTATGCTCCACGGCAGAGACGTGCACATTGGCCACAGTGGGCTGCTGATCTGCCAAGGCGGTCAGCTCGAAATAGTGGGTGGCAAAGAGGGCGAGGGCCTGATTGTTGTCTGCTAGGTGTTCTGCAATCGACCAGGCCAGGGCCAGTCCGTCTTGGGTCGAGGTACCCCGACCGATTTCGTCCATGAGCACCAGGCTGTGCGCACCTGCACGGTTAAGAATTAATGCGGCCTCGGTCATTTCCACCATAAAGGTCGAACGCCCGCCGGCAAGATCATCCGCCGCACCAATACGCGTGAAGATCCGGTCAATACGTCCGATACGGGCGCGTCGGGCAGGCACCGCCGACCCCATCCGGGCCAGAATGGTAATCAGGGCTACCTGTCGCATGAACGTAGATTTACCGCCCATATTGGGCCCAGTAATCACGAGCATGCGCTTGGCCTCATCAAGCACGACCGAGTTGGGCGTAAAGGCGCCAGCACGGGGGGCCAACACCGGGTGGCGGCCCTCTTCAATCTCAATGCAGGCCTCTTCGCACAAGGTGGGCAGCACCCAGTCTTCCTGCACCATAAAGCTCGCGAGACTCAGCAGGGCATCGAGGTCTGCGAGTGCCTGGGCCATCGTCTGCAAGCCCGGCACCTCTGAGGACAAACGGGTGAGCAGCTCGTCGTAGAGCAGCTTCTCCCGGGCCAGTGCCCGCTCCTGCGCCGAGAGCGCTTTTTCTTCGTAGGCCTTTAAGCCCGGCGTGATAAACCGCTCCGCATTTTTGAGGGTCTGCCGTCGCTGGTAGTCTTCGGGGACTTTGTCCTTCTGGCCGGCAGAGACTTCAATGAAATAGCCGTGTACCGCGTTAAAGCCGACCCGCAGGGTGGCTATACCAGTCCGGGCCTTTTCTTCGGCCTCTAAGGCCAGCAGAAACTGGTTGCCCTCCGATCGCAGCGCGCGCAGCTCGTCGAGGTCTGCATCGTATCCGTCGCGAATCACGCCCCCATCGCGGATCTGCGGCGCGGGATCTTCTTGTATCGCTTGCATGATCACCGAACCGCAGACTGCACGGGTAGGAATGGCGAGTGCAGCGACGATCTCGGCGATCAGGCGTGGCGGCGCAGCCTCCGGCGTGGCGGTAATGCATTGGGACAGGCAGGCAGAGAGGGTTTCGATGGCCTGGCAGGACTGGGCGATGGCCAGGAGCTCACGGGGTCGTGACTGCCGCAGGGCCAGGCGGCCTGCCAGGCGCGCGAGATCCGACATGGGCCGCAGTGCGGTCTGCAACTCCGAGACCCGCTGACTATCCTGGGCCAGCCAGGCCAGTGCCGCCTGTCGGGTTTGCAGCGGCGTATCGGTCTGAAGGGGCCGCATGAGCCACTCACGCAGTCGACGAGACCCGCCTACTGTCTCGCATCGGTCGATGGCCGAGAGCAGTGTCGTGCTAGTGGTATCGGGCTGCGCGTAGAGGGGCGAGAAGAGTTCTAGCGTACGACGCGCCACGTTGTCGATCTGCAGCACCTCTCGGCGATCATCGGCCCGTGGTGCAGACAGATAGTCGAGTGGCTGGCCCATGCTGCGTTCTGCATAGCCAATCAGCGCCGCCAGGCAGGCTAGGCTCTCTTGCGCCGCCTCCTGCGGATCGTCTAATTCATAGGCCACGAGGCTTGCCACCTGCAGTCGCGCCCGCAGCAGCGCAGCGCCCTTCTGGGCATCAAACTCCCAGGCGGGAAGGGGCCGCAGCGGTGCCTCAAGCGCGGTCGGAAGCCGCAGCGCCTCAGAGACGAGAAGCTCTGCAGGCTGAAGCTGCCCCAGCAGACTATGGATCCAGCCGCCGTCCTGCAGGGCCTCTGCATCCTGGTCCTGTTGGCCCCGCTGGTCCTGTTGGTTCTGTTGGTCCCTAGCGGAGTGTTGAAGCAGCTCCCGTTGCAGCCCCTCGTGCGAAAAATGCAGCGCACCGGTGGAGACATCGAGCCAGGCCACCGCCTTTGCCTTGGGTGAGAGTGCCACCAGCCAGGCCGAGGCGCGCTCGGGCACCAGGCCTTGTTCATGCAATGTGCCAGCGGTAGCGACACGCACAACGCGCCTCTCCACTGGTCCTTTGCTGGTCGCGGGGTCCCCGACCTGCTCACAGATGGCCACCGAATGCCCCGACTGAATGAGCCGCGCCAGATAATTCTCGGCCGATGCAACCGGCACACCCGCCATCACCACCGGGGCACCCGCGCTCTGGCCGCGCTGGGTCAGCGTAATGCCAAGAATGCGGGCGGCCTTTTCAGCGTCTTCGTAGAAGAGCTCGTAAAAGTCGCCCATCCGATAAAAGAGGAGGGCTTCAGGATGGTCCGCCTTGATGCGCAGATACTGCTGCATCATCGGGGTGTGCTTTTCCAATCCCTTGTCCTGTGAGGTGGCAGTCATATAAACCAGTCAAGCGGCCCGTATTCCCGTGGATTTGAGTGCGGATGATACGGGACAAAGGGGCATTTAAGGTTTCTGACCAAATCCTCTGGCGGGCCCGATCGCAAGTGGACTGTGTCCGTCTTTGCAAAGTCTGTCCGCGCGGCGTATTGTTTGACCAGAATTGAACGAGGCGACCAGTCAGTCGGTTGAGTTTTTTCTGTCGAAACAGAAGCCAGGATCTCTTGCCGTGAGTCATTGGACGCGCGTCGAGTTCGCGAGCCTCATTGCGCGCGCGGTTCGAATGAAGCAATTCGACAAAGAAACCGGCAAGACCATCATCGCGGAATTAGACGCACTTCTTGAAGAGTCTTGCCAGGTCTGGAATCCCAGCGCTGCCGATTTTGCGCTGGCACGCGACTTCGTTGCGCGCTTTGAGACCGGGTTGCGCGGCGCGGATGCGCTGCATCTCGCGATTGCGAAAAATCAGGGCGCGAAAAGAGTACTGACCTTGGACGAGGGGCTTCTCAAGGCCGCCAAGCTCCTGAAGGTATCTGCCGCTCGCGGCATTCGGTAAAGCGACGCCTAAAGCTTGCCAAACGTATTCTTAAAGTGGGTTGTTGTTTAACTGCTGCATCATAGGGGTCTGGGCCGCCTCAATCATTTTTGCCGCTGGGCGTATCCGATTGGGCGCCTTGGCGCTCTAGGTCTTGAATGCGCTTTTGCTGCTGCCTCATCTCGTCCATCATCTGGTGCAGTAAGACATCAATCGGATCTTTAAATTCTTGCGTTACACCATATGCTGTAAAGACGTCGGCCTGACTCGACTCTGACTGACTGATGGCCTCTTCTCCATCGACCACCCGTGCGGGAATCCCAACCACCGTGGCGCCCGCAGCAACAGCCTTCGTCACCACCGCATTGGAGCCAATCTTGGCATGCGCCCCTACGGCAAATGGCCCCAAGACTTTTGCCCCCGCGCCTACCACCACACCGGTTTCTAATGTGGGATGTCGCTTAGCGCCCTTGGTCAATGAGGTACCTCCGAGGGTGACGCCCTGATAGATCGTGCAGTCATCTCCGATATCAGCAGTCTCGCCGATGACCACACCCATGCCGTGGTCGATAAACACCCGCCTGCCAATCCGCGCGCCGGGGTGAATCTCGATGCCCGTAAGCCAACGGTTGAAGAGCCCGACAAACCGGGCGAGCCAGCGCAAGGGGCCCCAGCCGCTGGTCCAGAGGAGGTGCGCCAGACGGTGTAGCCAGATGGCGTGTAGGCCGGGATAGCAGGTTAAGACCTCAAATCGCGAACGCGCTGCGGGGTCTTTTTGCAGGATGTTGTCGAGGTCTTCAATAAAGTAGGAGAGTCGCATGGGCAGAGAGACTATCAGAGACCGTACCAGGCGCAGCCACGCCGCTTGAGGCAGCAGGCAATGCCACATCGACCGTCGGCTCCGGTTATGGGCCCAGCCTCAAGCGCTGGGGTCATAGCCGTTGCCTTATGGCGGACATGAGGCCATGCAGCATCTGCAGTTCATCCTGATGCATTCCTGCCCGACTCCATAGGCCCCGAAGGCGCTCATCAAACCGTCCTGGATTTTCCGGGTCAAGATAGCCCGCCTGCACCGCGGCCACTGTGAATGCCTGGTGCAAGGCCTCAATCCCCGCGGCAGACGCTGGTATCGCCGTCGGCCGGCCCTGGCCATCGGTCTTAAAATACGGTGTCGGTAGTAGCAGTTTTCTGCGGGCGGTCTGACGGAGTAGGTAGGCGACGAGCTGGGTTGCTTGCGCAAGGTTAAGGGAGCTAAAGGCCGGATTCACCTCAAGACCACAGACCCGGTTGCAGTGCATGAGGTCGTCGTTCGATAGGCCACTGCGCTCAGGCCCCATAACAATCGCCACTTCAGCATCAGCATGACGCATCAGGCAGTCGCTGAGTTCTTCTAGCGCCTCCTCAAGGCTCCGCCGTGGGGGCTCAAACTCTCGTGGGCGCGCGGTCAGCGCAAGCTGAATTACTGTCGGCCCAAGTGCTTCCGAAAGGCTACCGGCCTGGCAGCCCTGCAACAGGTCATCGGCTCCGGCCGCAAGCGCAACCGCCTGGGGGTCGGCACGGAGCATTGTTGCCTGCTCGGCGGAAAGGTCTGCTAGCCAGATCTGGTGGTATCCGGTTGCCTTAAGCGCCCGAGCCCCTGAGCCCAGATTACCCGGGTGACTGGGCCGCACCAATACCCAGCGTACCCGACCCAGAAGTGTCTTCAGCGCAGGGGGGTCTTGTGGCAAGGACGCCGCACTGTCTGCGCCACTCGGGGGGCCAGCTTCCTCTACACTACCGGTTGCTCTTTGAAAGTTCACTGCCATGCATCCCATGCTAAACACGGCCGTTAAGGCCGCGAGGAAGGCTGGCGCGATTATCAATCGTGCCAGCCTCGATATTGATCGGGTTCGAATCAGCCGCAAGGACCGCAACGATTTTGTCACGGAAGTTGATGAGGCCTGCGAACGGGTCATTATTGAGACGCTGACTCAGGCCTACCCAAGCCATGGGTTTCTCGGGGAGGAGTCGGGTCTTACCGGTGCCTCTGCCTCGTCAAAGGCCAGCGAGTATGTCTGGGTGATCGATCCCCTCGATGGCACCACCAATTTCATTCATGGGATGCCGGTCTACTGCGTCTCCATCGGTTTGTTGCACAAAGGGCAGGTCACCCAGGCGGTCGTCTACGATCCGAGCCGCGATGAACTCTTCGTGGCCTCTAAAGGGAAGGGTGCCTTCTTAAACGACCGGCGTATTCGGGTGAGCAAGCAGGATCGCCTCGAGGGTGCCCTGGTAGGTACCGGATTTCCGTTTAAGCGGCAGGCGCAGATCGACCTCTATCTGTCGATGTTCAAAGAGATCAGCGAGAAGGCCGCCGGTCTCAGACGGCCTGGGGCTGCTGCCATTGATCTCGCCTATGTCGCTGCGGGCCGTTATGACGCCTTCTTTGAGATGGGCCTCATGCCTTGGGACGCAGCCGCGGGTAGCCTGCTGATTACCGAGGCCGGGGGCTTCGTGGGCAATTTCAAAGGCGAGTCGGATTATCTCTTTGCGGAGAATATTCTTGCAGGCACGCCCAAGGTCTTTGCCCAGATGGTTGGGGTTCTGTCGGGCTATACCTTGCCCGAGTCGCAGGGCGCAGAGAAACTTCGCCCTGTCGGGCACTAGAGAAACTTCTCAAGTTCGTCGATATCGTCGGGAAACATTTCACGAACTTCGACCGCTCGCAGAATCCCCTGGCGATCGATGAGAAAGAGCTGTGGCAGCCCCTTACGTTGATTAAAGATGGCGTGCCAGGTGTCATCGGCTAGGCCCGCTGCAAAAACATAACCCTTCTGCTTCATGTAGTCCTCGGCGTCGGCCTTCTTCTTGTCGATGGAGACCGTAATCACCGAGAGGCCTTTGTCGCGATGGCGAAGGGTGAAGGAATTCAGTAAGGGGTTTTGGCGGTTACAGAAGGGGCAGCGGGTATGCCAGAACTCCAGAATCACGACCTTCCCACGGTCATCCGCGAGACGCCAGACCGAGCCATCGAGCAGGGTGAGTGATGGCAGCTTTGCTGGCTGCCCCATGACGAGATAGGCCGCTGATGCGTTTGCAGCCGAGGGGCTTGCAGAGACCGGTCGAATCCAGACGGCCAACGCGCCGAGCAGCAAAACGCCGGCAATCAGCAGACCAAAGAGTCGGCTGTGTTGGTAGGCGATCTGTTTCTCTATTCCCTTCACCCGATGAAGATAGATCGGATAGAGCAAGGGGGCCGCAACAACAACCCCAAGATAGAAAACTGATTCCAGTACTATGGCGGCGGTCATTAGAAAATTATAAGGTGCCTTGGGGTGAACCTGCCTGCATGTCGTGTGGATGAAATGGGCCGCCCTCAGGTTAGTCTGCGGGCGGTTCTCTTTTTGGCCTTCCCCTTGTTTCTGCATGCGGGACTCCAGGGCCTTTTGAACCTGATCGATACCTGGTTTGTGGGGCGGATCTCTACGAGTGCGTTGGCCGGTGTCGGCGGCACCTATTGGCTGATCTTGGGTGCATTGTTCTTTCTTACCGGTATGGGGATGGCGGTGCAGACGGTGGTCGCACAGGCCTACGGCGCCGGTCGCCGGGCGCGTGCTGCAGCAGCCGTCTGGTCGGGGCTCTGGATTGCGCTGGTGGTGGCCGTTCCGTTTAGTCTGCTGCTTGCCTCGTTGGGCTCGGTACTGGTTCCGCTGCTGGGCCTCTCGGCTGCCGCGGAGCAGGAGGCCCTGGCCTACTGGGGGCCGCGATTTTTGGGTGGTGCAGTCATCCTGGCCGAGACAGCCGTTTTGTCGTTCTTTATGGGGATTGGTCGGGTCCGTGTGGCCTTGCTCGTCAATGCCATCATCGTCGTTACCAACACGGCCTGTAATGCCTGGTTTGTGTTTGGGCTTGATATGGGCGTCTCGGGCGTCGCCTGGGCCACCACTCTGTCTCTGGGCGTGGGGCTCGTTTTTTCTTTGTGGCTCTTCCTCTCAGAAGTACAGGGCGCGGGGTTTGCGCCCTCTCGGGTCTGGCGGCCGCATAAGACGCTGCTTAAGGCAGTGCTGGGTCTGGGACTACCCATTGGGTTTTCCATTGGCATTGATGTGCTGGGGTTTGCAGCCTTTCAGGCCATGATGTCGCGGCTGGGGGATGTTGAGGGCGCCGCCTCGCAGGTGGTCATCATGCTCACCTCGATGGCCTTTCTGCCCGCGGTGGGGCTGGGTAAGGCAGGTACCACGTTGGTCGGCCAGTCGATGGGTGCGGGCAATCCCCTCTGGGCCAAACGCGTAGGTAACTATGTGATTGTCTTGAGCATGGCCTATATGTTTCTGTTTGGTCTTGCACTGGCCCTCTTTGGTGAGGCCTTCATGCGTTTCTTTATCGCGCCGGATGACCCCCAGGCCGCACAACTCATCCTGCTTGGGGCCCAGTTGGCGCTCATTGCTGCGCTCTATCAGGTCTTCGATGGGCTACACCTGGGTGCTGTCTTCTGCCTACGCGGTGCGGGGGATGCGCGGATTCCGGGTCTGGTGCTCTTTGTCTTGTCCTGGGGTATGTTCGTGCCCTTGACCCATATGCTGGTCTTCTCGCCCGGTCAGGGGTTTGTAGACAGTCTGCCGGCCTTTGGCTTTGGCGCTGCCGGGGGCTGGTGGGCCTCCGTGATTTACATCGTCTTACTCTCGGGATTTCTCTCGTGGCGATGGTTCGCCCGCCCTTTACCGGAGCGGCTCATCTGATAGTGGGTCTGGCCCCTGAAATCGCTGTGCAAGGGTCGGACCGGCGCGAGGCAGTGGCTCGTCGTTGGCTGTGACGAGCATGGTGTCGATATGGTCTTCGGAAGGCGCCAGAAGCAGTCGGTAGAGCGCGCGGCAGAGGGCCCGCGCGGCCTCACCCGGCCAGGCAGGCGGTAGCAGTTCCGCCGGCAGGTCAGGGTCCCGCAGCAAGAGTCGTCGATAGTCATGAATCAGCAGAAGCCGAACGAGCAATGCGTTCTGGGGAGAGAGGTCTGTGTTCCCTCCGCGCAACAACGCCTCAGCGATCGGCTCGTAGCTGGCGACGAAGGCGCTATAGCGGTCTGCAAGGCGCTCAAGGTTCCAGGCCTGCATCACTAGGTCGTGCGGGCTTGCGCTCTGGCCTACCGCCGCATCGGCCGCGCGTACCGGAAGCAGAGCCAGGCAGGCGGATGCGAGGCCCTCGGCCGATAGGGCCTGAAACACGCGGTCCAGGTCGGTCGTGGGGTGGACAAAGCAGTTTGGGCCGAGACTGCCAAAGCCTTGCCAGAAAAGAGAACGTCGTAACGCTTCACGCGTCTGCAGGTCCAACTCGTTAACCAGGAAAATAAATCGCCACCGCTGATCCCAGGCAGGCGATTGACCGGCATAGATGCGCCGAGAGGCATCGCGAATGCGCTGGGCGCCAGACTCTGTCAGCGAGTAATCGGCCCGGCGGCCATGGGCCTCCGCCACGAGCCAGTTCTCTTGAGCAAGCCGGAAGATGGCCGTGCGGATCATGCGGTCGTTGACGCCGAGAGGCGTGAGGAGTTGAATGAGGCTACCAAGCCAGACCCGACCTCCCCGAGGAAGCAGCAGATCGCCAAAGACGGAAAGCAAGAGTGAGCCCGCCTGGACCCGTGGAATCCGCGAAAACTCCGCAATGCGGGCCTCTACCGCGTCACGCCGGCGCGACGCGATTCGGCGCGCAGGAGAGACAGATCGGGGGCGTGTGTCCGGTTGGGTCATAAGAAAATGGTACAACCTTTGGAATTTTGCATTGCAATAAGTAAGATATTTTGACTCATTATTTGGCTACACGAGGCCTCTATTTTAGCTTTCACCTCATTTTTACTGGGAATGCGTATTTAAAATGATACAAGTATTGACCTTGATAGTTTATCTTTGTAACATAAGAAAAAAATCAAGGAGACTCTTGTAATGCCCCATCCCCTAAGTGAGAAACACGCCTCCACTCTGCAGTCTGCGTTGGCAGCAATCGCCGATCGGGGTTACTGGTCTGCGTTTAATGAAATGCCGAGTCCCAAGGCCTATGGCGAGACGGCCATGGCCGATGGCAAGGCGTTCTTCGAGCAGCTGCTCGGCAAGGACTTCACGCTCGATCAGCCGGGTTCTACAGGCTGGCACGGTGGGGAGGTCTCTCCCTACGGCGTTGCGCTCAATGTGCGTTATCCCGTCTGCGATATCGACGGCCTTGTCGCTGCAGGGCATAAGGCCATGGATCCCTGGCAGCAGGTGGGGTTAGAAGCGCGCACGGGTATCTGTATCGAGATGCT
Source organism: Pseudomonadota bacterium (assembly GCA_039800345.1). Lineage (GTDB taxonomy): Bacteria > Pseudomonadota > Gammaproteobacteria > Burkholderiales > Burkholderiaceae_A > Hahnella. The sequence goes on along the minus strand of JBDLQX010000046.1, from coordinate 5,905 downwards.
CACTCGGTTGAATCAGCAGAGCTTCGCCATAGCCCATGCGGTCATGATGACCACCGGCCAGGGCTTCATGATGGCCTTTCAGGCCGGCGGCCCCCATGCCCAAGACCGTGGGCTTGAGGCGGTGGCCTATGCCCATCGAGAGCAGAGTTTTATTCCTGCGCGGGCCCGCTGGGAAAAGCCCCAGGGCAAGAATCCCCCGCTCGTGATGCAGAAGGAATACGCACTCGTTGGTCGCGGTGTTGGTGTGGTCATCGGCTGTGGCACCTTTCCCACCTGGAATACGTATCCTGGGCTCTTTGCAGCGCTGGCCACGGGCAATGCGGTGATTGTGAAGCCGCACAGCAACGCCATACTGCCCGCCGCCATTACGGTACGTATTCTGCGTGAGGTTCTTGCCGAGCAGGGCCTGGACCCCAACCTCGTGCTGCTCTCTGTGGCCAAAGATCGTGACGCGACAAAGCGCTTGGTCACCCATCCCCAGGTGCGTTCGATCGACTTCACCGGCGGCAATGCCTTTGGCCAGTGGCTCCTCGACCACTGTCGTCAGGCCCAGGTCTATGCCGAGCTTGCGGGCGTGAACAACATCGTGGTCGATGCCACCGATGCCTACCAAGACATGCTCAAAAATCTGGCCTTTACCCTCTCGCTGTACTCTGGCCAGATGTGCACCACCTCGCAGGCAATCTTCGTTCCTGCAGGTGGAATCCAGACCGATCTGGGCCACAAGTCGTACGACGACTTCTGCGCTGACCTCGCTGCCGCCATACAACGGTTTTTGTCAAAGCCCGAGGTGGCCTGTGCGGTACTGGGGGCCATACAGTCTTCTGACACGCTGCAGCGTATTGAACAGGCCAATGCGGGCAGCCTTGGCAGAGTCATTCTCGCCTCTGAAAAGATTACGAACCCCGAGTTTCCGTCGGCTGAGGTGCGCACGCCAGTGCTCCTGGCCTGCGACGCCTCGGATGAGAAGGCCTATATGGAAGAACGCTTTGGGCCTATTAGCTTTTTGGTGAAAGTGTCCGATACCAAGGCTGCCATTGCACTCTCCGAGCGGGTGGTCTCCACCCATGGCGCGCTGACAGTGGGGCTCTATTCCACGAGCCAAGAGGTGATCGACCAGATGACCCAGGCCACCTGGCGCGGAAAGGTTGCGCTTTCGATCAATCTCACGGGGGGCGTCTTTGTTAACCAGTCGGCCGCGTTTTCTGACTACCACGGCTCGGGCGCCAACCCCGCTGCCAATGCCTCCTATGCCGATTCCGCCTTTGTGGCCAACCGGTTTCGGGTGATTCAGAGGCGGTGGCATGTCTAGCCGGGCCGCAGTCTGGCTGCCCTGCGGGAAGGGTAAGGCGCAGCGCCCTCGGTACCCCGCTTAACCTGCACGATCACGAAAACAATAACAGGAGACAAGTCCATGCAGTACACCGCGATTCAGCTGTCCGAGACCGAGGGTGTAGCCCGCCTGGTGCTTCATCGGCCTGACAAGCTCAATAGCTTTACCGAGGTCATGCATGGCGAGGTACGCCATGCGCTAGACGCGGTTCAACAGAGCGCGACGGCACGGGTGCTGGTGGTTACCGGTGCGGGTCGTGGCTTCTGCGCCGGCCAAGACCTGGCCGATGACTGCATGCAGAAGATCAACGGCAAGATGCCCGATATCGGCACGGTGGTCGAACAGCACTACAAGCCCATGGTGATGCGACTGGCCAATCTCAAGGTGCCCACGGTGGCGGCTGTCAATGGAATCGCTGCGGGCGCGGGGGTGAGTCTTGCCTTGGCCTGCGACCTCGTGGTGGCCTCCGAGTCGGCCTCGTTTGTGCAGGCCTTCTCCAAGATTGGTCTGGTACCCGACACCGGCAGTACCTGGTTTCTGCCCCAGCGGGTCGGTATGGCCCGGGCGATGGGCCTGGCCCTACTGGCCGATAAGCTCCCCGCCGCCCAGGCTGCGCAGTGGGGGCTGATCTGGAAGGCGGTTCCCGAGGCCGAGTTTGCCTCCACCATTGATACCTTGGCCGCGCAGCTGGCCAGCATGCCCACCAAGGCCCTCGTTCGCATCCGCCAGGCCATGCAGGCGAGCACGACCCACTCGCTTGAGCAGCAACTCTCCCTAGAGGCAGGGTTTATGCGCGAACTGGGCTGGAGTCATGATTACGATGAGGGTGTGACCGCCTTTCTTGAGAAGCGGCCACCGCGGTTTACGGGGGCCTAACCGACCATGACTGCGCTCACAAAAGCCACGAAGGTGGCTGTGGTCGGTACCGGTGCCATGGGCGCTGGCATCGCCCAGATTGCTGCCGCCGCAGGCCACGAGGTACTCCTCTTTGATGCGCGCGAGGGCGCCGCAGAAAAAGCCATTGTGGGCATTGCTGCGCAGTTTTCGCGCCTCGCTGAAAAAGGAAAATTCTCCGCCGCGGAAGCCAGCGCGGCATCGGGCCGCCTAAAAGCCGCGCGCGATCTGCAGGGGCTCTTCGATGCGGGCCTGATTGTGGAGGCCATTGTCGAAAACCTCGAGGCCAAGCAGGGGCTCTTCCGGTCGCTCGAGGCCATCGTTGCACCCACCGCGCTCTTTGCAACCAACACGTCGGCAATTTCTGTCACCGCGATCGGTGCGGCCCTTACGCAGCCCGAGCGGCTAGCGGGCCTGCACTTTTTCAATCCCGCCCCGCTCATGGCGCTTGTGGAAGTGGTGTCAGGGTTGGCCACCACGCCTTCGGTGGCAGAAACCCTCTACGACACCGCCAAGGCCTGGGGAAAGTCACCGGTCCATACCAAGTCCACGCCTGGCTTCATTGTGAATCGCGTGGCACGCCCCTTTTATGCCGAGGCCCAGCGGGTCTTGCAGGAAGGCGGGGCCGATGTGGCCACAATCGATGCCTGCTGTAAAGAAGGCGGTGGCTTTCGCATGGGCCCCTTCGAACTCATGGACCTCATTGGCCATGATGTGAACCTGGCTGTCACCAAAACCGTATGGGCAGCCTATTTCCACGACCCCCGCTTTCTGCCTTCGCTTCTTCAGCAAGAAATGGTGGCCGCAGGCTTTTTGGGAAGAAAGTCGGGGCGTGGCTTTTACGACTACCGGCCCGATGCGACCAACCCGCCTCCGAACACGGCTTCGGATGCACGTGCGACTCTCGATGCCGCGGGGCCCGTCACCGTGTTTGGCCAGAGTATTGCGGCCCAGGCCCTGCGTGAAAGACTCACCGCGGCCGGGCGACCCTGCCTCTCGGCCGAGGCCACCGATGACCGGATTGCCCAGGTGGGTGAGGCGGTGGTCTATGTAACAGACGGGCGCACGGCCACCCATCGGGCCTTCGCCTCCGGGCTGGCCAATACGTTTGTCATCGATCTTGTACTGGATTACCGCACTGCCAGTCGGCTTGCGATGGCGGGGGCAGAAGGGGCGAACGAGGCTGCGCGGTCGCAGGCAGTTGGGCTGCTGCAGGCGGCTGGGTTTGCGGTCTCGGTCTTTCGCGATGTCCCTGGGCTTATCGTGATGCGTACGGTGGCCATGCTGGCCAATGAGGCAGCCGACGCGGTGAACCAGGGCGTCTGTACCGTAGCTGCCGCCGATACCGGGATGCGTCTTGGGGTCAACTATCCCCTCGGGCCGTTGGCCTGGGCCGATGCGATTGGGCTGCCCCGGGTACGCGACGTCTTGGCCCATCTTGGTCAGGCCTACGGCGAAGACCGCTATCGTATTTCCCCATTGATTCATCAACGCGTGTTTGCCAAAAAGGCGCTCTATGACTGACTCCCACCATACCCATTCGCTGGCGGAAGCCCAGACACTTGCGGAGGCTACCGCGCATGCTATGTGGTCGCGCGACCAGGCGGCCCGTGGCCTGGGCATGGCGTTAATTAGCGTGCGCCCGGGGTATGCCTTGCTCACCATGACAGTGCGCCCCGACATGGTCAACGGTCACCATATCTGCCACGGTGGCATGATCTTCACCTTGGCCGACACGGCCTTCGCCTATGCCTGTAACAGCTACAACAAAAACACGGTGGCATCGGCCTGCAATATCGATTTTCTTGCCCCCGGCAAAGAGGGAGAGGTGCTAGAGGCCGAGGCCCAAGAGCGCTCGCTCTCTGGCCGAACCGGGGTATACGACGTCACCGTACGCACCCGCGAGGGTAGGGTGGTAGCGCTTTTTAGAGGCAAGAGTTACCGCATCAACGGCGAGGTCATCGCCGGACTACAAGAAGCCGACGCGCGGGCAAACTAAGGAACTAAGGCATCCCACGGACAGACCGCGACGCGAACATACTGATTGAGGAGACAGACCTGAGATGAATGCCAAACGACATCCCTCCGCCTCTCTGGAGGCCATCGAGACCGCCAGCCGCGATGAGATTTCTGCACTGCAGCTCAAGCGCCTGAAATGGTCGATTCGTCACACCTATGACAACGTTGCGCCCTATCGCGAGAAGTGCAAAAAGCAGGGGGTGCACCCTGACGACCTCAAGCGGCTCTCCGACCTCTCGAAGTTTCCGTTCATGGTCAAGAATGACCTGCGTGACCATTACCCGTTTGGGCTGTTCGCTGTGCCACGCGAGCAGGTGGCTCGGCTACATGCCTCGAGCGGCACCACCGGCAAGTCGATCGTTGTGGGCTATACCTGGCGCGACCTCGACCACTGGGCCAACCTGGTGGCACGCTCGATTCGCGCCGCAGGCGGCCGGCCCGGCGATATGGTGCATGTGGCCTACGGCTACGGCATGTTCACCGGTGGTCTCGGTGCCCACTATGGAGCCGAGCGGCTGGGCTGCACCGTCGTACCGATGTCGGGCGGACAGACCGAAAAGCAGGTAACGCAGATTGTCGATTTTCGTCCCGACATCATTATGGTCACGCCGTCGTATTCGCTTGTAATCGCTGAAGAGTTTGAACGACGCGGCATCGCCCCGAGGGATATTTCCTTGCGTGTGGGCATCTTTGGGGCTGAGCCCTGGGGTGAGGGCATGCGTGGGGAGATCGAACGCAAACTCGGCATCGACGCGGTGGATATTTATGGCCTCACTGAAGTGATGGGCCCTGGTGTGGCCAGCGAGTGTGTGGAAACCAAAGACGGCCCGGTGATCTGGGAAGACCATTTTTACCCCGAGATTATTCATCCGGAGACCGGTGAGGTCTTGCCCGACGGGGAGCTTGGCGAACTGGTCTTTACCTCGCTTACCAAGGAGGCCTTCCCGGTCATTCGCTACCGCACCCGCGACCTCACACGACTGCTGCCGCCCACCGCGCGCGCCTTCCGGCGCATGGGCAAGATTACGGGGCGTTCTGATGACATGATGATCATCCGCGGCGTAAATGTCTTTCCGAGCCAGATCGAAGAGCTCATCTTGCGCGATACGCGCCTGTCCGGCAATTATCAGTTGATCATCACGCGCGATGGCCACCTCGATAACCTGGAGGTGCGATGTGAACTGCAGCGCGAGGCCACGGCCAGCATGTCACCCGCTGAGCACTCGGGGGTCGGGGGGGCACTGGCTGAGCGTGTGAAAACGCTGGTGGGCGTTACGACCAAGGTCACTGTCTTGTCGGTCGACAGCCTGCCCCGAACCGAAGTGGGTAAAGCCAAACGCGTCTTTGACGAGCGGCCCAAGCAGGTCTAGCCATGGCCACGACCGGACACGCCCAGCAAACCAACAGACAGCAGCCCCCACGCGCATAGCCCTCCATCCAAAGCCTTCGAGAAAGAACAGACCATGCCCGACGCCTTCCTCTGCGATGCCATCCGCACCCCGATCGGGCGCTATGGCGGCACGCTTGCCACGGTACGGGCCGACGACCTGGCGGCGCTTCCGCTCAAAGCCCTCATGGAACGCAACCCGAGGGTGGACTGGGCGCAGGTAGACGAGATTATCTTTGGCTGCGCCAACCAGGCCGGTGAAGACAATCGCA
>JBDLQX010000045.1:0-81385 GCA_039800345.1 Pseudomonadota bacterium | reverse complement strand
CCTGCCCATTCTGAAAGGAAAAGAGGTGCAGCTTGTCATAGCAGGCCACCGACTCTCCCTTAGGGTTGTAGACCAGCAGACTATTGCGAATACGTGGTGGGGTGGAGGACTGCAGGGGGATAGTGCCTGCCGCCAGCCAGATGCCAAGTGCGCCCGCCAAAGCAGCCATACGCGCCTGTATGGGACTCTGCGGTCCGGTGCCTTCAGGCTCAGCGATGGCGCACTTGTCAGTGTCTTTCTTTCCCATAAGACAGAAGTACTCTGGCAGAAGCACCAGGCTTGCCCCCTGCCTGTGGGCTTCACGCACCCAGTGTTCTGCGGTCTGAAGATTGGTCTGAAGGTCGCTGCCCGAGACCATCTGTACAGCGGCGATACGCGTCAAAGCGGTGTTCGGTGGGGACATGGGATGCGCTTTTCTGGGTTAACGGCTGCGAGAAGGTGTTGTGGGTGGGCTGCCATCTTCATTGCTCGGGGGCACAGGCCGTCGCGGCAAGGCTTTAACCTGAGGGTCATCCCAGGCGCCTGTAATCTTGTACTCATACGCAAGCGCCTGTCGTAACGGGTCGCGCAGAATGTATTGGGCAATAAAACTTCCCAGCCCGACTGCGGGGTTGACCAGGGCATAGCCAAGGGAGGCCAAGCCCGCATTGAGCTCGGGCAGCACCAGGACATGCAGGTCTTGGGTCTCGTTGAGCAGGTTGGCCTGACCTTCGAGAAAGACCGAGGCCTGGATGCCCACGATGCGCAGGTTCTCGGTCTTGGCCAGTCCCTGGGAGAAGCCCACGGTTCCGCGCACCCGTTCGTAGACAAAGCCCTCGGAGAAGATGTCGCGAAAGTCGAGCGTGATGCGTTTGGGGAGTGACTGGAGATTGACCACGCTGATGAGTTTGGCAAGGCCCGCGTCGGCTTTGAGGAATTGGCCGTTCCGAAGATCTAATGCGAGCTGGCCTTCCAGGGTCTCGAGCGCGAAGTCGGTGGGGGCGCCTGCCCATTGGATCTGGCCGGTAAGCGTTCCCGGTGTGCCGCGAATCAGTCCGGGGTAGCCGAGCCGGCCGAGCAGTCCCGCGCCGTCGAGCACTTGCAGGGAGAGGTCGAGTCGCGTGCGTGACGAACCAGGGGGGGCCGATGTCCTGCCATCGCGGCTCTCGAGTCCTGCCCATTGCCCCTTGGCCGTTAAGCTGCCATGGGGGTTTTCAAGGGTGAGGCTGCGGATGTCCCAGCGGGCCTGGTCTGTGGCTGGGGAGGCATCGAGGACCAGCCGGCCAAACTGTTTATTGCCCCTTCGGAAGTCTTCTGCAATAAGGTCAATGGTGGGCCATCGGCGCGACTCCGAGAGGGCCGTCAGGGGCCGAGAGGGCAGGGGATCCTCCGCGAGCGGGGGCTTGAGCGTATCGATCGGACGGGCTGCCGAACCGCTGCTTAATGCGGTGCCCGTGCCTGGGTCTGATGCCTGGCCAGGGGGCAGCCAGAGGCGCTCAAGCCGCGCGACCAGCGTGCCGGACGAGTGGCTTGATCCAGGGCCTGGTTGGCCCGGTTGGCCCGGTTGACTCGGCTGGCCAGGCTGGCCAGGCTGGGTATTGGGCGCCCAGGCCAACTGGCCACTCACCTGGGCGGACTGCAAGTCGACCCTCCAGACGCCCGCCTGGGGCGCGGCCTTTGCCTGGACCCCGGAGATTCTCTGGCTGCCCAGAATAACCTGCTGGGCCTGGAGTTCGACGCGGGCGAGGGCCTGTATCTGAGCCGTCGTATTGCCCAGCGCGGCGGGCCGGACCGATGCCATGGATCGATTCCTGGTCTCACCCCCTTCTGCGGTCAGTCGATTCTCAAAGGCATCGATCCAGGCCGAGAGATCGAGGCTGTCACTGATCACTTGCAACACCAGGCCTTTGTCTTTCGGCGCGCTGACCGGCGTGCCGAGGCCGATTCGGCCGAAGACCGTTGCCGTCTCGGGGTTTGGGCCCGCCGTGCGCAGGATGTCTGCCGAGAGTTGGTGGGATACGGTCCCGATGCGCCAGGCCTGCGTTCGCTGTCCGTGGGTATTCGTTTTCTGCAGGAGACTCCACTGCAGGCCCCAGTCTTCGTCGGTGCGCTTGCGGGCGGGCACCGGCAGTCGTATGGCCAGCCCTCGTAGGCTGGACTGGCCGACTACCTCGATGCCCGTTGCACCCAGGTCTACCGTGAGGCCAAAGGGCGTCTTACCTGCGAGTACCCCCGCAGCCAAAGGAACCCCCGCGGACTGCCGTAGCCATGATTCCAGTGCGTTGGCGGTGAGTTCGCCCTTCACCCCCAGTCGGGTCACCGGAACGGCCTTTGGATTGGTCGGTGCGACCGTGAAGGGCCCGCCGAGTACCCGTCCTGAGACCGCGAGCCGCGTCAGCCCCTTCTCGCTAAAACCCAGGTTCCCACGAACGCCTGACATCTCCGGAATATCGGTATCGAGCAGAATGCGATTGTCTTGAAAGACCAGCTGCCCCTGAACGGTCGAGGCATGGCCGCGGTCAAGGTCAAGCTGCAGGTCGAGCCTTAACTGCGCCGCGCCCTGCGTTGTCGTCTGAACAAGCGCCTGGCCCAACCAGTCGCGAATGGGCGAGCGATTCACGGTGTCGACCATGCTGGCGAGCGGCCCGGAAATCTCCCCCTGAAGATGCAGCACAGGTGTCGCGGCACCGAGGTCGGGAATCTCGGCGGTCACCCGGGTAATCGGCGCTGTGCCGATCAGAGCCTGACGGCTCTCGATGAGGAGACGGCTGCGTTCAAAGGTGAGGTCGACAAAGGCCCCGGTGATTCTCGGCCAGAGGGGATCAAAGGCCAGGGCCTGGTCTTCCAGACGCAGCCGCACGACGAATGTGCCCGTATTGGGGTCACGATAGGGGAAGTCGGCGAGCGCCCCAGACATTTCAAAGGCGCCACTGACTGCGCGGCCTGCTTGTATCGACCGTACCATCCAGGCCCTTGTGTCTGGTCCCATGGTGAGGGGCAGCAGACTCGAGAGCTGCGTGGGCGCCAGCCCACCGATGCTGCCCTTGGCCTCTAAACTGCCGAGGCCTTCGCCGGTATAGCGATAACGGCCCTGCGCCTGGAGCTTGAGGTCAGCCTGTCGAAGGCTGAGTTGCTCCACGGCGAGGTTCAGGGTGATGGCATCGGGACGGTCGCGAACCAGACTCTTGGCCAGCTCTTGTGCAGAAAAATCAATCTGGCCGGAGACCTCATCGAAGGTCAGGGCGCCGTTGGGCAGGTGGCGGGGCAGGCCCACGGTGAGTCCGGTACTTTTCAGTGCGAGGCTGCCCTGCTGTGAAGACAGCAACAAGCGACCGCTCAGCCCACTGAGCCTAGTGAGCCAAGCGAATCCCAGAAGACCGGATTGCCGCGCTGGCATGGCCTGTGTGTCGAACCCAATGTTATGAAACTGCACATCAAGCCGAAGTCGCTCAATGTGCTCGGCTGCCGAGAGCTGGGGCGCATCCGTGATGTCCCCCTTCCACTGCAGACGCAGCGGACCCATCTGGCCCTCCAGTGGGGGCAGCGGGATCATTCGCCCGACGAGCGCTGAGAGCGCTTGGGCAGAGACCGCGAGGGTTTCGAGGGCCAAGTCGTCGTCAGTGAGGGTGAGGGTCAGGTCGTCGAGTGTGAGCTGTCCTCGTTCGGGGCTGGACTCAGAATCGTCTTCCCAGGAGAGCTGTGCCTGATGAATCATCCAGGGGCCCTGCAGCGATAGGGCCTTGTAGACCTGACGCCCGATGTCGGTTGGTGGTGCGCCTGTGGATGGGGAACTACGAAACCCGGCCAGGTGAACGCTGCTGTCGTTGTTCTTCCGGGCATGCAGCTTCAGTCCAGAGACCCGTAGCTGCGAGAAGATCGGCAGCCCGTAGAGGGGCGAGAGTAGGCTACGTAGCCCGAAGTCTGCCGAAATCGATTCGGCCAGCAAGACCTCGGTCTGGTCTTCTTGCTGGCGCAGACGCACCTGGCCAATCGACAGCCGTGGGGCCAGCCACTCCGTCCATTCGGCTCTCGCATCGCGTACTTCGAGGGTGAGCCCCTCTTTGTCGAGATAGACGGCGGTGGACTGCGCAAGCCGTGCTGGGTCGTTGAGCAGATCGGCCAGACCCGGCCAGAGCCAGTATCTGACTGCGAGTGCGCTGCCGATCGCCACCATGGTAAGGGCAAGGATCAGCGTTACAGCCAGCCGTTTTATGCCCCATCGTCTCAGTCGTCCCCATCGTCCCCATGGCCCGGGCGATAACCCGGAGGCCTGCGAAGAGGGGAGGGAATTTGGCATTATCGAAATTCTTGCACACCTTATGTACCCAGGGCAGAGGCACTATCAATGGAATATCTCACCAGAATCGACGTGCCAGCCGACCGTGCAGCCTATCAGGCGGTGCTCGACCACTCCGCTTTTGGGCGCCGCAGCCTGCCGCTGGTGCTCGACCGCGGCCAGCTGCTGTCCTGCCGCGCGCCATTAGACCGCGCCGTCATGGCCGCGCATCTCGCGCAACACTGGCCGCAGCTCGTGCCGTGGCTCACAGGGGCGGTTACCGATGCTGCTGACCCCGAGGTGAGCTCCGCGCTGCGACAGTTTCGTAACAGTGTGCTCTTAGCGATTATGGCGCGCGATCTTGCGGGGCTCTCCGATCTGGAGGAAAACCTCCTGAGCATCACGGGCCTGGCAGAGCTCTGCCTGGGTATGGGCTATCGCGCGGTGGCCTATCAGATGGAGCAGCGACATGGGATTCCGCGACGGCCTGATGGCCGGCCGGTAGACCTTCTGGTGGTGGGGATGGGGAAGCTCGGTGGCCAGGAGCTCAATGCCTCCTCGGATATCGACCTTATTTATGTGATCGCTGAGGAAGGCGAGACCAGTGGAGTGGGCGATGGCCAAGGGGTACTCGACCTTCCCACATTCTTTACCCGCCTTGGGCGCAAGCTCTCCTCGGTGCTCGGTGAGACAACCGCCGATGGCCTTGTGTTTCGGGTCGATCTTCGGCTGCGGCCCAATGGCGATTCGGGGCCTCTTGTCTGCAGCTTTGCCATGCTGGAAGACTACCTCATGGTGCAGGGCCGGGAGTGGGAGCGGTATGCCTGGATCAAGGCCCGCGTGGTGAGCCCCGCTTTTTTCTGCCCGCCTGACGGCTTCGCGCAAGACCTCGAAAGCCTTGAGGACATCCGCAGGCCCTTTGTCTTTCGCCGGTATCTGGACTTCAACGCCCTTGCCGCCCTACGTGACCTCCATCAGCAGATTCGCGAGGAGGCAGAACGACGTACCCTCAAGCGGGAGTCTCGACTGGCCGGCGAGTTCGACCCCGTAGACCTGAAGCTCGGGCCTGGCGGTATTCGGGAGGTCGAGTTCATTGCCCAGTTGTTTCAGCTGGTGCGTGGAGGGCGCAACGCCTCACTGCAGGCCCGCGGTACGCGAGAGATCCTACTTACCCTGGGTCGGGAGGGGCGGCTGGCGGCCGCAGAGGTGGACGATCTGCTTGAGGCCTATCGATTCTGGCGGCGTCTTGAGCATCGGCTGCAGTATGTCGAAGATGCTCAGACCCATGTCTTGGGTGGGGCAGCCGTTGAGGTGGAGCGGGCGGCGCAGGCGATGGGTCTGAAGGACAGCGCCGAACTCCAGATGGAAATCAGTCGCCACCGTAGCCGTGTCACGCTGCTGTTTGAGCGCCTCTTTCGCAAAGAGGTGGCCGATGCCAACGCCTCGGCCGAGGCCTCGGGCCTGTCCTCCAAGCCCACCGACAGAGACAGTCGGCTTGCGCGTATTACGGCCCAGATTGATGCCCTCGCGCAGGCCAGCACCGCGCCGGAGCCCCTCCGCGCGGGGCTTATCGGACTCATTGATGCCATTCAGCGTCGCACGGCCTACCTGGCCTTGTTTGATGAATATCCTGATGCCTTGTCGCGGGTGGCCCGGCTGATCGAGGCGTCCTCCTGGGCCGGGGGCTACCTGCGTCGTCACCCAATTGTCCTTGACGAACTCTTAGATGCACGCACCCTCTCTGAGCCGCCTCGATTTGAGGCCTTTGCACAGGCCTTAGAGCGGCAACTCGCCGATACGGTGGTGCAGGGGCAGCCCGATGTGGAGCGCCAGATGGATGTCTTGCGCGAGGCCCACCATGCCCAACTCTTTCGCCTGTTGGTGCAAGACCTGGATGGGCTCTGGCCGCTTGAAAAGCTCTCCGACCAACTCTCGGCCTTAGCCGATGTCATGATCGGCGCAACCCTGCGGGCGGCCTGGACCGCCAGCCCGAAGCGTCATCGGGACACGCCGTTGTTTGCGGTGGTGGCCTACGGAAAACTCGGAGGCAAGGAACTGGGCTATGCCTCCGATCTTGATCTGATCTTTCTACACAACGACCCCCACGAGCAGGCCCAGGAAAACTATGCGCGGCTTGCCCAGCGCATCAATGTCTGGCTGACCACGACGACGTCGGCCGGTAGCCTTTTTGAGATTGATCTGCGGCTGCGTCCCAATGGCAATGCAGGCCTCTTGGTGAGTGACTTTGATGGATTTATGGCCTATCAGAAAGATAAGGCCTGGGTCTGGGAGCACCAGGCCCTTACCCGTGCGCGCTTCTGTGCCGGAGACCCGGCCATTGGGGAGGATTTCGAGCGTGGCCGCATTGAGATTCTGCGGCTCGTTCGGGATCCCCTGGCATTGCTGGAAGAGATTCTCGCCATGCGTCAAAAAATGCACGAGGGGCATCCGAATACCAGTGGGCTTTTTGATCTGAAGCACGACACCGGGGGCATGGTCGATATCGAGTTCATGGTGCAGGCCCTGGTCTTGCGCCACAGCGCAGACCATGCGGCGCTCACAGCCAATCTCGGCAACATTGCCCTGCTGCGCATCAGCGCCGAGTTGGGTCTACTACCCACCGATCTTGCCCAGCAGGTCGCCGATGCCTACCGGCTCTTTCGTCGGCACCAGCACCGGCTGCGGCTTGCCGGTGCGGGCTCTGCCCGGCTGGCCGCCGAAGACCTCCAGGCTGAGCGTTCCGCCGTACAGGGCCTCTGGCAGCGGGTCTTTTCTGACGCGCCTGCCGTGATACGGCCCTTGTCGGAGATTCGTGACCGCGGCTGACCAGAGGCGGACCAAAGGGCTCAGAGCAGATCCTGAGCAGACCCCAGGCAGGCGCGAGGCGGGACCTTCCTTATAGGGCTATATGAGGCTCAAGCCCAGGTAGACGCCGCCAGAAACGAGCAGCGCCATGAGTGTGCTCTGCCAGCGAAACCAGACAACAAAGGCGACGCCGACCGCCCAGAGTCTGAGGTTTGATGGCTCCAGGGCCAGCACACCATCTGACAGGACCACATCGGGCACAAGAATCGCGGTGAGCCCTGCCATGGGGGCATAGCGCAGCGCAGAGGACAGGCCTGCAGGCAGCTGCCACCGGGCGGGCAGAAGAAGCGGCATACCCCGGGAGAGCAGGGTGGTGGCCGCAATGCCGAGAATAGCCAGCCAGATCTCTAAGGGGGTCATAGGGGTGAGGTCAGGGTAAAGGTCAGGGGAAAGGTCAGGGGAAAGGTCATAAGGGGTCGGACTCTCGCCTGGCAGGCTCGGGCAGTGGGGTGGGTGGTTGCTGCAGGACCGCGGGCGGGGTGAGCCAGAGGGCTACCGCGACCCCAAGGAGCACTGAAATGAGCAGGCCCAGGTTCAGCGGCAGGGGCTTGAGAACCACTGAGACCAGGGCTGCGGTGGCCACACAGCCCCAGGCGGGTCGGCCCTTGAGCATCGGGAGCAGCAGGGTAAGAAGGGCCAGAGACGCCAGGAAGGCAAGCCCCGAGTCGGCAGGCAGCAGGCCACCCAGAAAAATGCCCACAAAAGAGCAGACCTGCCAGCAGGCCCAGTTCATCGCGGCAGAGACCTGAAAATACCGAAGAAAGAGCCGCCGCCGTGCGGCCGATTGGCTTCCTTTCTCGAATCGCCGGGCAATGGCGACGACCTGGGCGTCGGTGGAGACCGTTGCGTAGAGGGCACGGACCAGGGGCCTCTGGTGCCGAAACCAGGGCCGCAATCCCAGGGAATAGATAAAAAATCGCAGATTCACAATGAGCGCACTGATCCAGACGATCGGAAGCGAGGCGCCAGAGACCATGAGTGGCAGCGCGGCAAGCTGTGCGGAGCCTGCATAGACCAAGAGGCTCATACCGACCGCCTGCCAGGGCGTGAGGCCTGCCTTGACCATCGCCACCCCTGTGACCACGCCCCAGATACTCACCGCCACCAGGGTCGGCCCGAGGTCAGACCAGGCCTGGGCAGCCGGGCCCTGACGGGGGCGAGAAGGTTTGCGGGGAGAGGGCATTGGGCAAGCTTCGATAGAATGTGGTTTTTGTCATCTCAGGCGTATGTACGCCCGAGATGAAGTGCAATTCTAAAGTCGACGACCCCAAGGAGATGCTGGCATGTCAATGGCCGACCGCGATGGCTGGATCTGGATGGATGGAGAAGTGGTGCCCTGGCGCGATGCCAAGATCCATGTGCTGACCCACACGCTGCATTACGGCATGGGCGTTTTTGAGGGCGTACGCTGTTACGAGGCCGCAGGCGGCAGCGCGATTTTTCGCCTGAAGGAGCACACCCAACGACTCCTGAATTCGGCAAAGATTTTTCAGATGAAGATCCCCTTTGATGCGGCCACGCTCGAGGCGGCCCAGTGCGAGGTGGTTCGGCGCAACGGGCTGAAGTCGTGCTACCTGCGCCCCATCGTCTGGATTGGTTCAGAAAAAATGGGCGTCTCGGCTGTGGGCAACACCATTCATGTGGCGGTGGCAGCCTGGCCCTGGGGCGCCTACCTCGGAGAGGAAGGCCTGGCCAAAGGCATTCGTGTGAAGACCTCTTCGTTCTCCCGCCATCATGTCAATGTGTCTTTGGTGCGGGCCAAGGCCTCGGGGTATTACATCAACTCGATCCTCGCCCACCAAGAGGTGGCAGCCAACGGCTATGACGAGGCCTTGTTGCTCGATACCGACGGCTATGCCTCTGAAGGGGCAGGCGAGAATCTGTTTATCGTGAAGTCTGGCAAGGTCTACACGCCAGATCTGGCCTCCTGTCTCGATGGCATCACCCGCCATACAGTGATTACGCTGGCCGAGGATCTGGGCCTGTCGGTGATCGAGAAGCGTATTACCCGCGATGAGATTTACTGCGCCGATGAGGCCTTCTTCACCGGTACCGCGGCCGAAGTCACGCCCATTCGCGAACTCGATGACCGCACGATTGGCCTGGGCCATCGGGGCCCGATCACCGAAAAAATTCAGAGCCTGTTTTTTGACGTGGTCTCTGGCCGTGCAGCGAAATATGCGTCGTGGCTGAGCCGAGTCTAGGCGGAGAGGCTCGCGATGTCGCACCCTGACGCTTCGTCGACCGCCGTGGTGGAGTTACGCGCCACAGACCTGCCTGCCTATTGCCCCAACCCACAGATGCCCCTGTGGAGCAGTCATCCTCGGGTATTTCTTGATCTCTCAGAGGGCAAGGCACGCTGTCCCTACTGCGGCACGGAGTACCGGCTGGTGGGTGGTCAGGCAGCGGCGCACTAGCGCGGCCGCGTCTCACCGGTTTTTCTCTTCTCTTGGCCGTGACCGGCCCCCACGAGGCCTGTAAGCGGATGCACCACGACTTTATCCTTACCCTGTCTTGCCCCGATGCCAAGGGCATTGTCTTTCGGGTCGCCCAGTTTCTTGCGGACGCGGGCTGTAACATTCTGGACTCCGCGCAGTTCGGTGACGATGAGACGGGCCTATTCTTCATGCGGGTACATTTCGATGCACCGCAGTCCCGTGATCGCGCATCACTTCTTGCAGACCTCTCGCCAGTGGCCGCGTCGATGCAGATGCACTGGGAGATGACCCCGGCGGGCGAGCGCCCTCGGGTGATGATTCTGGTCTCGAAGTTTGGACACTGCCTCAATGACTTGTTGTTTCGTAGCCAGAGCGGGCAGCTGCCCATTGAGATCGTGGGGGTGGCCTCTAACCACGAGGACTTTGCCGGGCTGGTACGTCACCACGGCATCGCCTTTCACTATCTGCCGGTAACCCCGGATACCCGCGACACGCAAGAGGCCGCCCTGCAAGACCTGGTGACCCATCGCAAGGTAGACCTCATCGTCTTGGCCCGGTATATGCAGATCTTGTCGCCGCGGCTCTGTCAGGCATGGGCCGGGCGGGCCATTAATATTCACCACTCTTTCTTGCCGAGCTTTAAGGGCGCGAAGCCCTATGCACAGGCCTACGCCCGCGGGGTGAAAATTATTGGGGCCACCTCCCATTATGTGACCACCGATCTCGATGAGGGCCCGATCATTGAGCAGGATGTCGAGCGAGTCGACCATGCGCTGGACCCTCAGGCCCTCTCGCGTATTGGGGGTGATATCGAGTCTCGGGTGCTTGCCCGTGCGGTGCGCTGGCATGCGGAACGAAGAATTCTGCTCAATGGCAGAAAGACGGTGGTCTTTAGGTAGGGCTGAGGTAGCTGCCCGACTTTCCGCCATGTTTCTCGCGGAGATGGACATGCGAAATCACCATGTCTTTTTGTACCGCCTTGACCATGTCATAGATGGTAAGAAGCCCAATCTGGACGCCGGTGAGGGCCTCCATCTCGACGCCGGTTTTTCCTGTGGTGACCGCCCGCACCGTACACCAGATGCCTGATGGGTCCTCCTGGCTGCGAAATTCCACGGCGAGGTGACTCAGGGGCAGAGGATGGCACAGGGGAATCAGGCTGCTCGTGCGCTTAGCTGCTTGAATGGCGGCGACCCGTGCGACCCCAAGGACATCCCCTTTTTTGGCCGTGCCCTCCTGAACCAGACGCATGACCTCGGGTCTCATACTAATGAACCCTGTGGCGATGGCAGTTCTCTCGGTGTCTGGCTTATCCGATACATCCACCATGTGGGCCTGGCCCTGGCTATCAAAGTGAGTCAGTCCGTTCATCCGCCTATGATAGCCGGCATGGCCTGCCCCCCCTTGCATTCACCCGAGCTGCCCCCTACGCCGCGAGGCGCGGTCTGCAAGTGCTTGTCGCAGGCTGCCGCGGCTGCCGCAGTGGTTCTCGCCATGCTGCATCCGGGTCGCGCCGCTCTGGCCCAGGACACCCTGGTCACCGGACTCCCCGCCCTAGGAGAGGCCTCGACCGATGATCTGTCGGGGTCCGCGGAGCGGCGACTGGGCCAGTCGATCTATCAGACGCTCCTGCGGGCGGGCGTTGTCTACGATGACCCCGAGGCGCAAGATTATCTGCAGGTGCAGGCAGGCCGACTTCTGGCGGCAGCGCAGGCACGAGGAGAACTCGGGCCGGAGGCGGGTCTCGCCCCCCATGACTTTCGGTTTTTCCTGGTGAAGGATCCGAGCATCAATGCCTTTGCCCTCCCCGGAGGCTTTATTGGAGTGCATTCGGGGCTGGTGGTTCAGGCCGAACGCGAATCCGAGCTGATGTCGGTTCTGGCCCACGAGATTGGCCATGTCACGCAGCGTCATATTGCGCGTATGTTCGGCCAGCAGCGTCAGTCTTCGGGCGTCATGATTGCCGCGGCCTTGCTGGCGGCTATGGCCGCGGGCAGCAATCCGGATGCCGCAATGGGAATTGTTTCGCTTGGCCAGACGGTGGCCTTAAAGGACCAGCTGTCCTTTTCGCGGGACGCCGAGCGTGAGGCGGACCGGGTGGGACTCATGCTCCTGCGCGATGCGGGCTTTGATACGCAGGCCATGGCCCGACTCTTCCAGAAGTTGGCCCAGGCGGGTCGATATTATGAAACCGGGGCCCCGAGTTGGCTGCGCAGCCACCCGCTGACCTCCGAGCGCATTGCCGATGTCCAGACCCGTATTCAGTCTCTGGGCAGGGGGGAGTCCATGCAGCGTGCGGGGCAGGTTGCTGACCAGATGGCGAGACCAGAGCCCTCATCGGAGGAGAGCCTGGAATTTGCCTGGATTCGACAGCGCCTGGAAGCCACAGCGGTGCGGTCGGTGGATGGCCTTGCTCGTATGGCCGTGCTCCTGGCCGCGCGCCGCAGCGATCCGGGGTCTGCCTCTGCGCACGATCAGGCGCGCATTGCCTATGGTCAGGCCTGGGTGGCCTTGCTGCAGAGGGATCTTCCCGCAGTGGAGGGGTTTCTTGCGGCCTCTCGCCAGGCCGCAGGACAGGCCAAAGAGTCCACAGGATTAAGAGCTGGCGCAGCAGCGGGATCCCCTCGCCTGGCGACCGTAGTCGCGCCGTTTTGGGCAGTGATTCAGTCGCAGGCGCACCTCATTGCAGGGCAGCCGGCCGCTGCCTTAGAACGCGTGGAGCAGGCCCTGGCATTGTGGCCGCGGTCGGTCTCTACTCGTCCCCTGGTGCGTACCGCCATTGAGGCAGAACTTCTGTTGCAGCGGCCATTGGCGGCCTTGTCGCGGGTCCGGTGGCTGACGAGCCAGTGGCCTGAAGATCTCGAAGCCTGGAGGTTACAGTCTCAGGCAGCGGCGGCGTCTGCCCGACTCACCGAGGCCCATGCGGCCCAGGCCGAGCGCTATTGGTTGCAGGGCGCCCTTTCTGCGGCACTGGAGCAATTCGCGCTCGCACGAAAGGCAGGCGATAGCGACTTCGTGTCACTCTCCCAGATCGATGCGAAGATGACCACGCTGCGGACGCAGATTCTGCGTCTAAAAGAGGAGACTCGCTAGCCCGAGGAAGATAAAAAATCCCATCGAATCGGTGCTGAAGGTTAAGAGCACTGAGGCCCCGAGGGCAGGGTCGCGGCCGAGTTTCTGCAGCAGCATCGGAACAAAGATCGCAATCAGTGCGGCAATTAAGAGATTGAGCAGAATCGCCATCATCATGGTCAGACCCAGCAGCTGTCCGTGTTCAGAGCCGGCGTAGAGCCACCAGGCAAAGAGTCCCGCCACGCCTCCCCAGACCAGACCGTTGAGGCCCGCGATGGAGAGCTCTTTGGCAAAGAGACGTGCGAGGTTACCGGGAGTGATCTGCCCCAGGGCCATCGACCGAATAAAAATGGTCATGGTCTGATTGCCTGAGTTGCCCGCGATGCCCGCCACGATGGGCATCAGGGCGGCAAGCGCCACCACCTTTTCGATCGTACCCTCGAAGGCGCCGATCACCCGGGAGGCAAAAAAGGCTGTGCAGAGATTGAGCGCCAGCCAGAGCCAACGATTTCGGGCGGAGGCCCAGACCGACGCAAAGAGGTCCTCCTCTTCACGCAGACCCGCCTGCGCAAGAACATCGGAATCACTCTCTTCCCGGATCACATCCACGACTTCGGAGACCGTCAGTCGGCCGATGAGCTTGCCATGGTCATCGACCACGGGGGCGGAGACCAGGTCGTAGCGCTGAAAGGCCTGCGCGGCCTCAAAGGCATCGTCTTTGGCATTCAGAGACAAGAGGTCGCGGCGCATCACATCGGCCACCAGGGTCTCGGGCTCATTTAGCAGCAGCTGATCAATCGATAAAGCGCCCTGCAGGTGCTCTTTCCGGTCGACCACAAAGACCTGGTCGGTATGGTCGGGCAGGGCCTCAAACCGTCTCAGGTAGCGCAGTACGACCTCAAGGCTCACGTCGTCGCGAATGGTGACCATCTCGAAGTCCATGCGCGCCCCGACGCTGTCTTCGGGATACGACATGGCTGCGCGAAGCTGTTCGCGCTCTTCAATGCTCAGCCCCTGCCGCACACGCTCGACGACATCGAAGGGCAACTCTTCGGCCATGGCAGCGAGGTCATCGGTGTCGAGCGACTGGGCCATGTGAATCAGGGCGCTGCGCGACATGCGGTCTAGAAGGGGCCCGCGCACTGCCGGGCTGAGCTCTACGAGCACCTCGCCATGGCGACTCTCAGGCACCAGGGGCCAGAGGAATTCTCGCTGCTCTCGGGGCAGGGCCTCCAGCACATAGGCAATATCGGCCGCGTGCAGGGGCGCGATTCGGGCGGCCAGGGTGTTCTGCTGCTGCTTGGCAACGAGTTGCTGCACCAGGGCCTGGCGGTCTGGTTCTGCGGAGTGTTGTTCGCGATGCACGAGTTCGGCCTCCACGCGCAGCCGGGCCAGGAGGTCTTGGATCTCCTCTAAGGCACGATGCGCGGCCTCGGGCTCGCTCGGAAGGGTGGTGCCGGTCATCCGTCTGATGCTACCGGGTCTGCGCCTTCTGGGGCCGAATTTGTCGCGGAATGCGCAGTGGAATCTGAGTCCCTTAGGGCGTCGAGAACTGGGCCGGTCTCTGGCTTCTGTCCGGTCCAGAGGAAATAGCTCTCTGCAGCCTGCTCCACCAGCATGCCGAGCCCATCGGCGCAGTGCGATGCACCTGCAGCCCGCGCCTGGTCGAGGAAGGGCTGCGCCTTCGGGCCATACATGAGGTCGACGACGAGCCGCGAACGGGCAAAGATCTCGGCGTGCAGGGGAAGGGCCACCCCCTGCAGGCTGGCGGCGGTGGCATTGATGACCAGAGACGGCCAGGCTGTGCCATCAGGCATCGTTGCAGAGGTCAGGGCTGCGAGCGGCAGCCCCGTTACTAAGGCGTCGCCAAGCTCCGAGGCCGGCGCGTTAGCGGTATTCATCTGCTGTGCGAGGGCGGCGGCCTTTTCCAGTGACCGATTGGCCACAACAATCTGGCCGATGCCCGCCTGGCGAAAGGGGCCGATGAGTCCGCGTGTAGCGCCGCCTGCGCCCAGGACCAAGACATCCAGACCTGTTAAGGAGTCTTGCGCGAGCAGCCGTTGCAGGTCGCGGACCAGGCCGATGCCATCAGTGTTATCGGCCTTCCATTGGCCGCTGGCTACGTCACGAATCAGCGTGTTGACCGCACCGGCGAGTCGCGCGCGCGGGGAGATCGGCCAGCCCTTCTCGCCTGCGAGTGCGAAGGCCACCTCTTTGAGCGGAATGGTGAGGTTCAGGCCGCGGTAGCCTTCCTGGGCAAGCCGTGCCAGGGTCTCGGCAAGCGCCTCGGGCTGTACCTCAATGGTCTCGTACTGCAAGGCCTCGTCAGACTGCTGCGCAAAGGCGCGATGAATCGTGGGCGAGCGGCTGTGGTGCACCGGGAATCCGAGCACGGCATAGCGGTCTAGCGGCCTTTCTTGCAGCACTTCTCTACCGCGCGCGGCGATCTGAATTTCCAGGGCGTCTGCACTTAAGAGCTCGAGGGCCACCTCGGTGCCTGGGGCAAGGTGGGCCCAGTCTGTAAGCCGCACCTGCGCCGGAGCGCGCCGTAGCCGAAAGTTGCCCTCTCGGCCGGCGACCGCCTGCTCGACCATGGGAGGTTGATCCGGGGCACGCACCCAGGATTCCGTGGTGAGGCCTGCCTGCTGACCAAGCCAGCGGATGCTCCAGTACCGCTCCATCTGGGTCTGAAATTCCGCATACCGGTCATAGCAGGCATCGAAGTGGGCGAGGTCGGCAAAGAGGGTGGCATCGGCCTGCCGAAAAACGGGCCGGCGCTGGCCGAGCACCGCGAGAAGCTGCCACTGGTTAATCAGGTCGCTGTAGCGCCGCAGGGGCGAGGTGGACCAGGCATAGTGGCTGACCCCCAATCCTTGGTGGGGCCCCGGGCTGGTCTGCATCCGCACCCGGCCCATGGTCTGACAGCGGTAGATGCCGGGGAGTTGGGCGAGCGCGAGGGCTTCGCCCCAGGCCACATTGGTGGCGATCATAAATTCGGACACCAGAATATCCAGGGCTGAGCCACGTCGGCGCAGCCCGATTTCTGGCTCGCCCAGACCGAGGAGTCGGGCCTGTGGGTCGTCCTGCCACCGCACCGTGAGCTGGAAGTCGGTGCGCCCCGTGGGCTCCGGCTTGCCGCGCACGGCCTCACGCGCCTTACGCAGGCTGAAGGCGAGTTGATAGAGGGGCAGCAGGCCCTGCCAGGGTAGGCCCGATGGCGGGCTGTCTGCCAGCGCGTGCGGGGCAAGGAAGTCAGATGTCTGCCCTGTAGCCTGCTGGGCATCGGCCATCGTCTGCAAGAGATCCTCCCAGGCGCCGTGACGAATGTTCTGAGCAATCTGGATGGTCTCCACCAGACTCGTCTGCCGAAGTCTCTGGCCCGACAGAGAGAAGTCGATGTACAGCGACACCGCAGGAACTCGCTGTCCGGCATCTAGCGAGGCCAAGGCAATGGCCTCTGGCGGCAGCATAGTGATCTTCTCGCCGGGGAAGTAGACCGTGGAGGCGCGGTCACGCGCCCATTGGGCGAGGGCGGAGGCGGGCTCCATCAGAAGGCCCGGAGCGGCGATATGTATTCCGACTCGCCACCCTGACTGTGCCTGACTCGCTTCGTTAGCGCCCGGGGCCTCCGGGTACAACGGCACCAGAGAAAAGGCGTCATCGACCTCAAAGGTGTCGGCATCATCAATCGAGAAGGCCGGGGCGGCGGCCTTTGGAAGGCTATCAAGCAGGGTGGCCTTGCGCTGGGCGAGGGCGGTGAGGTCGAGGCCCTCGGGTGCTGTGGCATGGGGATGGGCGAGGGCCTCACTCAGAAACCGGGCACGATGGAGCGCATAGGCCGAGGGCAGCGCGCCGCGTGCGAGTAAGAGTCGGGCGGGACTGGTCTGTAGCTGATGGGCGGCAGACTCCAGTGCCTTATAGGGAAGGGACTGTTTGTCCGGTCGAATGAGGAGTGTGAGGGCCTGGCTGGCGATCTCTGGGGGCAGGGGTTCTGTCCCCTCGATGATGGTCTGTTCCATCCGGGCCTGGGCCTCCGCGGCCAGACGTTTGCGTTCGGCGCCTGCCAGTGCCGCCTGCAAAGACTCTAGGGGCGCCGGACGAAAGACCCCCTTGCCCCGTCGGTAGAAGTACATGGGCGCTGCATGCAAGGCCAGGGCGAGGCTTGCCTGCTCGAGCACTGAGGCCCCCGCGCCATAGACCTCCTGGGCAAAGTCGGAAAATGAAAAGTCGTCTTGGGGCGCGCATTGCCAGAGGAAGTCGGGGTCGAGTGCCTCCGCCTGGCTCTGGGCCTGGGCCAAGAAGGCCTCGGGTTCTGGGCCCGGGAACTCCAGCAGGCAGGCGGCCTGTTTAATCTTGATGCGACGGCCGGAGCCCAGTTCGAGCTGCAGGCTCGTGTCGGCCTTGGTCAGAATTCTGCCGGCCCGGTATTGGCCCGCATCTTCAAAGAAGCAATACATGGCCTAGCCCTTATTGCCCGGGCTGTCGGTCTCGGCCAGGGCGAGAAGCAGGCGTTCATGAACACCGCCAAAGGCGCCATTACTCATGACCAGAATGTCATCGCCTGGCCGTGCGGCCTTGGCCACTGCGGCGACGAGGGTGTCGAGCGCCGGATAGGCCTGGGCACAGGGGCCCAGGGGGGCGAGCGCCTCCTCAAGTGACCAGTCGAGCCCACCCGAAAAACCAAAGACCTGATCGGCGCCGGTGAGTGCTTCGGCCAGACGTGACCGCATGACCCCCATCTTCATGGTGTTGGACCGCGGCTCCAAAACAGCAAGCACGCGGCCCTGCGGCCGGAGATTGCGTCGCAGCCCTTCTACGGTGGTCTGAATGGCCGTGGGATGATGGGCGAAGTCGTCAAAGACGCGCACCTCTGCGGCGATGCCCCGCAACTGCATTCGGCGCTTAATGCCCAGAAAGCCAGGCACAGCCGAGAGCAGGGGGGCCAGAGGCACACCAAGCGAGAGCGCCGCCCCAAGTGCGCCGGCCAGATTGGCCCGGTTATGGTCGCCCCAGAGGGGGCTTGAGACCAGGCCCTGTGGCTGTCCGTCGAGCCAGACCGCAAGCTGGTCACGCCCGTGACTGTCTTGGCCCTGTGGGGTCAGGACCAATCGTGGGCTGGCGGCGCCCGATATGGCGACAGCCTCCGCCACGGGCGCGGGGCCGGTATCGAAGCGATGCACGGGGGTGTAATGGCCGCGGGCCAGCACACGTTCCAGGGCTGGCTCGCCAGCCTTTACCCAGAGCGCTCCCTCAGACCGAAGGGTGCGTACCCAGTGATGAAACTGG
The DNA here is from genome assembly GCA_039800345.1 of Pseudomonadota bacterium. Lineage (GTDB taxonomy): Bacteria > Pseudomonadota > Gammaproteobacteria > Burkholderiales > Burkholderiaceae_A > Hahnella. Next base: position 63,469 of record JBDLQX010000045.1, on the reverse strand, counting down.
GTCTCAATGGCAGCCAGGTCTGGGAAGATGTCTGCATGGTCGAATTCGAGGTTGTTCAGAATGGCGACTTCGGCGCGGTAGTGCAGAAACTTTGACCGTTTATCGAAAAACGCCGTGTCGTATTCATCGGCCTCAATGACAAAAGGCGCACCGGGGGCGGCCGTGCGGGCGGACTGGCCGAAGTTTTCGGGCACGCCGCCAATCAGAAACCCCGGCGACTGTCCACAGGCGTCGAGCAGGTAGGCCAGTAGTGCACTGGTGGTGGTCTTGCCATGGGTGCCGGCCACCGCAGCGAGTCGCGTCTGGGGAAGGATCTGCTCGGCCATGAACTGCGGGCCAGAGACCATCGGCAGTCGCTGATTGAGCAGGGCCTCCACGAGAGGAAGACCGCGGCGGGCGACATTGCCCACCACCCAGAGGTCGGGCTTGAAGGCCAACTGGTCGGCTTCAAATCCTTCCGTGAGAGAGATGCCTGCCTGACGAAGCTGATCGCTCATCGGTGGATAGACCTGGGTATCGCAGCCGGTGACCGTGAGGCCCTGAGCACGCGCCAGCTGCGCGACCCCGCCCATAAAGGTGCCGCAGATCCCTAGGATGTGAATATGCATGCGGCATTGTACGACCGCATAATTCGTCGCTATGCATTCCCTACGAGATGAAATCGCCGCCTCGGCAGCGCAGATGATTGCCGAAGAGGGCTTGGACTATCAGTCCGCAAAGCGCAAGGCCTATGATCGCATCACGGGGGGGCACCGCGGTCGTATTGCGCAGGAGGCACTGCCCACCAATGAGCAGGTAGAGGCGGCCGTGCGTGACTACCTTGCCGTCTTCTGTGCCGACCATCAGCCGGCTCGGCTGCGAAGCCTTCGCCTGCAGGCCCTGGCGTTGATGCAGCGGCTTGCGGACTTTCAGCCATCACTGCTTGGGGCCGTGGCCAACGGCACAGCCACCGAGTTCAGCGGCATTCACCTGGCCTGTGTCTCTGACAACGCCAAGGGCCTTGGTATTTTTCTGCTGGATGCGGGCCTGCAGCCAGAGGCAGTGATGGTTCCGCACCCGGCGGGCCGCGCAGAGGTCGAAGGCCTCGTCTTTACCTGGCAGGGCGAGACGGTGGTTGTTTCGGTGCTGTCGAGCCCCGGACTGCCTAAACGACTTGGAGCGGTGACCGCGACGCAACTTCAGACACTTTTGGACAGAGAGGGCGATCAGTGAAGACACGACGTGCGCTTTTGGTTTTGGCGGTGATGGTCACCGCCCTGGTCTCCGGCATTGGCATCGGGCTCTGGCGCCTCGCGCCTTCGCCGGTGGCCAGTGTGCAATGGTTTTATGCCCTGGAATTCCCCGGTACGGATGGCAAGCCGGTTCCACTCGAGAGCTATCGGGGCGGCTATACCCTGGTGAACTTTTGGGCTACCTGGTGCCCCCCATGCATTGAAGAAATGCCCGAACTTTCGCGATTTCACGACAAGTGGTCCTCAAAAGGCATCAAAGTCGTGGGTCTTGCCGTTGACTCCCCCTCCAATGTGCGCGAGTTTCTCGAGGACAAGACTTTCTCCTATCCCCTGCTCATTACGGGGGCCGCGGGCTCCGAACTCGCGCGCCGACTCGGCAGTAGTATTGACGCCCTGCCTTACACGGCCTTGGTGGATCCAGAGGGCCGGGTGGTCAAGCAGAAGATGGGCAGAATCTATGAAGATGAGCTCATGAAATGGGCAGAAACGGCCAAATAGACAGATCTTTTCCCTGAGCCCCCCTTTGACCTCAGGTACACTGCCGATCAATAGTCGGGAGGACAGAATGGATCTACGAAAGCTAAAGACGCTCATAGACCTGGTGGCAGAGTCGAGCATTTCTGAGCTCGAGATTACCGAAGGCGAAGGCAAGGTGCGTATTGTGAAGTCGGTGCCGGCGGCTATGCCTGTGGCGATGGCACCCATGGTCGCCCATGCGCCGGTTGCTGCCCCGGGTCCGGTTGCGCATCCGTCTGCGATGACCATGGCCGCCGAGGCAGCGGAGTTGGCCGACCGGCAGGCCGCCGAGGTCGCCGGCCAGCATCGGGTGACCTCGCCGATGGTCGGCACTTTCTACCGCTCATCTTCCCCCGGCGCGGCCCCTTTTATTTCGGTGGGCGATACGGTGGCCGAGGGGCAGACCCTCTGCGTGATTGAGGCCATGAAACTCATGAATGAGATTCCCGCAGACAAGGCTGGGGTAGTCAAGGAGATCTTGGTGGAAAACGGCAAGGCCGTGGAGTTTGGGCAGGCCTTGTTTGTCATCGGCTAAGGGCGCTGACCATGCCACTTTTTGAGAAGGTACTGATCGCCAACCGCGGCGAGATTGCGCTGCGTATTCAGCGGGCCTGCCGTGAACTGGGAATTAAGACCGTGGTGGTCCATTCCACCGCCGACACCGAGGCCAAATACGTCAAACTTGCCGACGAGTCGGTCTGCATCGGCCCACCACCCTCGCGGGAGAGCTACCTCAATATTCCCGCCATCATTGCGGCCGCCGAGGTCACCGATGCGGAGGCCATTCACCCCGGCTATGGATTCTTGTCGGAAAACGCCAACTTTGCCGAGCAGGTGGAGCAGAGCGGCTTTCGTTTTATTGGGCCCACGGCCGATGTCATTCGGAAGATGGGCGACAAGGTGGCCGCCAAGCAGGCCATGATTGCGGCGGGTGTGCCGTGTGTGCCGGGGTCTGAAGGGGCCCTGCCGGATGATCCCAAAGAGATTATTCGTGCGGGCCGCGCGGTGGGCTACCCGGTCATCATTAAGGCGTCGGGCGGCGGTGGCGGCCGGGGGATGCGGGTGGTGCATACCGAGGCGGCGCTACTGAATGCGGTTAATACCACGCGGGCTGAGGCCGCGGCGGCCTTTAACAATCCCGAGGTCTACATGGAGAAATTCCTGGAGAATCCCCGGCATATCGAGATCCAGATTCTCGCAGACCATTACGGCAATGTGGTCCATCTCGGGGAGCGTGACTGCTCGATGCAGCGTCGCCACCAGAAGGTGATCGAGGAGGCCCCGGCCCCGCGACTCTCGCCCAAGCTGCGCGAAAAGATTGGCCTGCGCTGTGCAGAAGCCTGTAAGAAGCTGGGATACAGGGGCGCTGGCACCATTGAGTTTCTCTTTGAGAACGATGAGTTTTATTTCATCGAGATGAATACCCGTGTGCAGGTCGAGCATCCGGTCACCGAGTGGATCACGGGCATTGATATCGTGCAGCAACAGATCCGGGTGGCCTCAGGCGAGCGACTGGCCTTTCGCCAAAAAGACATTGGCTTTAAGGGCCATGCGATTGAGTGCCGGGTCAATGCCGAAGACCCCTTTAAGTTCACCCCATCGCCTGGCCGGATTCTTACCTGGCATGCCCCGGGAGGCCCGGGGATTCGGGTCGATTCCCATGCCTATGCCAATTACACCGTGCCGCCCCATTACGACTCGATGATCGGCAAGATCATCGCCTATGGCGACACCCGAGAGCAGGCCATTGCCCGCATGACGATTGCCCTTTCGGAGATGGTCGTCGAGGGCATTCAGACCAATGTGCCCCTGCACCGCAAGATCATGCGGGACACGCACTTTATGGATGGGGGTACCTCGATCCATTATTTAGAGGCCATGCTCGATAAGGAGGCCTCGTGACCCACAGGCGGGGCCGCGTCTCTTGCCCTGGCAGTTAAGCCTCGTTCTCTCCCCGCAGCCCGCCGACGGGCAGAGCCCCGATGCCTGGCTCGATGCCTTGTCGGATGCCTTGCTTGAGGCGGGTGCCTTAAGTGTCACCATTGAGGATGCCGATGCGCAGGCGGCCCACCGTGAGCGGCCGCTCTTTGGGGAGCCAGGCAGTCCCCAATCGCTGCGGGCCTGGCCTTCGAGTCGGTTGCATCTGTTGTTGCCCGAGGACGAAGAGCCGCTAGTCTGGTGGCAGGCGCCGCATCAGCCCTGGGCCAGACTCGGCCTGGGGACGCCCGAGGTTTTGCAGCTGGGCGACGAAGACTGGGTGACCAAGACGCAGGCCCAGTTCACCCCCTTAGAAGTCTGCGACACCCTCTGGGTCGGCCCGAGTTGGCACGAGGCGCCGACAGCCTACCGACAGCCCCCAAGGCTCGCACTCACCATCGATCCCGGCATGGCTTTTGGCACGGGCGGACATGCCACGACCCAACTCTGCCTCGAGGCGATTCTTTCGGCCTTTGCATCGGGCGCTGTGGGACCGGAATCTCGGGTGCTCGACTATGGCTGTGGTTCGGGCATTCTCGCCTTGGCCGCGGCAGGTCTTGGAGCACAACAGGTCATCGCCCTCGACATCGATCCCGTGGCGGTGCGGGTGGCCCAGGCCAATGCCCAGGCCAATCAGCTCGACCATAGGGTGCGCTGTGCCTCGGCCCAGGAAGACCTTTCCCGCCAGATAGCCGAGCCGAATGCGGGCTTCGATCTGGTGGTTGCCAATATCCTGGCCCAGCCGCTAAAGGTGCTCGCACCTGTACTCTGGCGGAGCGTGGGTCCTCAAGGGGGTCTGGTACTCTCGGGGCTGCTAGAGGCCCAGGCTGATTCGCTTGCCGATTGGTTTGCTGCCGCCGACCCCAGCCGTCCGAGACTGAGGCTTCTGGGCACTCGAGAGGGCTGGGCCTGCCTTGGCCATCTGCCAGGCAGGTGCGCTTCATAACTTTTTATCGCCACGTTATTTTTAGAGAAAGACGGTTATGCCTACCGATAAGACCGCGAGCGCGCGTACGACCAAAGATCGCCCCCTGATTCAGGTCAGCGGCTCAATTGCCTTTGACACCATCATGGTTTTTGAAGGCCGATTTAAGGATCACATCCTCAGTGACCAGGTGCATATGCTCAATGTGGCTTTTCTCACGCCGCAGATGCGTCAGGAGTTTGGAGGGTGTGCCGCCAACATTGCGTATGGTCTGGTGGGACTCGGGGCAGCGGTCTCGGTCGTGGGCGCCCTAGGCAAGGACGGTCAGGCCTATCGTCAACGGCTCGAAGGCCTTGGGGTGGACATCACGCAGACGGTGATGACTGAAGACCATTTCACCGCCCAAGCCTTTATAACGACCGATCTGGATGACAACCAGATTACCGCCTTTCACCCGGGGGCGATGGAGGTCGCCTGGCAGGCCCAGGTGGTGGGGGGCCGCCCGGGGCTGGGTATTGTCTCGCCCAATGGAAAGCGGGCCATGATTGATCATGCGGCCGCCTTTACCGCCGCGGAGATTCCGTTTGTCTTCGATCCCGGTCAGGGTCTGCCCATGTTTTCTAAGGAGGAGTTGCTTGCGGTGCTACGTCAGTCATGCTGGTTGGCGGTCAATGACTACGAAGGCGAGATGCTGAGTCGTTGCATTGAGATGCCCCTGCCCGATATTCGGCAGCTGCTGCGTCCCCACCCTCAGGGCGGGGTGGTGGTGACCCGGGGCGCCAAAGGGGTCTGGTTTGCGGGGGCGCACGGGGAGGAGAGTCTGCCAGCGATTCCGGTATCTCGGCCGGTAGACCCCACAGGCTGCGGCGATGCCTTTCGTGCGGGCCTGCTCTGGGCCTTGTCTGAGGGCCAGAGCCTTGTCAAGAGCTGCCGTGCAGGTATCGTGATGGGCGGGCTGAAGGTGCAGTCGCGGGGTGCACAGAACCACCAGGTGGACCGCAACCAAATACTGGCGGCGCTGTCCCAAGAATAATCCTCTCTCTTATTTCAGGAGCGTTTCTATGTCGTCGTCTTTTGTCTTCGTTCATCGCCCACTGTTCTCTTTAGCCCTTGCCGGGTTGGCAGCGGGCTCACTCGTGCTGTCTGGCTGCGCAACCCGCAGCAGCTCTGCCGATGTCTATCGGGCCGGTGAGACCCAGGTCGAGCAGACTTTTCGCACAGGCGTTGTGGAAGGGGTCCGAGGCGTCACCATTCAACGGGACAGCATGGGGGCGGGTGTGATAGCGGGCGGGGTGGTCGGCGGCGTTGCAGGCTCGGGCGTGGGCGACGGCCGTGGCTCAACGATTGCCAGTGTGCTGGGGGCCATTGGTGGCGCGGTGGTGGGCCAGGCCATCGAAGAGCGGGCAAACCAGCGGCCAGGCTTTGAAATTGTTGTGCGCCTCGATTCTGGCGAACGTCGGGCGATTGTGCAGGAGTCTGACGTGGTGCTTCGGCCCGGTGACCGGGTGCGTATCGTCGGTTCTGGCGCTGCGGTACGGGTGGTGCCGTACTAAGAAGCCAAACCGCGAAACCGCGCTAGCCCCCAAAGAGCGCTTGGTGCACCAGGTGTTCGGCCAAGCCCTGTAGACCCAAAACAACCTGCAGGACGATAAAGACAACAATGGGAGAAAAGTCGAGGCCGCCGCGACCCACCGGCCTCATCCGTTGTCGAATGGGCTGAACCAGGGGGCGCACCAAGACCTCGAGCACTGGCCGCAGTGCGGCGGCCGTGAGGTTTCTGGAAAAAAGCCCAAGTACTGCCTGTGCCAGCAGGAGTACCACCAGAAGCTGCGCCCCCCAGCCGACCAGCCAGATCAAGGCCAGAATAAAGACAAGTCCGAAGGGGCGGACGACCGGGCCCTGCTGGGTGAGCGCCGGATCGAGGCCACGCCAAAGAAATTCCACCACCGCAAGAATCACAGCGACCAGCGTGGCAGCGGCTAGGCTCCCCCAGTCGATACGCGATTGCGGAGGGAAGAGTCGCCGTAAGGGGATGACCAGCCAGTCGGTGAACCGAAAGACCATCTGGCTTAAGGGATTCATGGGATGGAGCTTGGCCACCTGCAGATAGGCGCGCAGTAGGCAGGCCACAGAAAAAATACTACCGAGAGCCTTGAGGACAAACCAGACAGTCATCGCGGTGTTTTAGAAACGGAGTGAAAAAACCCCGCCACAGAGGGCGGGGTTTGATGGCACGCAGTAGATACTGCGCGACCGCCTTAGGGACGAGCGCCCGTGGGGAAAGGCCAGGTGCTGGAAATCGGCGCAGCGCTTGCCACAGGCTTGGCAGCGGCAGGCTTCTTCGCAGCTTTCTTCGCAGCCTTCTTAGCAGCCGGCTTCTTAGCAGCTGCCTTCTTTGCTGCAGGCTTTTTGGCTGCTTTTTTAGCGGCTGGCTTCTTAGCGGCTGGCTTCTTAGCGGCTGCCTTCTTTGCTGCAGGCTTCTTGGCTGCTGCTTTTTTAGCTGCCGGCTTCTTCGCGGCTGCTTTCTTTGCTGCAGGCTTCTTGGCTGCTGCTTTTTTCGCAGCGGGCTTCTTCGCGGCTGCTTTCTTTGCTGCCGGCTTTGCTGCGGCCTTCTTTACTTCCGGCTTAGCGGCCTTCGCCTTTTTCGCCTTCTTCTTCGTTGTTGCCATTGCTTTTCTCCTTCATGTCGACACGGTCGACAAAGTCACGGGGAGATTCGAGCCCCTTGGCTCGAACCATTCATTTGCGCAAGAAAAAAAGGCCGCCGTTCAGAGAACGACAGCCCTTTGCCTTCTAACGCCAATGAATACGGGAGAGACCGCCCGTGCCGAGGAGCTAAGCCTGGCAACGCATGGGTTGGGGGATGCGGCAGCGCTATTCCCAACTGAGGGCACCACCCGTCTGATACTCGATCACACGGGTCTCGAAGAAGTTGCGTTCCTTTTTGAGGTCGACCATTTCGGCCATCCAGGGGAACGGATTTTCCTCGGCGCCAAACACCGGGTCTAGCCCGATCTGCTGGCACCGACGATTGGCAATATAACGAAGGTATCCCTTAAACATGCTCGCGTTTAAGCCGAGGACACCCCGTGGCATGGTGTCTTCCGCATAGCGGTATTCAAGGTCGACCGCCTTAGTGAAAAGGGTCTGCAACTCTGCCCTGAACTCTGGCGTCCAGAGATGGGGGTTCTCAAGCTTAATGGTGTTGACCAGGTCGATACCAAAATTACAGTGCATCGACTCATCCCGCAGGATGTACTGGTACTGCTCGGCAGCGCCTGTCATCTTGTTCTGCCGACCTAATGCGAGGATCTGTACAAACCCCACGTAGAAGAAGAGGCCTTCCATGATGCAGGAGAAGACAATCAGCGACTTCAGGAGTCGCTGGTCTGCCTCGAGGGTGCCTGTCTGAAAGTTGGGGTCGGTAAGGGTGTCGATGAAGGGGATAAGGAACTCGTCTTTGTCCCGAATCGAGGCGACCTCGTGATAGGCATTGAAGATCTCGCCTTCGTCGAGACCTAGTGACTCGACGATATATTGGTAGGCATGGGTATGAATGGCCTCTTCAAAGGCCTGACGCAGGAGGTACTGGCGGCACTCCGGCGCGGTGATGTGGCGGTAGGTACCCAGAACAATGTTGTTGGCCGCCAGACTGTCGGCGGTGACAAAGAATCCCAGGTTACGTTTGACCAAACGCCGCTCATCTTCGGTGAGGCCGTTGGGATCCTTCCAGAGCGCGATGTCCCGAGACATGTTGATCTCTTGCGGCATCCAGTGGTTGGCACAGCCCGCAAGATACTTTTCCCAGGCCCATTTGTATTTGAAGGGGACGAGCTGATTGACGTCGGTGCCGCCGTTGATGATCCGTTTGTCCTCGACCTTGACCCGGCGTTCTGCGTCTTCAGCCGACGCAGATGACCCCTGCGTGAGCGGAGTGATGGCGGAGGAGGGGGAGTGCGGCCGATCCCCTGAGGGAAGGGGAGTTGAAGAAAGCAACGCTGCTGCCTGCGAGGGCTTGGATGCAACGGTGGTGGAGGTGTCTTCCCAGTTCAGCATATCGATCTCACTTTCAGTTCAAGCAACAAATCAAGGGATGAACGGTTCGTGAGAGTCGGTTGTTTCGATAGGCCGAATCATGATCGAACCGCGCAAATGGTGCAAATGTTTTTTCAAAAAAATTACCTAGGAGACGAAATTTTTTTTCCTTCGTCTCATTTGATCCACACTCGCGCGTTGTGATGTCACGCGTCGCCGTGTGGATCAATACATCAGATGCGATGCACTACTGACATGCCTCGCAGTCGGGGTTGTCGATGGCGCAGAATTTCACATCAGATGCCGGGGCCTCCGCACCGCGCGCAACAATCGGCTCAGCAGGCTGCGTAAGGCTTGCAGCTGCCATTCCCGCCATAGCACCGGACATACCACCGGCCATTCCACCAGAGACCGGAACCGCATTGAGTTGCCCGGTATTTAAGGTGCTCTTCTCCGCATGGGTAGCACCCATGGTGCGCAGATAGTAGGTGGTCTTCAGGCCACGCAGCCAGGCAAGCTTGTAGGTCTCATCGAGCTTCTTACCGGAGGCGCCGGCCATGTAAATGTTGAGCGACTGGGCCTGATCGATCCATTTCTGGCGACGGGCAGCGCACTCGACAATCCAGTGGGTATCAATCTCGAAGGCTGTGGCGTAGAGGGCCCGCAGATCGGCGGGAATACGGTCGATCTTTGCCAGGCTTCCGTCGAAATACTTCAGGTCGGCCACCATCACCTCGTCCCAGAGCCCCAAGGCCTTCAGGTCACGGACCATGGTCTCGTTCACCACCGTGAATTCCCCGGAGAGGTTCGATTTCACGTAGAGGTTCTGGTAGGTGGGTTCAATAGAGGCAGAGATACCCACAATATTGGAGATGGTGGCGGTAGGTGCAATGGCCACACAGTTGGAGTTACGCATGCCATGGGCCTGAATACGGGCGCGCAGCGCCGACCAGTCGAGCCGCACCTTGCGGTCGATCTCTACATAGCCGCCTCGCTCTTTCTCGAGCAGTGTGAGGCTATCTAAAGGCAGAATGCCCTGGTCCCAGAGCGAGCCCTTAAAGCTCGAGTAGGCACCTCGCTGCTGGGCAAGCGCAGTAGAGGCCCAATAGGCCTCGTAGCAGACCATTTCCATGGAGCTGTCGGCAAACTCGACGGCCTCCGAGGAGCCATAGGGCACCCGCATGGCATGGAGGGCCTCCTGAAAGCCCATGATTCCGAGACCGACAGGCCGATGCCGCACGTTGGCATTACGGGCCTTGGCCACTGCGTAATAGTTGATGTCGATGACGTTATCGAGCATGCGCATGGCCGTACTAACAGTCTTTTTGAGCTTGGCATGGTCGAGCACCAGGCCACCCTGCGGACCCGCGGTGAGGTGCTGGACCAGGTTGACCGAGCCCAGATTACAGACGGCTATCTCGGTGTCGTTGGTATTGAGAGTGATCTCGGTACAGAGGTTAGAACTGTGGACGACGCCCACATGCTGCTGCGGGCTGCGGATGTTGCAGGGGTCTTTGAAGGTGATCCAGGGGTGCCCTGTCTCAAAGAGCATGGTGAGCATCTTGCGCCAGAGGGACGTGGCCTGGATCTTTTTAAAGAGGCGAATCTCCCCGCGGGCTGCCTTCTCTTCGTAGCCGGTGTAGGCGGCCTCAAAAGCCTTGCCCACCTTGTCATGCAGATCGGGCACATCGGAGGGCGAAAAAAGTGTCCACTCGCCGTTTTCCATGACCCGCTTCATGAAGAGGTCGGGAATCCAGTTGGCGGTATTCATGTCGTGGGTACGACGCCGGTCATCTCCGGTGTTCTTACGCAACTCTAGGAACTCTTCGACATCGAGGTGCCAGGATTCCAGGTAGGTGCAGACCGCGCCCTTACGCTTGCCCCCCTGATTAACCGCCACGGCCGTATCGTTGACGACTTTGAGGAAGGGCACCACGCCCTGGCTCTTGCCGTTGGTGCCCTTGATGTGGCTACCAAGGGCCCGCACCGGCGTCCAGTCGTTGCCCAGACCACCGGCGTACTTGGCCAGCAGTGCATTCTCCTTAATGGCCTCGTAAATACCATCGAGGTCATCGGCCACGGTGGTCAGGTAGCAGGAAGACAGCTGGGAATGGGTGGTGCCGCTATTAAAGAGGGTGGGCGTGGAGCTCATGAAGTCGAAGCTCGACAGCAGCTGATAGAACTCGATTGCCCGCTCTTCGCGGTTGAGTTCTTGGATGGCTAGGCCCATAGCCACCCGCATAAAGAAGGCCTGGGGCATCTCGATGCGACGTCCTTCGCCACTAAAGAGATCGTTGCGGTCGATCAGGAAGTAGCGGTCATAGAGCGTCTGCAGGCCCAGATAGTCAAACTGTAGGTCGCGGTCTGCGTTTAGGGCCTGCGAGAGGCGCTTTAAGTCATAGCGCCCGAGCTCTTCGTTCAATAGGCCGATCTCAATGCCCTTCTTGATATACCGAGGAAAGTAGTCGACATACTGCGACGCCATATCAGCCTGCGAGACCTCTGCCCCCAAGACTTCCTTGCGAATGGTGTGGAGCAGCAGGCGGGCACTGACTTTTGCATAGGCGGGATCCTTCTCAATAAGTGCGCGGGCCGCCAGGATGGCGGATTTTTCAACTTCTTCTACGGGCACCCCGTCGTAGAGGTTTTTCACCGTGTCGTTGAGTACCGGTTCTGCGTTGGCATGGCCCTCGAGCCCTGTGCAGGCATCGGTGATGATGCTCTGAAGCCAGGCCTGGTCAAGCGGTACCCGTTGGCCTTTGACAAGCATGTTGAGCTGGTGGTCTGCTACCTGCGCCTTGGTCTTGGCAGCGCGCTCTTGGGCCCGGCGCTCGCGGTAGAGCACATAGGCGCGCGCGACCTCATGTTCGCCCGAGCGCATGAGAGCGAGTTCGACCTGATCTTGAATGTCTTCGATGTGGGCGGTGCCGCCTGCGGGCATGCGACGCAGCAGCGCGGCGGCGACCTGCTGGGTGAGCTGTTCGGTGACCTCTCGCACGCGGGCACTCGCCGCCCCCTGCCCCCCCTGGACGGCAAGAAAGGCCTTGGTGAGGGCCACTGTGATCTTGGGCGCATCAAAGGAGACCACCGCACCATTACGGCGGATGACTTTAATGTCTGAGAGGCCAGCCGCCGCCAGTAGATTGCCCGTCTCCTCGGAGGAGGGATGGGTGGCCGGAGGGGGGGATTGCACAAATTCCGTCGACGAGACTGCCCTTTGCATACCAAAGATCTCCTGAAAAAGCGGTGGGGAAGGTAGACCGGAATCGGCCTAGGCCTTACTACCGGTAGTATTTTTTTCTTTTGTTCCTACTAATTGTAGTAGTCCGGCCCCGCTGTGGGCAAGGAAAAAGCTCTGGGCAAACCCTAATCTGCACTGCTTCATACACGCCAACGGTCTGCCCGCCTTAGGGGGCGACGTTCAGACGAGAGATCTTGAGGCTACTGACAAGAAACCGGGCGAAGACCCGCGTGATGTCTTGCGATCGCCGGGGGAGGCGTGAACGGCGACCCCCACTCTGTGATGTCCCTAATTCTTATTGGTCAGTCGGGGTCACCCTGCGTCTACCACCTGCCAGGGTAGCCCGATCGCCGCCATGCGCTGACCTAGATCGGACCAGTCAAAGGCAGGCCCCGGGTCGGTCTTGCGTCCAGGTGCGACCACGCTGTGTCCTGTGATGGCCCGCAGCGTGGGCAGTGCCTTCCCCAGTGCCTGACAGAGCAGCGTCAGTGCCTGCATCTGCGCCTCGGTGTAGGGAAGCTCGTCAGTACCCTCGAGCTCGATACCGATGGAGAAATCGTTGCAGTTGGACTGTCCCGCAAAGACAGAGACGCCTGCGTGCCACGCACGGTTCAGAATGGAGACATATTGGGTGAGGCAGCCATCCCGAGCTATCAAGAAGTGGCTGGAGACCTCTAGGCCGGCAAGGCTCGCGAGCCCATGCGGACTCTGCCCCGAGAGCTGGTTCATAAAAAGTGCGTCGATCCATGGCCCGCCAAACCGGCCGGCAGGAAGGCTAATGCCATGCACCACCACCAGCGAGGTTGGCGACCCCTCAGGTCGTTGGTTGTAGTGGGGGCTAGGGCGCCAGCGGCAGCTCGCCTCTGGGCTGCTGTAGAGCCAGCCAAGGTCACTGAATTGCGTCATTCGACCACTGCCGTTGGGGTGGTGCTGTAGGGGCGCGTCACGTGCGATTGCCTTGGGCTTTAGGGCCCGCTTTGCTGTCTGCCCTGATCAGCATGCGCCTCTGAGCAAAAGGGCTGGCTGTCGCGCCAGAGGGCCTCGGTACGGGGAAGGTGCAGGCCACAGTGCCGGCAGGCCACGAGGTCTAGCGTCTCTTTTGAGGATTTGCCTTTTGGTCCGTTGGGGGTCTTTGGGGGCGGTGATCGCCCGCGGTCGGGCCGCCCCAGCGCGCGTCTTAGCAACCAGAGGGCAAGGCCCACCAGCACAACGACAATAAGAATGCGGGTAAGCATCTGATCGGAGCGTTATCGGTGCAGCAGCACTTCAACTACGAACCGACTCCCCACATAGGCCAGCAGCAAAAGGCCAAAGCCCGCCAGGGCAAACTTTGCGGCCACCCGTCCGCGCCATCCGCGGGCGCGCCGCCCGATAAAAAAGACGGCCACCATGACCCAGGTCGCAAGCGTGAAGAAGGTCTTGTGGTCCATCTTCAGCGGCGGATGGTCAAGCCAGAGGTTGACCCAGACCCCTGAGAGCAGGGTGAAGGTAAGAAGTACGAAGCCTGCCCAGGTGACTCGCACGAGTGTCTGGTCGAGGGCCAGCAGCGCGGGCATATCCTCCCACCAGAGGCTTCGCGGGCCCCCGCGATGCAGCGCGTTTTCCAGTGACATCATGAGCAGCGCATGGGCCGCAGCCACGGCAAAGGCGCTGTAGGCGAGCATGGCCAGCAGAATATGGGCCCGAAAGAGCGCGGGCGGCTGCTCCATGATGACGATTCCCCCAAACCAGAGGGGCAGAAGACAGCCGAGGGCGGCCACGGGAAAAATCAGTGCCGTGATGCGGGGCAGTCGCTGGAAAAAAGATTCCACCCACATGAGAAGTACGGCGAGCCAGAGGGTCCAGGAGACCGAACTTGCAAAGCCGAACCGAAAGGCCTCCTCTGAGAACCAGGCAGGCAGTAAGGTGAGGCCATGCAGGGTGAGCACCAGGGTGAGGGACGCCATGAGCAGGGGGTGTGATCCGGATACCTGTCCCGCCCCGGGGCCGACCCCGCCCGCCGTTCCTTGCAGCGATGCCTCGCTGAGCGTCGGCGGACGCCGAAGCCGCAGAATCGCCAGCCCGATGTAGCCCAGGCAGGCCATCCAGGCGGTGAACTCATACAATGAAGACTCCATGAGACCAGTGTAGCGCAGCCCTTCTACCAGGGGGCTTTCCGAGGAATGCATCGATGCTAGAAACATTGACCGACCGCCTCTCGAAGGTGGTGAAGACTATGAAGGGTGAGGCCCGGATTACCGAGTCCAACACCCAGGAGATGCTGCGCGAGATTCGACTGGCCTTGCTCGATGCCGACGTCGCCCTGCCCGTCGTCAAGCAGTTTGTGGCCCAGGTGCGTGAGAAGGCGGTGGGCCAAGAGGTCGTGGGAAGTCTCACCCCCGGTCAGGCCTTGGTTGGCGTGGTGCATCGAGAGCTCGTGGGTCTCATGGCTAGCGATCAGCCGCCGCCCGCCATGGGGCTCAATCTTGCCAGCCAGCCACCTGCCATCGTTCTCATGGCGGGACTACAGGGGGCGGGCAAGACCACCAGTGTGGGCAAGATGGCCAAGTGGCTGCACGACCGCCACAAAAAAAAGGTACTCACCGTATCGTGCGACGTCTACCGCCCGGCGGCCATCGAGCAGCTGCGTCTGGTGAGCGAACAGGCTGGGGTCGATTTTTTTTCCAGTAGTCCAGACCAGAAGCCCGTGGACATTGCGGTTGCGGCGGTGGACTGGGCCCGCCGGCACTTTCACGATGTGCTGCTGATCGACACCGCAGGCCGGCTCGCCATTGATGCCGAGATGATGGCGGAGATTACCGCGGTGCATGCGGCGGTCAAGCCGGTAGAGACTCTCTTTACCGTGGACGCCATGCAGGGCCAAGACGCGGTACGCACAGCCGAGGCCTTTGGTCAGGCCCTGCCGCTCACCGGTATTGTGCTTACCAAGGTTGACGGCGATGCCCGCGGGGGGGCAGTTCTGTCGGTTCGATCGATTACCGGAAAGCCCGTGCGGTTTGTGGGTACGTCGGAGAAGATCGATGGGCTAGAGGCCTTTGATCCTGAGCGCTTCGCCCAACGCATTCTGGGCATGGGTGACGTACTCGCCCTGGTGGAACAGGCGCAGAAGTCTATCGACCTGAAGTCTGCCGAGAAGATGGCGGCGAAGCTGAAGTCCGGGGCTAAGTTCGACCTCGAAGACTTTAAGATGCAGATTGGTCAGATGAAGTCGATGGGCGGTCTCTCCTCGCTCATTGACAAGCTACCCGCCCAGCTTCAGCAGGCGGCCAAGGGGGGCGATATGTCGGCGGCAGACAAGTCGATTCGTCGCATGGAAGGACTCATTAATGCCATGACGCCGCAGGAGCGTCGTAATCCAGAGCTCTTAAAGGCAAGCCGCAAGCGCCGCATTGCCGCGGGTGCCGGGGTGCAGGTGCAGGAGCTCAATCGCATGCTCAACCAGTTTGAGCAGATGCAGACGATGATGAAAAAGATGCAGTCGGGTGGCATGGCCAAGATCATGCGCGCGATGGGTGGTATGGGCGGCATGAAGGGCCTCGGCGGCATGATGGGCGGCTTTCGGCGCTAGTCCGATGCCTGTAGCCTATTAGCCCATGAGCCGGCCTACCGCAGCACATACCTCGGTCAGCCCACAGTCGCTTGCCTGCATGCCCTCGCGCTTGAGTAGTTCGAGCCGGCCTTCTCTGAGCGACCGTTCACCAATCGTGACCCGTACCGGTACGCCAATGAGCTCCCAGTCAGCAAACATCACGCCTGGCCGCTCGTCGCGGTCGTCCAGAATCACCTCATAGCCTGCGGCGGAGAGTTCCGCATAGACCTTTTCAGCAGCCTCTTTGACTGCGGCAGATTTGTTCGCACCCACCGGGCAGACCACCACCTCAAAGGGGGCTATGGCCCGGGGCCAGAAGATCCCCTTCTCGTCATGGTTCTGCTCAATCGCCGCGCCCACAATGCGGGTCACACCAATGCCATAGCAGCCCATCTCCATGACCCGTGGCTTGCCGGTTTCATCCAGCGTGGTGGCCTTCATGGCCTCTGAATATTTGGTACCCAGATAGAAGACATGGCCCACTTCAATACCCCGCTCGATTTTGAGCCTGCCCTTACCGCAGGGCGAGGGGTCGCCTTCCACCACATTACGAATGTCGGCCACCAGCGCAGGCTCCGCCAGGTCACGTCCCCAGTGCACGCCTGTGGTGTGGTGGTCTTTCTGATTTGCCCCGACCACAAAGTTCGCCATCAGGGCCACCGTGCGGTCCGCAATCATGGTGACGGTCGCGGGCAGGCTGACGGGCCCGAGGTATCCGGGCTCGGTGCCAAAATTCGCCACGATTTCGTCGACCGTGGCAAAACGAAATCCTTCTGCAAAGGGGGCAAGCTTTCCGACTTTCACCTCGTTGAGGTCGTGGTCGCCCCGTACCAGTAATAAAAAAATCTTCGCGCCGCCTGGTGTCGCTGCCTTCCCAGGGTGCGACTTGTCGGTCGGAGGGTCGGTCGCCAGCACAATCGATTTCACCGTCTGCGTGATCGGTAGCCCGAGAAAGGCCGCGACGTCGGCACAGGTGCTTTTGCCTGGGGTAGGAATAGTCTGCATCGGGGCAGAGGCAGCCGCGCGTTCAGAGAGTAATGGCAAGCCTTCGGCTAACTCGATATTGGCAGCGTAGTCAGATGCGGGGCAGTAGACGATGGCGTCTTCGCCGGTGTCGGCCACTACCTGAAACTCGTGCGACCGGGAGCCGCCGATGGCTCCCGTGTCGGCCGCCACGGCCCGATAACGTAGCCCCAGACGGTCGAAGATTTTGCTGTAGGCGGTAAACATCTTGTCGTAGCTTGCCTCGGCACCGGCCACATCTTTATCAAAAGAGTAGGCGTCTTTCATGACGAACTCGCGGCCCCGCATGACCCCAAACCGCGGGCGGCGCTCGTCTCGAAACTTGGTCTGAATCTGATAGAAGTTCTTGGGCAGCTGCTTCCAGCTCTTCAGTTCGGCCCGGGCGATGTCGGTAATCACCTCTTCACTTGTGGGCTGAAAAGCAAAGTCACGACCATGCCGATCTTTCACCCGCAACAACTCGGGCCCCATCTTTTCCCATCGGCCTGTCTCTTGCCAGAGTTCGGCGGGCTGCACGATGGGCATCACGAGTTCGATGGCCCCCGCAGCGTTCATTTCCTCGCGCACAATCGCCTCGACCTTCCGAATCACCCGCAGCCCCAGGGGCATGTAGGAGTAAATACCTGCGCCCAGGCGGCGAATCATGCCCGTACGCAGCATGAGACGATGACTGGCAACTTCCGCATCGGCCGGGTCTTCTTTAAGGGTCTGAAAGTGAAAAGCAGAGGCGCGCATAGACCGTAGAGTGTTTTGGAGGGTTAATTGAGAATAAGGATGCAGTGGTTCGTATAATTCAAGGATTATGCTCGATGAATTTGGCTACCGACCCAATGTGGGCATTATCCTGATAAACGATGTCAACCAGGTCTTCTGGGGCAAGCGGGTGCGGGAACAGGCCTGGCAGTTTCCGCAAGGCGGCATTAAGCGCGGAGAAGATCCCGAGCGGGCGATGTTTCGTGAATTACAAGAGGAAACGGGCCTGCGGCCAGAGCATGTGCAGATTCTTGCCCGCACCCAAGATTGGCTCCATTACGATGTCCCTACGCGGTGGGTTCGGCGGGAGTGGCGGGGCCTCTACAAGGGCCAGAAGCAAATCTGGTATCTGCTGCGTATGCTTGGCCAAGACTCTGACATACAGCTGCGTTCTGGACCCGAGAAGCCCGAGTTCGACGCCTGGTGCTGGCATGATTTTTTTGTGCCGCTCGAAACGGTCATCGAATTCAAGCGCGACGTCTATCGGCTCGCCCTGGGCGAACTCGCTGCTTATATCTTTTCGGCCGACGAGGTCAGTACCAGATTGTCACGGTGTATGAGTTCGGGCTCTTCCACAAAGCCAAGCAGCTCTTCGATCTGACTCGAGGGGCGGCCCATAATGCGCCGCGTCTCACTCGCTGAGTAGTTCACGAGCCCCCGGGCGATTTCGGCGCCGCTTGGGTCTAGGCAAGAGACCACATCGCCGCGGTCAAAGCTGCCCTGCACCCCCACCACCCCAATAGGCAACAGTGACCGGCCGCGAGAGACCAGCACCCCTGTAGCCCCCGCATCGAGCATAAGGGCGCCGCGGAGCTGCAGCTGATCGGCCATCCATTGCTTGCGTGCGGCGAGCATAGGCACATCGGCCACAAGCAGACTGCCAAGCGGCTCTTGTGCGAGCAGCCGGGGGAGCACCTGATCTTCTAAACCACTGGCTATCACGGTGTGGGCGCCGCTGCGCGAGGCGCGTTGGGCAGCACGCACCTTGGTGGCCATGCCCCCAGTGCCAATCACACTGCCAGCACCTCCCGCCATGGCGGTGAGGCCGGGGTCGTTGGCGCGCGCACGGGGAAGCAGTTGGGCCTGCGGATCTTTGCGGGGATCGGCGGTGTAGAGGCCAGCCTGGTCGGTGAGGATGACCAGCAACTCCGCCTCGAGAAGGTTGGTCACCAGAGCACCCAGGGTATCGTTGTCTCCGAGTTTGATTTCGTCGGTGACCACCGTGTCGTTCTCATTGACGACAGGCACGACGCCCAGTGCGAGCAGGGTGTTGAGCGTGGCCCGGGCATTGAGGTAACGCCGCCGGTCGGAGACATCTTCGTGGGTGAGCAGAACCTGGGCAGTCTGCAGTCCATGGGCGAGGAACCCCACCTCATAGGCCTGGGCAAGCCCCATCTGCCCCACGGCCGCGGCGGCCTGCAGGCTATGGACTTCATTGGGCCGTTCTCGCCATCCCAGCCGTTTCATGCCTTCCGCAATGGCCCCACTAGAGACGAGAACGACCTCGCAGCCGTGGCGACGCAGCGCGGCGATCTGCGCGGCAAACCGGGCAATCGCCGTGGGATCAATGCCTTTGCCCTGGTTGGTCACGAGGCTGGAACCCAGCTTTACCACCCAGCGCCGGGCCTGAGCGACCTCTTCGCGGCCTTGCATGGAGGTCATGATTCCTCGGCTGGTGGTCTGCCGTCTAACGCGCTGAGCCAGAGGTAGATCTGCCGCATCAGCGGTTCGAGCCCTTCTCGCGTGAGCCCCGAGGTATAGAAGACCGGGCCCTTCCATTTCAAGGCCTTATTCATCGCGGCCCAGCGCGCGTCGCGCTGCTCATCGGTGAGCATATCGGCCTTGTTTAGCACCAGCCAGCGTGGCTTGGTGGCAAGGTTGGGGTCGTATCGGGCGAGTTCTTTGGCCAGTGCCACCACCTCTTGGGCGAGCTGTTTACCCGTCTGGGTCTCCGTCTGCGCCTCAACTCCCTGGGGGGCGAAGTCGACGAGGTGCAAGAGGAGGCGGGTACGCTGCAGATGCCGAAGGAACTGGTGGCCAAGCCCTGCGCCCTCTGCCGCCCCCTCAATGAGTCCGGGGATGTCGGCGATCACAAAGCTCTGGGCTACGCCGATGCGCACGACGCCGAGTTGTGGGCTTAAGGTGGTGAAGGGATAGTCGGCGATCTTGGGCCGTGCGTTGGAGGCCGCCGCTACCAGGGTGGACTTTCCAGCGTTGGGTTTGCCTAGTAGGCCCACATCGGCCAAGACTTTCAGCTCCAACTTCAGCCGGCGAGACTCTCCGAGTTCCCCCGGGGTGCACTGCCGCGGGGCCCGGTTAATACTGGATTTGAAGTGGAGGTTACCAAGGCCTCCGCGCCCGCCTTTGGCAAGCAGCACCTTCTGGCCGTCTTCTGAAAGATCGAACAGGGTCTCCTGAGTCTCGGCGTCGATGACGAGGGTACCCACCGGCATACGCAGCACTAGGTCGTCGGCGCCGGCCCCGTACTTGTCTGAGCCTTGACCCTGCTCGCCATTTCGCGCCCGATGCATCCGGGCGTAGCGATAATCGATGAGGGTATTGATGTTGCGGTCTGCCAGGCCCCAGATCGAGCCGCCTTTGCCGCCGTCGCCACCGCTAGGCCCGCCCTTGGGAATGAATTTTTCGCGACGAAAGGCCGCCACGCCATTACCGCCTTTACCGGCATGGACTTCAATGGTGGCTTCGTCAATGAATTTCATGGCATACAAAAAAGCCCCGCGGGGCGGGGCTTTTTAACTGGTGTGGTGGGTCTTGAAGAAAAACAGACCTAGCCCGCCACCACGCTGACCACCGATTTTTGAAGGGGCCCATGTACGGAAAAATGTACCTTGCCATCGACCAGGGCAAACAGCGTGTGGTCTTTGCCCATGCCCACGTTCTCACCGGCGTGAAAGACCGTACCACGCTGGCGAACCAGAATATTGCCCGCGGAGATGGACTCACCACCAAACCGCTTCACCCCAAGTCGCTTAGCTTCCGAGTCACGACCGTTTCGCGTAGAGCCGCCGCCTTTTTTCTGTGCCATTTCACGATCCTCTTGTTGTTCACTCGGCTATTGCTAGCCCGATCTCAGCGAAACCTCGTGCGCTTTACCCTGAGAGCTTTACTCTTACGCGCTCACCACAGAGCCGTCTGGTCGCACCATGGCCTCTACCGACAATTCTGTGTAGTTCTGGCGGTGGCCTTGGGTCTTGGCATAGTGCTTACGGCGGCGATGTTTGAAAATGCGCACTTTCTCGCCGCGCCCATGGGATACCACCCGGGCCTTCACACTGGCCCCGGCAAGCATGGGCGAGCCCACGGCCAGGCTCTCACCTTCCCCAAGGGCCAAAACCTCTGACAACACGCACTCGCTGCCGACATCTAGCGCAAGCGTCTCTACCTTAAGTGTCTGCCCTAGGCCCACACGGTATTGCTTTCCGCCGGTTTTAATCACTGCATACATAGCCGTCTCTCTTATGTGTTTAAGAGTAAAAAATCGAAGCCCTCTAGTATGCCTTAGCCAAACGGCGAATTCAAGAACGTCAAAAATGTGGCAGAAGGGTCAGGCATAATGCCGCCAGATGTCTAGCCCCCCCCCAAACGCTTACAACCACGCCTTGAGCCTCGTTGCATCCGAGATGGCCTCGGTGGACGCGGTTATACAGTCCCGGCTCTCTAGTGAAGTACCCCTGGTCGAACAGGTGGCCCAGTACATTATTCAGGGCGGCGGCAAGCGGTTGCGTCCGGCACTCTTGCAACTCTGCGCGAAGGCGGTTGCTGCCCACCTGGCTGGACCCTCGGAGGCCGCGCGCCCTGTGCGCTCTATACCCCCTGCGGCCTTTGATCAGATGGCCGCAATCATCGAGTTTATTCATACCGCCACCCTCTTGCACGACGACGTCGTCGACGAGTCGGGTCTGCGACGGTCGCGGCAGACGGCCAACGCCGTCTTTGGCAATGCAGCCAGCGTGCTGGTGGGCGACTTCCTCTACTCCCGATCGTTTCAGATGATGGTCGAGATTGGCTCGATGCCCGTCATGGCCGTGCTTGCGGAGGCTACCAACGTGATCGCTGAGGGCGAGGTCCTGCAGCTCATGAATTGCCAAGACCCAGATGTGGATGAGTCTCGTTACCTGCAGGTGATTCGCTACAAGACGGCCAAGCTTTTTGAGGCGGCCGCCTGCCTTCCGGCGGTGGCCCAGGATTGTCCCGCGGATCTCGTGCAGGCCTTCGCGGCGTATGGGCGCCATCTGGGTACCGCCTTTCAGCTGACTGACGATGCCCTGGATTACAGCGGATCCGAAGATGCCTTGGGCAAGCGCCTGGGCGATGACCTGCGGGAGGGTAAGCCCACTCTGCCCTTAATCTATTTGCTGCGTGAGGGGAGCCCGGCCGAGCGCGATCTGGTGCGGCAGGCCATTGAGTCCCCGGAGCACGCAGCCCTGGATCACATCGTTGCGCTGGTGAAGGCGTCGCCTGCCCTTACCTACACCCGCAGGGCGGCCAAAAACGAATGCGCCTTGGGCCATGCCGCCCTCTTAGGCGTCGGCGCCTCGGTCTTTAAGACCGCCCTTCTGGATCTTCTGGACTTTGTCTTGACCCGGGAGAGCTAGACCACCGCGCCACGATCGTTTACGCGTGGCGACAAAAGGGCAGGTATACAATTCAGTTGGTAGCCGCGTGTTGAAGGCATGTCGGGGTGTAGCTCAGCCTGGTAGAGTACTGCGTTCGGGACGCAGGAGTCGGAGGTTCGAATCCTCTCACCCCGACCATTTCGTGTTGGTCTTAATCCCGATACACTGATGCCTTCGTATTTTATTTGTAGGAATCTTTGAGCGAGCTTCCGTTGTGGGCCCAGGGTCTTGCCCTGCTGGCGCTCTTATTGGCTTCGGCATTTTTCTCTATGTCCGAAACCGGCCTGATGGCCGTCAACCGCTATCGCATGCGGCACCTTGCAGAAAAGGGCCGGCGAGGCGCAAGGCAGGTGTTGGCCCTATTGGGCCAGACCAATCAGCTGTTGGCCACCATTCTCATCGGTAACAACCTCGTCAATGCGGCCCTCACCGCGCTGATCACCGCGTTTGCCATTCGTGCGTTTGGAAATAATGACGAGGTCTTGGCGATTGCGACAGCCTGCGCCGCCGCCCTACTGATCGTCTTTGCCGAAATTTTGCCTAAGATTATCGGGGCCAGCCGCCCTGAGGTGGTGGCCATGGGCGCAAGCTATGGCCTGCGGCCTCTGGTCTTTGTTGCCCGACCCTTGGTGGCCGTGGTGAATGGGCTGGTCTCGGTGCTTTTGAGAATTCTGCGGTTTCGGTCGGATACCAACGGCAGCACAGGCCTCACTACTCAGGAGTTGCGCTCTGCCGTGCTGGAATCCTCGGGCTTTATTCCCAGCCAGCACCGTAAGATTCTGCTCAACCTCTTTGATCTCGAAGATCTGCAGGTCGACGATGTGATGGTGCCGCGGGGGCGCATTGAGGCCCTAGACTTGGATGAAGACGAGTCGATTCTCATCGAGCAGATTTCCACCTGTTTTCACAACAAACTGCCGGTCTATCGCGGGGACCTGAATCAGATCGAGGGCGTTCTGCATGTGCGTAAGGCCCTGGCCTTGGTCTCGCGCGAATCGTTTACCAAGACGCTTCTGAAGGAGGCCCTGCAGCCCGCCTATTTTGTGCCCACCGGTACGCAGCTCTTTACCCAGATGCAGTTTTTTCAGGAAAACCGTCAGCATCTGGCGATTGTGGTGGACGAATATGGCGAGGTCCAGGGCCTGGTCACCCTCAAGGACATTGTGGAAGAGCTTGTGGGTGAGTTTTCTACGCAGGGCCCCCATGCCCGCCGCGAGGCCCAATGGGGCGAAGATGGCAGCGTGACGGTCGATGGCATGTCGAGCGTGCGAGAACTCAACCGCAGTCTTGGCCTGAACCTCCCGATTGAGGGACCGAAGACCATCAACGGATTGGTGCTGGAGGCGCTTCAGGATATTCCTGATGCCTCGGTAAGCGTGAAGATCGGGCAGGTGCCTATTGAGATTCTGCAGCTACAGGGCCGCATGATTCGCCGGGTGAAGGTCTTTCGCCCCCTCTCGGGTGAGGCCAGCCCGCCGCCTGCGCCCACCCCGGCCGATGAGCCGGTATCCTCGTGACGGGCCCCCTGGCGATGGACGACCCGCTCTTCCTGCCGCTGGCCGCGGCGGTGGCCGCCTGGTTGGGCTTTTTTCTGCTGCAACGTTGGGCGCGCCCCGAACTCGTCTACTGGCTGTCAGAGGCGCAGGCAGATCAGATCCTTTCTCGCCCCGCTGTCTGGCGAATTCTGGCCTTTCTTGCTGCGGCCCTTGAGGTGCTTGTGGTGTCGGCGCTTCAGGGTCCGCCATCACTGGCGACCAGCCTTGCGATGGGGGTTCTGACCGCGGCCCTGTTGCTTGCGGCCATGGTGGATCTTCGTTGCCGCCTTCTACCCGACCGCATCACCTGGCTGCTGGTGGGGGTAGGCCTTGTCGCAGCGCTCCTGGGCCTGTCCGTGTCGCTGGGCGACGCCCTACTGGGAGGCGTAATTGGCTACTGCTTACCGTGGCTGTTGGCGATGGTGAGCCGGAAGCGGCGACGACTGCGCTCGGAGTCCGACCCCTTGCCGATGGGCCGTGGCGACTTTGCCTTAATTGCCGGCCTAGGGGTCTGGCTGGGCTTCTCAAATCTGCCCCTGGTCTTGGTGGTGGCGAGCCTCGGCATGCTGCCGATCGCTGCCTGGGGACTCATACGAAACCGCTGGCGCTTGTCTACCGCCTTGCCCTTTGGGCCGGCGCTCTCGTTTTCGGGGTTGTTCCTGCTGCCCTGGACTGGGTTTGGGCTTGGATAGCGGCGCATCGCGCATGCCCCCGGTGGTTGTATTGACTGGAGGGATGGGGGCGGGAAAGTCTACGGCAGCCCGCGCCTTTGCGGACTTGGATATTGCTGTGGTGGATGCGGATGCCCTGGCCCATGCGGTTACGGGACCCAGAGGCAAGGCACTGCCCGCCCTGCGGGCCGCCTTTGGCGAGGCACTGGTGGGCGAAGCCGCGGGTCTAGACCGCGTGGCGATGCGCGAGAAGGCCTTTCAAGATCCCCAGATACGCCAGAGGCTGGAGTCGATCGTGCATCCGCTGGTGGCCGAGCAGGCCGAGCAGCGGCTTCTGGCCGCCGAAAGTCCCTACGCGGTCTATATGGTTCCTTTGTGGATCGAACGTCAGGGCGCAGACCGGGCGCGCTGGCCCGCCTGGGCCTGGCGGGTCGTCGTGATCGATTTGCCGGAGGCGCTACAGCAGACCCGAATTCTTGCCCGCAGCCCCATGCCGGAGGAGACCCTTCGGTCCATGCTTGCCCGCCAGGCAGGCCGCAGTCAGCGGTTGGCGATTGCGGACTATGCGATTGCCAACGACCAGGGGCCCGAGGCCTTGGCCTCCGCGATAGCCTCCCTGCACGACCGACTCTTACGCGATCTGGCCGCAGCAGAAGCCCACGCCAATCAGACATAATGACGGCATGACTGTGGAGACCCCAACACTTTCTCCGGCTGCCTTGCCGTCCGGCGCAACCCTTGGCTGCCTCGACGCGCCTGCGGGAATGCGGGTCTTCGAGTTTCCCTGCAGTGAGCGGGTCCGTATTTTGTTGCGCGTGGAGTGCATGACGCGGCGGATCAATTATTTTGCGCAGCAGTCAGACCAGTTTGCCCATGAGGCCTGTCTGCATGCGCTCTTTGAACTCTACGAACTCTTATCGAGTCGGGGCGATATCAAGAACGAACTCCTGCAGGAACTTGATCGTCAGCGGGCCCAACTCAACCGGTTTATGGGCCAGCCTGGCGTCTCGGTCGAGCGGCTCAATGCCATCTTGCAGGAGGCCGCCCAGGCCCATACGGCGCTTGCCGATGTTCCCGTTCGACTCGGCCCCCACATTCCGGAGTTTGATTTTCTTCAGAGCCTGAAGGGCCGCCTAGGAATTCCTGCCGGAAGCTGCCCGTTTGATCTGCCGTCTTACTTTATCTGGCTGCATCGACCTACCGAGGAGCGCTATCGGGCGCTTGCCCGATGGATCAATACGCTGGCGCCGCTGATGAAGGCCACCGATCTCTGCCTGAAGCTGCTGCGCGAGGGCGCAGAGCCACAGAAGTACCTGGCCACCAACGGCACCTTCGAACTCAACCCAGAGGGTCGACTGGCCCGCCTGATCCGGGTGACACTGCCTGCAGACCCCGAGTATGTCTGTGAGGTGAGTGCGAACAAGTATGTGGTGGCCGTGCGGTTTCGCATCCTCGATACCGAGCTGCACCTTAAGGCGATCGAAGGGCCACTGGCCTTCGAACTCGCGCTCTGCGACTTCTAGGGAAAGAATGCGGTCGTGTGGGCCCGGGCCTGCTCGGCCTCAGCCCGCAGTCTCTCTAAGGCAGGAATCGTGGCGGGTAATAGGGGATGGGGGTAGGGCCCTTCTGGCCGTACCCAGCAGAGCTGCTGCCCTTCTCGGGGGCTAGGGTTTCCTGTCCACTCTTCTACCCACCAAAAATGCAGCTGCACATGGGCATGCGCGTAACGGTGCGAGATCTGCCAGCCTGGCTGGGCCGAAATCACCGACAGCCCCAATTCTTCCTGTAACTCGCGGGCAAGCGCCTGGCCTACGGCCTCGCCTGGTTCGAGTTTTCCTCCAGAAAATTCCCACCAGCCGGCATAGACCTTTCCCCCTGGTCGTGAGGCCAGCAGTACGGTCCGGTCTGTTGGATGCCGGATCATGCCCACCGCCACATGGACCAGTGCTGTGTCGGTCATTTCAGGGCCTATGGGGTTCTTGGCTGGCTACCCAGTCTTTTGCAAAGGCAAGCGCCACCCGACCCGAACGAGATCCGCGCTCCAGGGCCCACTGCAATGCGGCACGGTGGGCTGCCTCTTGCTGTGCGCGAGAGAGGCCGTATTGGTGAAGCCAGTGGTCAACGATATCCAGATAGTCGTTCTGGTTAAAGCTATGAAACGAGACCCAGAGGCCAAACCGTTCGGACAAGGAGATCTTCTCCTCAATGGCCTCAGCGGGGTGAATTTCGCCCTGCGCGTCGTAAGAGGTGCCCAGGTTTTCCTGCATGGACTCGGGCATGAGGTGCCGCCGGTTGGAGGTGGCATAGACCAAGAGGTTGGAGGACTGAGCCGCAAGTCCGCCATCGAGCACTGTCTTAAGCGCCTTGTAGCCGCCCTCTCCCGACTCGAAAGACAGATCGTCACAAAACACGATAAACCGCTGGGGCTGCGCCTCCACAAGTTCCGCGATGCGGGGCATATCGACAAGATCGTCTTTATCCACCTCAATGAGCCGTAAGCCTCGGCTAGAGAATTCGGTGAGGCAGGCGCGCACCAGAGACGACTTGCCTGTGCCGCGCGACCCGGTGAGCAGCACGTTGTTGGCAGGAAGGCCATCGACAAAACGGCGCGTATTCTGGACCACCCGCTCGACTTGGCTAGACACATGCAGCAGGTCGGCCACGCGGATCTTCGCAAAGAGCGGGATGGACTTGAGAAAAGAGACTTCGCCCAAGAGCGTTGACCGACGCACCCAGCGAAAGGCAATGTCTTCTTCAAAATTGGGCGGCGCGGGAGGGTCGGGCAGCAGCGCGTTGAGCTTTTGAATCAGGGCCTCGAGGGGCGTGCCGGAGGCGGGGGGAGGAGGGTTGGCTGGGGGCATAGGAGAGAAGAGTGATGACGTGGCGTGGTCAGAGAGCCACCGAGAACCGAGAATCGAGAACCACTACGAGCCGCCGGTCTTAGGAGCGCTTAGGACCGGTAATCGGCATTGATAGAAACATAGTCGTGCGACAGGTCGCAGGTCCAGACCGTGGCCTGCGCCGCACCGCGACCGAGGGCCACCGAGATGGTGATTTCTTCAGACTGCATCACCGACTGGCCTGCCGCCTCGGTATAGCTTGCTGCGCGGCCTCCGCGCTCTGCTACGAGCAGACCGTTGAGGTGTACCTGAATCTTTTCCACCTCCAGACCGGGTACCCCGCTGTAGCCAATCGCAGCGAGGATGCGCCCGAGGTTCGGGTCGCTCGCGAAGAAGGCCGTCTTCACCAGGGGCGAATGGCCGATGGCATAGGCGACCTGTCGTGCCTCGTGACGGCTTTGTGCATCGGAAACGGTGATGGTGATGAACTTGGTGGCGCCCTCGCCGTCGCGCACGATGGCCTGGGCGAGAGACTGGCAGAGTGCGATGAAGGCCTCTGCAAAGGCCGGCCAGTCTGGGTGGCTGGGAGACAAGGCAATGGCCGAACTGCCCGTGGCGGCGGCTACCAGAGAATCGTTGGTAGAGGTGTCGCCATCAATGGTGATGGCATTAAACGAGACGTCTGTCGCCCGCGATAAGAGGGCCTGCAGATCGGCTGCGGAGACCTCTGCATCGGTGGCCACAAATCCGAGCATAGTGGCCATATTCGGCCGAATCATGCCGGCGCCCTTGGAGATCCCGGTAAGTAATACCTCGCCCGCCGCAAGCGGCACCCGACGCGAAAAGGCCTTGGGCTGGGTATCGGTGGTCATGATGGCCTCGGCCGCATCGAGCCAGTCGGCCGAGCGCAGCAGACCTAGACCTGCCTCAAGCTTCTCCATGGGAAGGTGCTCAAGGATGACCCCCGTGGAAAAGGGCAGGACCTCTTCGGGGCGCAGACCGAGTCTCTCAGCGACAAGCTGACAGGTGCGCTGCGCGTTTTTTAGGCCGAGTTCTCCCGTACCCGCGTTGGCGCATCCGGTGTTGACTACCAAGGCACGAATCGACTCGGGCTGCGCGATGTGTTGGCGGCAGACAAGTACCGGTGCCGCGCAGAAGGCGTTCTGGGTGAAGACGCCGGCCACGGTTGTGCCAGGGGAGAAGGTCATCACCAGAAGGTCTTTGCGATGGGCCTTACGGATACTGGCTTCAGCCACGGATAAGCTGACACCGGGAATCGCCTCAAGCGCGTCTCGTTCGGGAAGGGGGAGTCGCACGGGCATCTCGTTAGGCCTCCTTGAGCCACTGGGCGATCTGTGGCGCGAAGTAGGTGAGAACGCCATGGGCCCCTGCGCGTTTAAATCCCATCATCGTCTCAAGGACGCAGGCCCGCTCATCAAGCCAGCCATTGGCTGCTGCGGCCTTGATCATGGCGTACTCCCCACTGACTTGATAGGCAAAGGTCGGCATGCCAAAGGCCTGCCGCACGCGCCAGACAATATCGAGGTAGGGCAGTCCGGGCTTGACCATCACCATGTCCGCGCCTTCAGCCAGATCGAGTCCCACCTCTCGCAAGGCCTCATCCCCGTTGCCCGGATCCATCTGGTAGGTTTTTTTGTCAGCCTTGCCGAGGTTCCCCGCTGAGCCCACCGCATCGCGAAATGGTCCGTAGAAGTGGGAGGCGTACTTAGCGGCATAGGCCATGATCCGGGTGTGGATGCAGCCCTCTGACTCTAAGGCGCGGCGAATCGCGCCAATCCGTCCGTCCATCATGTCGGAGGGGGCCACAATATCCACGCCTGCCTGCGCCTGCATGACCGACTGCTTGACCAGCACCTCGGTTGTCGGGTCGTTGAGGATACGGCCCTGGTCATCGAGGAGCCCATCTTGGCCGTGGCTCGTGTATGGGTCGAGGGCCACATCGGTCATGACCCCAAGCCCAGGAAACTCTTTTTTGAGGGCGGCTACGACCTGTGGCACCAGTCCCTGCGGGTTATAGGCCTCCGTGCCGTGGGGGTCTTTTTTGGCCTGGTCGATGACGGGAAAGAGCGCAAGCACGGGGATACCCAGGCGGGAAATCTGCTCTGCAGCCGGCAGGAGTTGATCAAGACTGAGCCGTTCGACTCCGGGCATGCTGCCGACAGGCTGCCGAAGCCCCTTACCGTCTAGAACAAAAACAGGATAGATGAGGTCATTAGGTGAAAGTGAATGCTCCCTGACCAGGCGTCGGGACCAGTCGTCGCGTCGGTTACGGCGCAGTCTGAGCGCCGGAAATTGGGCTGAATCCATGCTGTTCTCCGCATTACTCCGAAGGGCCATCAAAAAAATCACAAAAAAGATGCTTTTTTTTCAGAATTCTGTAAAACTGTTGATGTGATGTTCTGTCCTAGACAACAGACGTCATGTCCCCCGCTTCTCCTCCCTGAGCGGGCGCCTTCACAAAGGCATTATCACCGGCAGCAGTGCTGCCGGTTTTTTTTTGCCCCGGGCTGTCTAGGCCAAGCCAGAGTCCGATCTGGTCTAGTACGGCCTCACGCCCGGTTCGCTTGAGCCCAGAAAAGAGCGACACCGACACTGGCTGACCCCAGGCTGGCGCAGCCGCCTCGAGCGCCTTCTGGGCTTTGGCCAGGCAGTGCTGCTGTTCCGCCCGATTGAGCTTGTCGGCCTTGGTTAAAAGCAGGTGCACAGGGCGCTGCCGTTGACCAAACCAAGAGAGCATCTGCTGATCCAGGGGCCCCAGAGCATGTCGAATGTCAGTCACGAGGATCAGGCCCGCGAGGTTCTGACGACCGGCGAGGTAGCGGCTGAGCTGCTGCTGCCAGGCGCGTAACGTGCTCGCATCCACCGCCGCATAGCCATAGCCCGGCAGATCCACCAGGCGCCCGAGTTCTTGTTCGTGCCAGATAAGACTAAAGAGGTTGATTAGCCGGGTTCGCCCTGGGGTTTTGCTCGCAAAGGCCATGCGCTTGCGGTCGCAGATGACGTTGAGCGCCGTGGATTTCCCTGCGTTTGACCGGCCTGCAATGGCGATCTCGGGAACCGACGGCCGCGGCAGCTGTGACACCTTGGCGGCGCTTTGCAGGAACTGCACCTGTGCCGCGAGCTTAGCAACGAGCGAAATGGGGTTTCTGTCGGGGCGGGGGCTGGACAATTGGGCTGGGACCTGCGGGTTGCACTAAACTATGGCGGTTAATCACGCACGGCGCCATCACGAAAGACTCGCCGCACGACCAGGGCCTTACGGAGAATCCATGAATAGAAAGTCTGACACACATTTTTCCAGCACGACGCGGCTGGTGCAGTCGCATCGTCTTGCAGTCTCCGGCCGTTGGGCATTGGCCTGCCTCCTTCTGGCCTCTGGCCTATCGATCGCAGTGCCATCTCTGGTGGTGGCCGCAGACCCGGCCAAGCCTGTGGCCAAGGCTGACGTCGCGAAGGGCCAGGCGCTTGCCGGCCAGGTCTGCGCTGCCTGTCATGCGGCCGACGGCAATAGTGCGATTCCCGCAAACCCCATTCTTGCGGGCCAGCATGCGGCCTACCTAAGTAAGCAACTCCACAACTTCAAGGTCAAACCGGGCGCAACCCAAGCCGAGCGGGCCAATGCGGTCATGGCCGGATTTGCGGCCATGCTCTCTGAAGATGACATTCGTAACCTCTCTGCCTTCTATGCCACGCAGCGCATCAACCCCGCGGTGGCTTCCGATAAGGCATTGATTGCCCGCGGGCAGCAGATTTATCGCGCCGGCATTCCTGCCAAAGGCGTTCCCGCCTGTGCAGGCTGCCATAGCCCCAATGGGTCGGGTATGCCCGCGCAATATCCGCGCCTCTCTGGGCAGCACGCCGACTACACGGCCTCTACGCTTGCCGCCTTCCGGTCTAAAGAGCGCGGCAACAGTAACCAGATGACAGCCATTGCGGCAGGAATGTCCGATGGCGATATTCGCGCGGTTGCTGAGTACGTCGCCGGACTCCGATAAATGAGCGAAGGGCTGACCCCAGGCCAGTCCGCTGCGCAGTCTGCGCTTCTTACCGAAGAGGACCGTGCTGCCTCAACCGGTGCCCGGTCGGAAGATATTCGTACCACGGGCATTGAGCTCCAGAAGGGGGCGGGCTGGCTTCGCGACCTCGTTGAATTAATGAGCTCCATGCGGTTTGCCATCTCCGCACTATCGGTGCTCTGCATCGCCAGTGCCATCGGCACGATCGTTCCGCAAAACTCCCCGCCGATCAACTACGTCAATCAGTTTGGGGCCTTCTGGGCCGAGGCTTTTTCGGCCTTTGACATTTTTCGGGTCTACAACGCGAACTGGTTTATGGTCTTTATGGCCCTCATGCTCGTGTCCACCAGCCTCTGCCTGATTCGCAATACGCCCAAGATGTTGCGGGATGCGCGGTCCTGGCGCCTCAATGTCCGCGAGCAGGCCTACCAGGCCTTTGGCCATCGTGCCGAGTTTGCGCTCGTCGATCCTGCCCAGGCGCAGTCTGTCCTCGATCAGGTCGGTGTGGCCTTGAAGCAAAAGGGCTTTGCGATTCGCCAGCCTGCGGCCGGCGAGGCAAGCCCGGTGATGGTGGCAAAAAAGGGCAGCAGCAATCGGCTGGGCTATATCGCGGCCCACCTGGCGATTGTGGTGGTCTCGCTTGGGGGTCTTCTCGATAGTGAATTGCCCATGCGCCTGTCGGTATGGTGGTGGGACAAGGCCCCCGTGCAACTCAATTCGCTCGACGACTCCGAGCTGGTACCGGACTCCGCCCGTCTGCCCCAGGTCACCCCCAGCTATCGGGCAAACCTCCTGGTGCCTGAGGGGCAGACCGCTGATATCGCCATACTGAGCCACCCCAGCGGCTCCCTGCTTCTGGATCTGCCCTTTGAGTTGTACCTGAAGGCGTTTCGTGTGGAGTACTACAACACCGGAATGCCGCGACTCTTCGCCAGCGATGTGGTGTTAAAAGACAAGGCCACCGGGCAGCTCAGGGAAGAAACCATCGAGGTCAATAAGCCGCTTATTCACAGAGGTATTGCGGTCTATCAGTCCAGTTTTGATGACGGGGGCTCTAAGCTGAGTCTCGCGGCCCATCCCCTGCAGGGGCCGCTCACCAAGATCCTGCCGCTTGAGATGGCGGTAGGACAGGCCATCGAGCTGCGCAGTGGTGAGCGCACGGTGACACTGGAGATCTCTGGGTTTAAGCCCATTAATGTCGAGAGCCTCAGCGGCACCACAGACCCCACTGAGGGTTTCCAGCGCCATGTCGCCTCGGTGGTATCGCCTGCGGCCAACACGGACAAAGAGAAGAAACTCCAGAACGTGGGGCCGAGCTTTAACTACAAGATCCGTGATGCGGCTGGGCAGGCGAAGGAGTTTCACAACTACATGTTGCCGGTCGAACTCGAAGGGGCCCGCGTCTATCTTTCAGGCGTGCGTTCCTCACCCGATGAGTCGTTTCGGTACTTAAGAATTCCTGCCGATGAAAAAGACTCCGTGGACGAGTTCTTGCGCATTCGTGCCGCCATGGCGGACGCCGATCTGCGCCGCCAGGCCGCGCTTGCCTTTGCCCGGTCTTCGGCACCGGCGCCCATGGTCTCTGCCCTTGCCGAGAGTGCCCAGCGGGCGCTCGATGCTGTCGCCGAAGGGGGCCTACAAAACCTTGCCGATATTCTTGAGCGCTCGGTGCCGACCGAGGAGCGGGACCAGGCCGCTGATGTCATCGTCCGTATGCTCACGGGCGCCTTCTGGGAGGTCTGGCAGCTGGCCCGACAGGCCGATCGTCTGCCACGACTCGAGCGCACAGATGACAACCTCGAGTTCACCCAGAGGGCTCTGAATGCGTTTAGTGACAGCCTCATGTACGACGCGCCGATGCTGATTGCACTTAATGACTACCAGCATATTCAGGCCTCGGTCTTTCAGGTCACGCGTTCACCAGGCAAGACCACAGTCTACCTGGGGTGTCTCTTGCTGGTACTCGGAATCTTCGCGATGCTCTACATCCCTGAGCGTCGGGTCTGGGTCTGGCTGAGTCACGATGCACAGGGGCGACCACGGGCAGTGCGCCTATCGGCCTCGACCCCGCGTCCATCGTTGGATTTCGATCGTGAGTTTGAGGAACTAAAAACCGCTGTGGGCCGGTCTTCAACCTAGCCCCGCGCATCAGGCAACAGAGTCTAGGGAGAGCACGCAATGAACACCACGGTAATGTCGGGCAGTTCCTCGGAGGCGCGTTCCTACGCGGTGGGCGGGGGAAGGCTTTCGTGGATCGACCTCGTTTTTGGTTTCATCTTGACCCTAGGCGCGGCCTTCGCAACTGCCCGTTTCTCGGCGTTCATGGATGTCTATGAACTCACCATTCTCTGGTGTTGCGTGCCGAGCATTGTCTTTATTGGCTGGCTCTGGCCGGCAATGCGGGTCTATCTGCTGGGGGTAACAGCCTTGGCCTTGATCGGCATCAATGCCTATGAAGGCAGCCTAGCGCGGGCCGATGAGGCGTTTCTGCTCAAGTATTTCTTGTCGTCGCAGTCGGCCATTCTCTGGATGTGCGCCTTCTTCGCTATTGCCAGTGTGGCCTACTGGGTGGGGCTCTTTGCCCGCGGGGCCACCGCCCTCTGGATGGGGACGGTACTTACCTGGGCCGCCTCGGTTATGGGGCTCACCGGGCTCTTGGTGCGGTGGTATGAGTCGTACCTGATCTCTCCTGACATTGGCTACATTCCGGTCAGTAACCTCTACGAGGTCTTCATTTTATTTGCGCTCGTGACGGCGCTCTTTTATTTGTTCTATGAGCGGCGGTATCAGACCCGCACGCTTGGCGGCTTTGTCTCGATCATCATTGTTGCCGCGGTGGGGTTTCTTCTCTGGTACTCGGCCACTCGGTCGGCCCACGAGATCCAGCCGCTGGTGCCTGCCCTGCAGTCTTGGTGGATGAAGATCCATGTGCCAGCCAACTTTATTGGGTATGGCACCTTCTCCATCGCAGCAATGGTGGGCTTTGCTTATCTTATTAAGGTGAAGGCAGAGGCCCAGTCGGTCCTCTCGCTTGTTCCCCTATTTGTTCTTGGCGTGCTGCTCTGCGCCGAACCCTTGGTCTTCCGTAAAACCGGGCTGCCTGATTACTGGGCCTTTTACTTTGGCGTCTCCGCCGTATTTGTGGGCGGCATTATCGCCATGCGACGACGCATTGCCGAGGTACTGCCAAGCCTTGAGGTACTCGACGATGTCATGTATCGGGCAATTGCGATTGGCTTTGCATTCTTTACGGTGGCTACCATTCTCGGTGCCCTCTGGGCTGCTGAGGCCTGGGGCACCTACTGGCAGTGGGACCCTAAAGAAACCTGGGCGCTGATTGTCTGGCTGAACTATGCGGCCTGGCTGCACTTGCGGCTTGTCAAAGGGCTGAGAGGTCAATTCGCTGCCTATTGGTCTCTGGTGGGCCTACTGATCACCGGCTTTGCCTTCCTGGGGGTCAATATGTTTCTCTCGGGCCTGCATTCCTACGGCCAACTCTAGGCAGACGCGCTCATGGGCCTGCGCCGGGTAGACCGACAATCTCGCGGCGACGACCTTGCCGCGCAGATAACGCCCCACGAGTTCTGGAGTGACCGCCGACGGTTTCTGCAGACCACGGGCGCGGCTACTGCTCACCTCGCTGGGGCAGCGGGACTCGCGGCGGTCACTGCCGCGCCGGTCCGTGCCCTTGCCTCCACCCCTGCTGCGAGTGCTACCAAAGACGCGCTCACGCCTGTTCGGCCCCTTGCGGCCCGCGCAAGCCGTTGGGTCAGCATGGAAAAGCAGACCCGTTGGGAAGACGCCACGACCTACAACAACTTTTACGAGTTCGGCACGCAGAAGTCCGACCCTGCACGCCATGCCCCGGGCCGACTGAAGATGGACCCCTGGCGTCTGGTGGTCGATGGCCTTGTGGCCCGGCCACAGACGTTTGGCGTAGACGACCTGCTCAAGCTTGCGCCCATCGAGGAGCGGGTCTATCGGCTTCGGTGCGTTGAGGGCTGGTCGATGGTGATCCCATGGATCGGCTACTCACTCTCGGCACTGATTCAGCGGGTGCAGCCCTTAGGGTCGGCCAAATATGTGGCATTCACGACACTTGCCGATCCCCAGCAGATGCCTGGACTACGCTCCGATGTGCTTGACTGGCCGTATCACGAGGGGCTACGGCTTGACGAGGCAAACCATGCGCTGACCCTGCTCTGCTTCGGGGCCTATGGCCAGACACTGTTGGCGCAGAATGGCGGTCCGGTGCGGCTTGTCGTGCCCTGGAAGTACGGTTTTAAGAGTGCTAAGTCGCTGGTACGCATCTCTTTTGTGGAAAATCAGCCGGAGTGCAGCTGGAATGTGTCTGCACCCCAGGAGTACGGGTTTTATTCCAACGTAAATCCCAGCGTACCCCACCGGCGTTGGTCTCAGGCTACTGAGCGGCGTATTGGCGAGGACAGCCTATTTGCGCCACGACGGCCTACGCTCATGTTTAACGGCTATGCCGAGGCGGTTGAAGGACTTTACGCCGGCATGGACCTGCGTCGGTTCTACTAAGGGCCGCCTTCGGGGTGGTATTGCTATCAGCCCTCATTTTCTGGGCGGCCTTGCCGCTTTTCTTTCTGGCCTGGGCGATCGTCTCGGGCCAGGACCTAGGAACCAATCCGCAGGAAGAAATCTTGCGCGGTCTGGGCCAGGTGAGTCTGTTCATGCTGCTCTGGGTCTATGCCTTACCACTCTGGGCCCGATGGATTGACCCTGCGATTCTTGCCGCACGCCGCGCCATGGGCCTCTGGACCTGCGCCTATGCAGTGATTCATTTTCTTGCCTATCTGCAGTTCGAGCATGATCTTCTGCTGGTCTCGGTAATCAAAGACATTGGCGAGCGGCCGTTTGTTTCGGTGGGTCTCCTAGGCCTGGGGCTACTGCTTGCCCTGGCCGGGACGTCTAATCGATTCAGCATGCGCAGACTCGGCGCCCGATGGAAGTCGTTGCACCGACTGGTGCATCTCATTGTGGTCTTGAGTCTCGTGCACTTCTTTCTCCACAAGATGGGAAAGAATGACTATCGGGAGGTCTGGGTCTATGCATCAGCCTTTGCTGCGGTGGCCCTGCTGAAGGCCTGGCCCCGCAGGTCTCAGGCGCTGCGATGAACTCGGGTGGTGTCTAGAGATCGTCTGGAATCTGCTCGGTCAGAATGAGATCTTCAAACCGGTCTCGCCGCCTAAGGAGTTGCACGCGTCCATCGGTGCGCACGAGCACCTCGGGGGGGCGGAGCCGGCTGTTGTACTGCGAACCCATGGCGCTTCCGTAGGCGCCAGCCGAGGCAAAGGCCAGAAGGTCGCCGGGCGCCAGTGTGAGTGGCCGCGCCTTGGCGAGCCAGTCGCCAGACTCACAGATCGGGCCCACAAGATCCCAGACCCGTGCCTGCGCCGCTGCCGAAGCAGCCATCTGTAGAGGGATGACCTCATGCCAGGCGCCGTAGAGGCTTGGCCGCATCAGATCATTCATGGCGGCGTCGACCACTGCGAAGTGGCGGTCGGCGGCCTGGGCGCCCGGTTTGAGCAGAGTGACTTGGCTGAGCAAGACCCCCGCATTGCCCACGACTGCGCGGCCAAACTCAAAGACAAGCTTCGGCATGGGCCTTGCCTGTCTGGCGGCCCAGGCCTCTACCCGTTCGGTGAGGGCCTGAATAAGCGCGCTGGGCTGTGGCGGGGTCTCGTCGTGGTAGCAGACCCCCAGCCCGCCGCCCAGGTCGATATGGGCCAACTGGATACCCCTCTCGGCAAGGGCATCGGCAAAGGCCAGGACCCGGTCGGTCGCGGCAAGAAAGGGCGCAAGACTCGTGATCTGCGATCCAATGTGGCAGTCCACGCCGATGATCTCAAGCCCCGGGAGGCCCTGGGCGATCTTGTAGGCTTCTAAGGCCTGGGTCAGGCCAAGCCCAAACTTGTTTTCCTTTAGGCCAGTGGAAATGTAGGGATGGGTCTGTGCGTCAATATCGGGATTAACACGCACAGAGATGGGGGCTCGCAGGCTCATGCCCGCAGCGAGAAGACCAAGCGCCTGCATCTCATGCAGGCTCTCCACATTAATACAGCCCACACCCACGGAGAGGGCAAAGCGAAGTTCTGCCTCCGTCTTACCCACGCCTGAGAAGACCACCCGCTGCGGATCTCCCCCAGCAGCCAGCACGCGTTGTAGTTCGCCCTGGGAGACGATGTCAAAGCCCGCGCCCTTCTGGGCGAGCAGCCGAATAATGCCGAGACTCGGGTTGGCCTTGACTGCGTAGCAGACCTGTAATTGCTCTGGATTCTGGCCTTGTGTGAATCCTTGGTAAGCCTCTGCGATGGCCCGCTCGGAGTAAACGTAGACCGGCGTGCCGTAGGTCTGTGCGATGGTCGATAGGGCCACACCCTCGCAGCAGAGTGCACCTTCCTGCCAGGAGAAGGCGGCGGGCAGCATGGGATGGGTGGAGGCCACGGCAGAAGACGGTGTCATGAGGGCAAGGCGGATGAAGGCGGGGGTGGGATCACAGGCGTCTCAGGGGCTACAGGCGCTGGAGGTTTCGTGGGCGTAGAGTTTCTTGGCAAAGGCGTCTGCAGCTCGGGTTTGGGCAGCGTCAGGGGGCCTTTCTGACCACATCCAACCACCGACATCATTCCGACGACCAGGCAGACCATCATCGCCTGACGACTGCACCAGGCGACAGGCGATGGGATAGTGTGGGGTGCGGGATTACCGGAAAGAGACGCGCCCTTCATAGACAATGCAATCAGGATTCTTTTCAAAGAAGGCTGGAGTATGACCGAAACGGAGTATCTCGAAAAAATAGACCAGGCATTTGTCTGGATTGAGTCCCGGGTGGATGCCTGGAATACCGACCACGACCTTTCCATAGAAACCGGCCGCCACGGCCCAGTGCTAGAAACCGAGTTTGAGTCGGGCCAGCAGATTATCGTCAATGCCCAGGCACCGACGCAGCAGTTGTGGCTCGCTTCGATCGAGGGGGCGCACCACTTCGTGTGCAAAGACGGCCAATGGATGGATACCCGCGGCCACGGGGCCTTTGAGGATGTCTTCGTGCGCCACGCCCGGCTACTGGCGAGCCTCCCCGGGCTGGCTACTGGCTGAGGCCGGCGTCTCGGCACCGGGCAAGGGAATCGGGTCCTCAAGCCCAAGGGTGCGCACCCCCACACCCGGAGCGCTCTCTGCGGTGTAAATCTCGTTTCCGACGCGAATAATTCCGGGCGGCACCGGCATCTGTGCGACCGGCACCTTCTTGAGGCTCTCGGCCATAAATGAGATCCATATCGGAAGGGCAAGGCCGCCACCCGTCTCTCGTTCTCCGAGTGATCGGGGCTGGTCAAAGCCCACCCAGGCCACGGCGGCCATCTGCGGATGGTAGCCCGCAAACCAGGCGTCTTGGGCATCGTT
Organism: Pseudomonadota bacterium; assembly: GCA_039800345.1. GTDB lineage: Bacteria > Pseudomonadota > Gammaproteobacteria > Burkholderiales > Burkholderiaceae_A > Hahnella. Next base: position 25,033 of record JBDLQX010000045.1, on the reverse strand, counting down.
GGTGGTGCCGGTTTTTCCTGCCAGGTCGGTGCGCCCGAGCGACAGGGCCTTGCGCCCGGTACCGCTACGAATCACTTCTTGCAGCATGCTGTTGAGAATGTAGACATGCCGGGGGTCGAGAATGGCGGGGGCCTCGCCGCTCGCGCGGGCAGGCTCAGCACGACTGAGCAGTTCGCCGTTGTCATCGATTACCCGGTCGATAAAGTAGGGCGTTACCCGAAAGCCGCCATTGGCGATAGCGGCGTAGCCGGTGGCCATCTGCAAAGGCGTGACGCTGCCTGCGCCAAGGGCCAGGGTCAGGTAGGGCGGATTCTTATCGGCCTCAAAGCCGAAGCGGCTCAGATAGCTCTGACCATATCGCGGTCCGATGGCATGCACCAGGCGAATGGAGACCATGTTCTTGGATTTCGCGAGCGCTTGGCGTAGCGTCATCGGGCCCTCGTAGGTGCCGTCATAGTTCTTCGGATCCCAGAGCAGGCCGCCTGTCTCGCCCGGATCGAAACTCACCTGGGCATCGTTCACCAGCGTGGCCGGTGAAAAGTTTTTCTCCAGGGCTGCGCCGTAGACAAAGGGTTTGAGGGTAGAACCCGGCTGGCGATAGGCCTGGGTCACATGATTGAACTTACTGCGCGCAAAGTCGAACCCGCCCACCAGGGCGCGAATGGCGCCGGTCTCGGGGTGCAGCGCCACGAAGGCGCCCTCGACTTCGGGGAGTTGCGCGACCTCCCATTCACCGCTCGACATCAAACCGATGCGCACCACGGACCCGCGCCGAATCTTCAGTGCCGGCGGCGCATTCGCGGCAAGTCCCCGCTGCGCAAATTTCAGGCCGTCGCCAGTGATCGAGAACTGCCGTCCCTGACTACGCATCACCAGCACACGGTCTTTGTCGATCTGGGTGACCACGGCAGTAAAGAGCCCGTCGCTGTCGGCACGCTCATTTAAGGCATCGTCGATGGCATCTTGCTGGGCCTCACTGCCTTCTGGCAGCTCCACCTGCCCCTCTGGACCGCGCCAGCCAAATCGACGGTCGTACTCAATGAGCCCCGCACGTAGTGCCTGGTAGGCGGCGCGCTGCTCATCGGCCCGCACCGTGGTGAAGACGGTGAGGCCGCGGTTATACGCCTCTTCTCGAAACTGGTTGACGATCTGGATACGCACCATCTCGGCCAGGTAGGTGGCATTTACGCTGTAGTCGTCACTGCGGCCGACGACCCGAATATTCTCAAGTACCGCCCGACGAAACTGCGGCTCTGTGATGAGACCAAGTTTGAGCATACGACCCAGCACATATTCCTGGCGTACCTTGGCGCGACGTGGATTGACGACAGGGTTAAAGGCCGAGGGGGCCTTGGGCAGGCCAGCAAGCATGGCCGATTCAGCCAGCGTGAGCTTCTGAATAGGCTTACCAAAATAAATCTGGGCCGCCGCCGCAAAGCCGTAGGCCCGGCGTCCGAGAAAGATCTGATTGAGGTAGAGCTCGAGAATCTGATTTTTGCTCAGCTTGCGTTCGATCTCTAAGGCCAGCAGAACCTCAAAAATCTTGCGTGTAAATGTCTTCTCCGTCGACAAATAAAAGTTACGCGCGACCTGCATCGTGATCGTGCTCGCGCCCTGGGCCTTGCTGGCGGTCATGATGTTGGTACCTGCCGAGCGCAGAATGCCCATGGGGTCTATGCCGGAATGCTCGAAGAACCGCTCGTCTTCTGCGGCGAGGATGGCGTCAATCAGTACCTTAGGCACCTGCTCAGCCCGCACCACGCTGCGGCGTTCTTCGCCAAATTCGCCAATGAGCACGCCATCGGCGGTCATCACCCGCAGGGGTACCTTAGGCCGGTAATCGGCCAGGGCCTGTACCTCCGGAAGCCGCGAGGTGGCAAGGCTCATCGCCATGACAAAGAGGGCCACGAGGCTAAGTAGGCCCAGAATAGGAATAGCAAGGATGCGCAGGACGGGATGCATGACCGGCTCGATTATCGCCTGTTAGACTAAAAAACCATGAATCTTCCTAAGCGCACCTCGATTGTCATTGTTGGGCTAATGGGTGCTGGAAAGACCACCATCGGGCGGCGCCTGTCCCAAAGACTGGGCTGGCCAGCCATCGATACCGACCACGAGATCGAGCGGCGGTGCGGCGCATCGATTCCGGTGATCTTTGAGCTCGAAGGGGAGGAGGGCTTTCGTCGGCGCGAGACAAAAGTCATTGAAGAGGTTATGGCGCTTGAGGGGCAGGTGGTTACGACGGGGGGCGGCGCCCCCCTGGCAGAGGCCAATCGGCCCCTGCTCAAGCGCGGCTTTGTGGTTTATCTCGATGCCGATCCGCGCCAACTCTGGCAGCGCCTGAAGTCTGATCAGTCACGGCCCTTGCTCGCCCAGTCTTCCGACCCCAAGTCTACCCTCGAGCGGCTCTACCGCGAGCGTGACCCTGTCTATCGGTCCTTGGCCGACCTGGTGGTCTGCAGCACACGGGGCTCCTTAGGTCAGGTCTTGTCTCAGATCGAAAAGGGCCTCACCGAGCAAGGTATTGTTGCGCTTTCGCCGCGAAGCCCCAGAAAGGCTGGTCATGATCTCTCCGCTGCAGGTTCCTAACGTAAACGCCGTGACTGCAGTGACTGCCCTCTCCAGCTCCGCCGTGCTACCTCAGCCGCCTGATGCTGAACTGCTCGGCGATGGCCCGGGACGGCTGCACCACCGCCTCGAGGTCAGCCTCGCCGAACGGAGTTATCCGCTCTACATCGGCTCTGGCCTTCTGGGCAATGCCACGCTCTGGAAGTCGATGGTGGCGACGCGGCAGGCCGTGGTGGTGACCAACGATGTAGTGGGACCGCTCTACCTTTCGGTGGTGCGCAAGACGCTGGAAGCGCAGGGGCGCGAGGTCTCTGAGATCGTGCTGCCCGACGGAGAGGCCTACAAGACCATCGAAAGCTTTATGCAGATTATGGATGGGCTGATGTCCCGACATATCGAGCGTAAGGCCACCTTGGTGGCGCTGGGTGGCGGCGTGGTTGGGGACATGGCGGGTTTTGCAGCGGCCTGCTACCAGCGGGGCATCCCCTTTGTGCAGGTGCCCACCACACTGCTCTCTCAGGTGGATTCGTCGGTGGGCGGGAAGACGGCGATCAACCATCCTCTGGGCAAAAATATGATCGGCGCCTTCTATCAACCGCGGGCGGTGCTTATAGACCTCGATGTCTTGGTGACGCTCCCGCGCCGCGAGTTTTCCGCGGGGCTGGCCGAGATCATCAAGTACGGGGCCGCCCTCGATCGTGCGTTTTTCGACTGGCTTGAGGGGTCGATGGATGCGCTGATGGCGCGCGATCTGCAGGCCCTGGCCTTTGCGGTACAGCGGTCGTGCGCGATCAAGGCGCAGGTCGTAGCCGCCGACGAGCGGGAGGCGGGACAGCGGGCCTTCTTGAATTTCGGCCACACCTTCGGCCATGCCATTGAGGCGGGAATGGGCTTTGGTCGCTGGCTACATGGGGAGGCCGTGGGCTGCGGCATGGTGATGGCGGCGGATCTGTCGGCGCGCCTGGGGCAGCTTGGGGCAGCCGATCAAAACCGGCTGGTGGCCCTGATTGCGCGGGCCGAACTGCCTACTCGGGCCCCTGCCTGGCCTGCATCGCAGTACCTGGCGGCCATGGCCCATGACAAGAAGGCCGAGGGCGGGGAGATTCGCTACGTGCTGCTGCAGGGGCTCGGCCAGGCAGAGCTGCGGGCGGTTGCGTCTCACCAGGTGGCCCAGACCATTGTGGCCGCAGGCGGGGCTGGCTAGCAGCCTTCCTACCACCGAAGACAGCGATCTTTATGCCACGGCGCGCACGCTCGCCCCAGGCCGGCCGGTGCTACCACCTCTGCCAGCGCGGGCACGCCGGCGCTGCTTTTTGTCTGGATGGCGAGGACCGCTCGGATTACATCGCCGTCTTCATGCAGGCGGCCTTGGGCCGTGGGCTCTGGGTCCACGCGTGGTCGGTACTGGATCGCGAGGCCCACTGGCTGGTCACGCCTCAGCGCCCGGATGCGCTCTCGAGCGTCATGCAGCAGCTGGGTCGACGCTATGTGCGTGGCTTTAACCGACGTTGGCGGCGTTCTGGCTCGCCCTGGGATGGCCGCTATCGCAGTTACTGGATCGATAGCCAGGCCTACGGCCTGTCTGTTGCACAGTGGATGGAATCGCTCCCGGCCCGCCAGGGTTTCTGTGAGCACCCCCAAGACTGGCTCTGGTCGAGCGCCGGGGTCTTGCGGGGGGTGCGGCCCGCGCCGAGTCCCGGGGCCTTTCGCGCCCTGGAGAGTTACTGGGCCCTAGGCAACACCCCGTTTGAGCGTGAGGCGGCCTATACGACTCTGGCAGACCGCCCGCTCGGGCCAGATCTGCTAGAGGCCATGCAGCGAGGCCTGTCCCAGGGGCGACCGGTCTTAAGTGCGGCTGTTTGGCAGTCGCTTGAGGAGGAGGAGCGTCAGGCCTGGGTACGTCGTCCGCGGGGACGCCCCAGGATCGATCGTAGCCTCCAGACCGTGTGACGATTTTCATGTCCCGCTTTTTTCTTGGGCCCGAGCCTAATCGGAAATAATTTTGTTCTGACCCTATTTAAAACACAGAACGAAAGGGGAAACGCACGACTTTTTTCGGCTCAGATTGCTGTGGGGTGCGCATAATACCGGTCCGCCTTATTACGATCTGGAGCCCTTCTATGTCGCAGCCGCACGTGCCGCTTTCCCCTCTGCCTGTGCAGGGGCCCTTGGCAGACAACCCGTCACCGCAGGCTTTGGCCGCGGCAGCCGGTCTGTACCGGGCGGACTTAGAGCACGACGCCTGCGGCGTAGGGTTTGTGGCCCACATTAAGGGGCAGAAGTCGCATGGCATCGTGGAGCAGGGCCTCTTGATTCTCAAGAACCTCGACCATCGCGGCGCGGTGGGAGCCGATGCCCTCATGGGCGATGGCGCGGGCATCCTGATCCAGATTCCCCACGCCTACTTTGCCGAAGAAATGGCCCGTCAGGGCGTGATCCTGCCGCCCCCGGGGGAATACGGCGTGGGCATGGTCTTTCTGCCCAAAGAACATGCCTCGCGGATGGCCTGTGAGCGTGCGCTAGAGCGGGCGGTGCAGGCCGAGGGCCAGGTGGTGCTCGGGTGGCGTGATGTACCCACCGACAGCCAGATGCCCATGTCGCCCCGTGTGCGTGAAAAAGAGCCGGTGATCCGCCAGATCTTTATCGGCCGCGGAGGCGATGTGGTGGTCCAGGAGGCCCTAGAGCGCAAGCTCTATGTGATTCGCAAGACCGCCTCTTCGGCCGTACAACACCTTAAGCTCAAGCACAGCAAAGAGTATTACCTGCCCTCAATGTCGAGCCGCACCATTGTCTACAAAGGCCTGCTGCTGGCAGACCAGGTAGGCGTCTACTACAGAGATTTGTCCGACCCTCGGTGTGTCTCGGCCCTGGCCCTCGTGCACCAGCGGTTCTCCACCAACACCTTCCCTGAATGGCCGCTTGCCCACCCCTATCGGATGGTGGCCCACAACGGGGAAATTAATACGGTGAAGGGCAACTACAACTGGATGCGGGCACGCGAGGGCGTGATGTCCTCCCCCGTGCTGGGCGCCGACCTCAAGAAGCTCTATCCCATTAGCTTTGCCGGGCAGTCCGACACGGCCACCTTTGATAACTGTCTTGAGCTCCTGGTGGCCGCGGGCTATCCCTTGGCCCATGCGGTGATGATGATGATCCCCGAGCCCTGGGAGCAACATGCGTCCATGGACCCCGCCCGGCGGGCCTTCTACGAATACCATGCCGCGATGATGGAGCCCTGGGATGGCCCGGCCTCGTTGGTCTTTACCGATGGCCGCCAGATCGGCGCCACGCTTGATAGAAACGGCCTGCGTCCGTCGCGTTATTGCATCACCGAAGACGACCTCGTGATTATGGCCTCGGAGTCCGGTGTACTGCCGATTCCGGAGAGCAAGATCGTGCGTAAGTGGCGCCTGCAGCCGGGCAAAATGTTCCTCATCGACCTCGACCAGGGGCGCATGATTCACGATGAAGAATTGAAATCGTCGCTCTCCAAGACACGGCCCTATCAGCAGTGGATCGAAGACGTACGGATTGCGCTCGAAGACCTGTCGCCCGGGGAAAAGAACGAGTCGGTCTCGGCAGAGGTGCCGCTGCTCGATCGTCAGCAGGCCTTTGGTTATTCGCAGGAAGACCTGAAGTTTCTGATGGCCCCGATGGCCCAGGCAGGCGAAGAGGCCGTGGGTTCGATGGGTAATGACTCGCCGCTCGCCGTGCTCTCTAACCGCAGCAAGCCACTCTACAACTACTTCAAGCAACTCTTTGCCCAGGTGACTAACCCGCCCATCGATCCGATCCGTGAGGCGATTGTGATGTCTCTGGTCTCGTTCGTGGGGCCGCGGCCTAACCTGCTCGACATTAATCAGGTGAACCCGCCGATGCGGCTGGAGGTCAGTCAGCCGATTCTCGATTTTGCAGACATGCAACGGCTGCGCGATATCGGGACCCATACGCGGGGCAAGTTCAAATCAGAACAACTCTCGATCACCTATCCCCTCGACTGGGGCAAGGAGGGGGTCGAGGCCAAGCTCGCGACCCTGTGTGCCGAGGCCGTGGAGGCTATTCGCGCAGGCGCGAATATTCTGATTCTGTCGGACCGCAGCGTTGCCCCCACCCAGGTGGCGATTCCCGCGTTGCTCGCCTTATCCGCCGTGCACCAGCATCTGGTTCGCGAGGGGCTGCGCACTCTGGCAGGCCTCGTGGTCGAAACCGGCTCGGCCCGTGAGGTGCACCACTTTGCCGTGTTGGCGGGCTATGGCGCAGAAGCCGTGCACCCCTATCTCGCCATGGAGACCATCGTCTCGATGCACAAAGACCTCTCTGGTGCGCTGAGCGCCGAGAAGGCCGTGGCCAACTATGTGAAGGCCATTGGTAAGGGCCTCTCGAAGATCATGTCCAAGATGGGCATCTCGACCTACATGTCGTACTGCGGCGCCCAGATCTTTGAGGCGATCGGCATCAACAAGGCCACGATTGACCACTACTTCACGGGCACCCCGAGTGTGGTCGAGGGCATCGGCATTTTTGAAATGGCTGAAGAGGCCCTGCGCATGCATGCCCAGGCCTTTGGCGATGACCCAGTGCTTGCCAACATGCTCGATGCGGGTGGTGAGTACGCCTGGCGGGTGCGGGGGGAAGACCATATGTGGACGCCCGATGCGATTGCCAAGCTGCAGCATTCGGTACGGGCCAACCAGTTCTCCTCCTACAAGGAATATGCCCAGATCATCAACGACCAGAGCCGTCGTCATATGACACTGCGGGGTCTCTTTGAGTTTAAGGTCGACCCGGCCAAGGCCATTGCCTTAGACGAGGTGGAGCCCGCCGCTGAGATCGTGAAGCGGTTTGCAACCGGTGCGATGTCTCTGGGCTCAATCTCTACCGAGGCCCATACCGCCTTGGCTGTTGCCATGAACCGTATTGGCGGGAAGTCGAATACAGGGGAGGGCGGCGAAGACAAACGTCGTTACCGTGCCGAGATGCAGGGGGAGAAGGTCAAAGAGGGCATGACGCTTGCCGATGTTATTGGCAAGGCCCAGGTGGAGTCCGACTTTTCGCTCAAGGCCGGCGACAGCCTGCGCTCAAAGATCAAGCAGGTCGCCTCCGGCCGGTTTGGGGTGACCACCGAATACCTGGTGTCGGCCGACCAGATTCAGATCAAGATGGCTCAGGGCGCCAAGCCCGGCGAGGGTGGGCAGCTGCCCGGCGGTAAGGTGTCCGAATACATCGGTGAGCTGCGTCACTCGGTACCGGGCGTGGGCCTGATTTCGCCCCCGCCCCACCATGACATCTATTCCATCGAAGACTTAGCCCAGCTTATTCACGACCTGAAAAACGTGTCTCCCCATGCCGATATCTCGGTCAAGCTCGTGTCTGAGGTCGGGGTCGGAACGGTGGCCGCAGGCGTGGCTAAGGCCAAAGCCGACCATGTGGTGATTGCCGGCCACGATGGTGGCACGGGCGCCTCGCCGCTCACCTCCATTAAGCATGCCGGCTCGCCTTGGGAGATTGGTCTAGCAGAGACCCAGCAGACCCTGGTGCTCAACGGCCTTCGTAGCCGTATTCGGGTGCAGGCCGATGGCCAGATGAAGACCGGCCGTGATGTGGTCATTGGTGCGCTCTTGGGTGCCGACGAGATGGGTTTTGCCACAGCGCCGCTTGTGACCGCGGGCTGCATCATGATGCGTAAGTGCCACTTAAACACCTGCCCGGTGGGCGTGGCCACCCAGGACCCCGTGCTGCGTAGAAAGTTTCAGGGCAAGCCCGAGCATGTAGTGAATTACTTCTTCTTTGTGGCTGAAGAGGTCCGTCAGATCATGGCCCAGCTGGGCATCTCGCGCTTTGAAGACCTGGTGGGCCGGGCCGACCTGCTCGACACCAAAAAAGGGATTGCCCACTGGAAGGCCCGAGGGCTCGACTTTAGCCGGCTCTTCTACCAGCCGGTGGTGGCAAATGCCGCGCAGCGTCTGCATTCCGAGACCCAAGACCATGGGCTTGAGAAGGCCTTAGATAAGGTGCTCATTGAGAAGTCGAAGGCGGCTTTGGAGAAGGGCCAGAAGGTGCACTTCATTGAGGCGGCCCGCAATGTCAATCGCACCGTGGGGGCCATGCTCTCTGGGGAACTGGTCAAGCGCCATCCCGAGGGGCTTGCCGATGACACGCTGCATATTCAGGTCGAAGGTACTGGTGGTCAGTCGTTTGGTGCTTTTCTTGCCAAGGGCATTACCCTGTACCTGATCGGCGATGCCAACGACTACACAGGCAAGGGCATGTCGGGCGGCCGCATCGTGGTACGTCCCTCCATTGAGTTTCGCGGCGTGGCCCACGAGAACATCATTGTGGGCAATACCGTGCTCTATGGGGCCACGTCTGGTGAGGCCTTCTTCCGTGGGGTGGCGGGCGAACGCTTTGCCGTGCGCCTCTCGGGGGCCTCGGCGGTGGTAGAAGGTACCGGCGACCACGGCTGCGAGTACATGACAGGTGGCACCGTGGTGGTCTTGGGCCGCACGGGCCGTAACTTTGCGGCTGGCATGTCCGGTGGTGTGGCCTATGTCTACGATGAAGACGGAAGTTTTGCCGAACGCTGCAACACCGCGATGGTGGCTCTCGATAAGGTGCTGCCTGCGGCAGAGCAAAAGGCCCAAGGCGAGGTCGGCATTTGGCACCGGGGCAAGACCGACGAGGAGCAGCTGCGCCAGCTAATTGAAGACCATCATCGTTGGACGGGCAGTGCCCGGGCCCGTGAGGTCCTAGACCAGTGGGCCCAGGCGCGGTCGCGCTTTGTCAAAGTCTTCCCCAACGAGTACAAGCGGGCCCTTGGTGAGATCTATGCCAAGAGCCAGGCGGTGGCGGGGTTAGGATCCACAGCCGGGTCTGCGAAGGCCACGGCCTAGCCCCTGGCTGCCACAGAACCTTAACGCTCGCCGCGGACCCACAGACAGAGATCGTCACCGCAGATCACACGCAGACATTACCGATAGAGAAGGAAAGACCATGGGAAAGGCCACTGGATTTTTAGAGTTGGAGCGCATTGAAGAGGGCTATGAGGCCCCACAGGCCCGCGTCAAGCACTACAAAGAGTTCGTCATTGGGCTCGCAGAAGACCAGGCCAACAAGCAGGCGGCGCGCTGCATGGACTGCGGCATTCCGTTTTGTAACAACGGCTGCCCGGTCAATAACATCATTCCCGACTTCAACGACCTGGTCTACAAGAACCAATGGAAGGCAGCGCTCGAGACCCTGCATTCCACCAATAACTTTCCAGAGTTCACGGGCCGCATCTGCCCGGCGCCCTGTGAGGCGGCCTGCACACTGAATTTCAACGATGACGCGGTGGGCATCAAGTCGATTGAGCACGCGATCATTGATCGTGGTTGGAAAGAAGGCTGGGTCGTGCCTCAGCCGCCGGCGCACAAAACCGGTAAGAAGGTGGCCGTCGTGGGCTCGGGCCCCGCAGGTCTGGCAGCCGCCCAGCAGCTCGCGCGGGCGGGCCATGAGGTCACGGTCTTTGAGAAGAACGACCGGATCGGGGGACTGCTGCGCTATGGCATTCCGGACTTCAAGATGGAGAAGACCCATATCGACCGTCGCGTGGCCCAGATGCAGGCCGAAGGCGTCACCTTCCGCACGAGTGTGCTGGTGGCAACACTGCCCTCGGACACCAAGGTCACCAACTGGGCCAAAGAGACTATTTCGCCCGAGCAACTGAAGAAAGACTTCGATGCCGTGCTCCTGGCCGGGGGCTCCGAGCAGCCGCGCGATCTGCCGGTGCCGGGCCGTGACCTGCAAGGTGTGCACTTTGCGATGGAGTTTCTGCCGCAGCAGAACAAGGTCAATGCGGGCGATGCGATGCCGCAGCAGATACGCGCCGATGGCAAGCATGTCATTGTGATCGGCGGTGGCGACACGGGCTCTGACTGCGTGGGCACGAGCAATCGTCATGGGGCCAAGAGCGTTACCCAGTTCGAGCTTCTGGCCATGCCGCCCGAGCACGAGGATAAGCCCATGGTCTGGCCCTACTGGCCCACCAAGTTGCGCACCTCCTCGAGCCATGAAGAGGGCTGCACACGCGAGTTTGCCATTGCTACCAAGGCGTTCCTGGGCGAGAAGGGCCGCCTGACCGGCCTGAAGTCTGTCCATGTGGAATGGAAGGACGGCAAGATGCAGGAGGTGCCTGGCACCGAGAAAATCCTGCCAGCAGACCTGGTGCTTCTGGCGATGGGCTTTGTCTCCCCGGTCGGGTCGGTCATCGAGGCCTTCGGCATAGACAAGGACAACCGCGGCAATGCCAAGTCCGCTACCGAAGGCGAGAAGTCCTACTTCACGAGTGTGCCCAAGGTGTTTGCCGCGGGCGATATGCGGCGCGGGCAGTCCTTGGTAGTCTGGGCGATTCGCGAGGGCCGTCAGGCGGCGCGGTCGATGGATGCATTTCTGATGGGTACCTCCCAGCTACCCCGTTAGTCTCGCGCATGAAGGCGTCGCTTCTGAGAACCTTTCTTGTTGCGCGCAAGGGCTTTGGTGGTCTTGTTTTTCTTTTTGGTCTTGTTGGTCTTGGTGTCTTGGGTAGCCTCGGCGGTCATGGCGGGTTCAGTGCGGTTTACGCCCAAGACCGCCTAAGCCTTCAAAATCTCGAGGCCGTTCTTCGGTCTGAGAGCGCTAAGGGCCTGGTCATTCTCGTACGACATGCCGAGACCGTCTCGGGTATTGGTGACCCGCCTGGCTTTCGGCTCGAAGACTGTTCTACCCAGCGCAATCTCTCTGCCGAGGGGCGGGCCCAGGCGCGCCGCATGGGCATCTGGTTTACCTCGCGTGGCCTGGTACCCACCGCGGTGCGGTCAAGTCAGTGGTGTCGATGTCTTGATACCGCGAAAGAGGCCTTTGCCAAGGTTGAGTCGGTCACGCCGTGGCCCGCCTTGAATTCCACCTTTCAGGGGCGGGGCGATGCTCAGGCCCAGCAGGCGCAGATTCAGGCGTATCTTTTGGCGCGTGGTCAGGCGCGGGCCGGCGGGCGGGATGCGGACGCACGGGCTGTCGCGGGTGGGCCGACCCGCGTCCCAGACTTCGAAGTCTGGGTGACCCATCAGGTATTGATCTCTGCCCTGACGGGGCAGTATGTCTCGATGGGAGACATGGTGGTTGCACGCCCCGATGCCCAGGGGCGACTTCAGCTGGTGGGACGGGTGAGCAGCGACTGAAGGTAGCGCCCGGTATGGCTCCGGGCGCATTGGGCAACCGCCTCCGGCGGGCCTGCCACGAGAATCTCACCGCCCTCCTGACCACCTTCAGGCCCGAGGTCGACGATCCAGTCGGCTGCCTGAATGACATCGAGATTGTGCTCAATAATCAGAATGGTATTGCCCGCATCACGCAGCTGAAAGAGCACCTGAAGCAGCAGGTCGACATCATGAAAGTGCAGCCCGGTGGTGGGCTCATCGAGCACATAGAGGGTCTTTCCGGTATCGCGCTTTGCAAGTTCGCAGGCGAGTTTTACCCGTTGTGCCTCCCCGCCAGACAGCGTGGTGGCGCTCTGTCCGAGCTTGACATATCCCAGGCCTACATTGAGCAGCGTCTTGAGCCTGCGTGCCACAGAGGGCACCGCAGAAAAGAATTCATGGGCCTCGTCGATGGTGAGGTCGAGCACCTCGGCAATCGTCTTTCCCCGGTACCGAACATCAAGCGTCTCGCGGTTATAGCGTAGGCCCTGGCAGATGTCGCAGGGCACATAGAGGTCGGGCAGAAAATGCATCTCCACCTTCACCAGACCATCGCCCTGGCAGGCTTCGCAGCGTCCACCCTTGGTGTTAAAGGAGAACCGGCCTGCGTCATAGCCCCGCTCGCGCGCCATCGGCGAGCCCGCAAAGAGTTCTCGAATCGGGGCGAAGAGGCCCGTGTAGGTGGCGGGATTGCTACGCGGCGTGCGGCCGATGGGGCTCTGGTCGACGTTGATAATCCGGTCGAAGTGTTCGAGCCCCTCAAGACCGGCGTGCGCTGCAGGCTCTGACTGGGCGCGGTTCAGTACATGGGCTGCTGCGGCCACCAGGGTGTCATTAATCAGCGTGGACTTTCCGCTTCCCGAGACACCGGTCACACAGGTCATCAGCCCGCAGGGGAGCGAGAAATCCACGTTTTTTAGATTGTGGCCGGTGGCGCCTGTAAGCCTTAGCCAGCGTTCTTGCGGGGTCTTGCGTGGGGAGGGGGGCCGGATCGTACGGCGCCCGGAGAGATAGTCTCCCGTGAGGGATCCGGCTGTCGCGAGTACGGTCTCGGGCTTCCCGGAGGCGACCACCGTACCCCCGTGTACGCCCGCCCCAGGGCCAAGGTCAATGACATAGTCAGCCGCGCGAATAGCCTCTTCGTCGTGTTCCACCATCAATACCGAGTTGCCGAGATCCCTTAAGTGTTTCAGCGTGGCCAGAAGCCGGTCGTTGTCGCGCGGGTGTAACCCAATGGAGGGTTCATCAAGCACATAGAGCACACCAGTGAGCCCCGCACCGATCTGGCTGGCGAGCCGAATGCGTTGGGCCTCGCCGCCAGACAGGCTCATGGCGGCGCGGTCCAGGCTGAGATAGCGCAGACCGACATTGATCAGAAAGCCGAGCCGTGACTGAATCTCAGAAAGTAGCCTTTCCCCGACCGCCTGCCGCATGCCGGTAAGCGGGAGTTCTTGCAGGCGTTCCAGCAGGCCTCCGAGGCTCAGGCGCGACAACTCCGGCAGGCTCGCCGACTGCTCTGGGCTGCCTAATCGCACGGCGCGGGCCTCGCGCCGTAGCCGCGATCCGTGGCAGGCGGGGCATTCCCGTTGCCGACGGTAGCGCGTGAGCTCCTCGCGTACGGCGGGTGAATCGGTCTCACGCCAGCGCCGTTCTAGGTTGGGAAGAATGCCTTCAAAAGGCTGCTGCCGCGTGACGAGTTTCCCCCGCTCTGCAGGGTAACGCAGGGTGAGCACCTTCTCGCCTGAGCCACAGAGCAGGGTCTGTTTTATGGATTCGGGGAGGTCACCGAAGGGGGTCTCCAGGTTAAAGCCCAGGCAGTCGGCCAGGCTTTCGATCATGGCCCAGGCAAAGCTGTTGCGAGGATCCCAACCGGCTACGGCGCCGGCCGCCAGCGAGAGGTGGGGAAACTGCACCACCAAGGCAGGATCGAAAAACGACTGGGTGCCTAGGCCATCACAGTCGGGACAGGCGCCCGCGGGGGAGTTAAAGGAGAACAAATTGGGTTCGAGGGTGCGCAGCGAGAAGCCGCAGTCAGGGCAGGCATAACGCATCGACAGCCCCCGATCGACAGGCGCTGCCTCTGCTGCTGCAATCGAGACAATTGCCTGGTCTTGGCCCAGCCGCAGGGCGGTCTCCAAGGATTCGGCAAGGCGCTGGGTGGCATCGGGACGTACCTTGATGCGGTCGACGATGACATCAATGCTGTGGTGCTGATGGGGATCGAGCCCAGTAATCTGATCAAGTTCTAGGTCCCGGGGCGCGCCTGACTCAGTGCGCAATCGACAGCGCACAAAGCCCTGGGCCCGAAGCCCGTCGATCACCTCACGGTGCTCCCCTTTGCGTCGGTCGATCACCGGGGCCATCACCGTGAGTCGGCTCCCCTCAGCCAGGGCCATCAGGCTATCGACCATCTGGGCCAGGCTCTGCGACTCCAGTCGATGCTGCGGGTGGTCGGGGCAATGCGGTACGCCCGCGCGGGCGAACAAAAGCCGAAGGTAGTCGGAGATCTCGGTCACCGTGCCCACTGTTGATCGGGGGTTGTGGCTGCCGGATTTCTGTTCAATCGCAATGGCCGGCGATAGGCCTTCAATGAGGTCGACATCGGGCTTGGCCATTAGTGACAGAAACTGTCGGGCATAGGCCGAGAGCGACTCTACATAGCGGCGTTGGCCTTCGGCATAGAGGGTATCGAATGCCAGCGAGGATTTTCCGGAACCCGAGAGCCCGGTGATCACCACGAGCTGGTTTCTTGGGATATCGAGGCTGATGTTCTTAAGGTTATGGGTCCGGGCACCCCGCACCCGAATCCATCCTGGGTCAGACATAGTCTTTCTAGTTCCTTAGGCCAATCCACTACTATAGCGATCGATGTCAGAACGAGTGGCCTTCACCCCCCAAGAGCGTCGTGTCAGCCTGTCGCTGGCGAGCGTCTACGGGCTGCGCATGCTTGGTCTTTTTCTGGTGCTACCCGTGCTTGCGGTGGGGGCCCGCGACCTTCCCGGGGGCCAGGATGCAGCCCTGATTGGGCTGGCCATGGGCATCTATGGGCTAACCCAGGCCTTTCTTCAGATTCCCTTTGGGCTGGCCTCGGACCGCTGGGGCCGAAAGCCTGTGATTATTTTTGGCCTCTTTGTCTTTGCCTTGGGAAGTTTCCTTGCCGCGGTGGCGCCCAATCTGCCGGTCCTCATTCTGGCCCGGGCCCTACAGGGGGCGGGCGCGATCTCAGCCGCAGTGAGTGCCTTTCTTGCCGACCTCACCCGTGAGGAAGTGCGTGCCCGAGCGATGGCGCTTGTCGGGGCCTCCATTGGCCTGTCTTTTGCCCTGTCCCTGGTCATTGCCCCACCGATCTTTGGTCTGGCAGGACTAACGGGACTCTTCGTGTTGACTGGGGTGCTGGCCGTCATGGCGGCGGCAGCGGTCTGGCGCATGCCCGACCCCCCCCGTGTGTCTGACAATAAAGATCACGGTGGGCAGGCGGGGCAGGTCGGTTGGCGGATGCTTGCCCAAGACTCTCAACTCGGCCGACTCAATCTGGGCATCTTCTGCCTGATGGCCATTCAGACGGCCATGTTCGTGGCTATCCCTTCGGCCCTCGATGCCCTGGGTATGCCCCTGGCCGACCATTGGCAGGTCTACCTGCCTCTGCTCGCCCTGGCCTTTGTTTCGATTATTCCTGCAATTTTCTGGGCCGAAAGGTATGGCCGGTTTCGGCCGGTCTTTCTGGGCGCCATTGCAATTCTCGCGCTCGCGATGGCCATCTTTGTGGTTGCAGGCAATCGCTTTGCGGTATGGCTCGTGGCTATCTGGGCTTTTTTCACGGGGTTTAACCTCCTGGAGGCGCTGCTGCCTTCCTGGGTGTCCCGGGTGGCACCGCGAAGCGCTCGTGGCCTGGCCCTTGGTCTCTACAACACCAGCCAGTCCCTGGGCCTCTTCCTGGGGGGACTGCTCGGGGGGCTTGCCCTGCGGTCATTCGGTGTTGATGGCATTTTTTTCGTCTGTGCGGCACTTCTGGTCTTTTGGGGCATGATGGCAATCGGGCTTCGCGAGATCGGTCGGCGCGTGGCGCCTGCCCCGCTGACTATCCCTGCTGCTCCCCCAATCGACCGGTAGTCGGGCGCCATACGGGGGCGCTAGGCTGACGGCCCCAAACCTAAAGGAGAAACGCTTATGGCATCGGTAAACAAAGTGATCTTGCTGGGCAATCTCGGCCGAGACCCTGAAGTACGGTATGCGGCTGATGGTGCCGCCATTGCCAATGTGTCTATTGCCACCACATCCCGTTACAAGGACAAGGCCAGTGGAGACATGAAGGAAGACACCGAGTGGCACCGGGTCGTCTTTTTTGGTCGCCTGGCCGAAATCGCCAACGAGTACCTCAAGAAGGGCCGCCCGGTCTATGTCGAAGGCCGGCTGCGCACCCGTAAATGGCAAGACCAGTCGGGCCAGGAGCGCTACACCACCGAGATCGTTGCAGACCAGATGCAGCTGCTGGGGGGCCGTGACGGCGCTCCGGCCGGTGGCCCTCCCGATGACGCCGGGTCCATGGCCTCGGCCCCTGGGCAGGGTGCGCCCGTGGCGGCCGGTGGGGGTAAGTCTGCTGCCAAGGCAGGCGGTTTTGACGACCTTGACGATGACATTCCGTTTTAATCGCAGCGGCCCTGCCGTCGATTTTTTACGGACACGGTAGACAGCACGCGGCCGACGCCGCGGTAAGGCTGCATACGCCCATAAGCCCAGAGTGGCCATCGTTGGCCCCTCTGGGCTTTTTTTGCGCCGGTAAAAAGCCTAAAATCACCGGTTTGCCTTATTGACGAACACGGAAGAGGTCTCTATGCCAATTTATGCCTACGCCTGCGGGGCCTGTGGGTTTAAGAAGGACGTGCTTCAAAAACTTTCCGACGCCCCGCTGACCGACTGTCCGAGCTGCGGGCAGCCACAATTTTCCAAACAATTGACCGCCCCGGGATTTGTCCTGAAGGGCTCAGGCTGGTATGCCACCGACTTCCGCGAGGGGCAGAAAAAACCCACGGAGAGCGCAGCCGGCTCCACATCCGATACCGCGTCGTCGGGCTCTAGTGGAGCCTCCGATGCCTCGACGCCGGCGCCTGCTGACCCGGCTGCGGGGTCGACCGCAGCGGCGCCTGCGGCGACCAGTGCGGCACCGTCTTCTACCGCACCGACAGCAGCCCCGGCTAAGGCGGCCTAGTGCGCAAGCCCCCTTCCGGCCGGCGCCTCGGGCCGCAGCGCCGGTCGGGCTGCTTCTCCTGTTATCTCCGATGTTTTTCTCACTGTCGTTCCTTCTCTAGGGTTGATCATGCTTAAGCGGTTCTTTATTGCGGGGCTTCTCATCTGGGTGCCTCTGGCGGTCACCTACTGGGTGATTACCACGGTGGTCACCGCCCTCGATAAGGTGCTCCCGATCGACTTTCAGCCCAAGGCACTCTTTGGCCTGGAGATCCCGGGCTTTGGGGTCTTGGTGGTGCTGTTGGTGGTTTTTCTTACCGGTTTTTTTGCCGCCAACCTTTTGGGTAGACGGTTTGTCGATGCCTGGGAATCCATGCTGTCGCGTATTCCCCTGGTCCGGTCGATTTACTCGTCTGTCAAGCAGGTGAGCGACACGATTCTCGCCCCCAACGGCCAGGCCTTTCGCCAGGCAGTGCTGGTGCAGTATCCCCGACAAGGGGCCTGGACGATTGCCTTTGTTACAGGTAGCCCCAGCCAGGAGATCGCGGCCTTGTTGAGCGAACCCAGCGTTAGCATTTATGTGCCGACCACGCCCAACCCCACCTCGGGCTTTTTTCTCATGGTGCCCAAGACCGACGTCCTTCCGCTAGCCATCGGGGTGGATGCGGCGTTGAAGTATGTGGTTTCCATGGGTACCGTTCCCCCGGTTCCGCCTGGCCCGGGCCGTTCTAAAACACTCCCCTCACAGTAAGGCCTTTCTATGCGTAGTCATTATTGCGGCCAGTTATCGGCCGACCAGCTCGACCAGGTAGTGACGTTGTGCGGCTGGGTCCATCGTCGTCGAGACCATGGCGGCGTGATCTTTATCGACCTGCGCGACCGCGAGGGCCTGGCCCAGGTGGTCTGCGACCCCGATCGGCCCGACATGTTCTCTACGGCCGAGTCGGTCCGCAATGAATACTGCCTGCGCGTGACCGGTAAGGTGCGGCGCCGGCCGGAGGGCACGACCAATACCGCGATTCGCAGCGGCGAGATTGAACTGCTCTGCCACGCGCTCGAGGTGCTGAATCCCTCGGTCACGCCCCCCTTTCAGCTGGATGATGAGCACCTCTCTGAGACCACACGCCTGACCCATCGGGTCTTAGATCTACGGCGCCCGGCGATGCAGAAAAATCTCATGCTGCGCTACAAGGTGGCGATGGCCGTGCGCCGTTACCTGGATGCGCATGGCTTTATCGACATCGAGACGCCTATGCTCACCAAGTCGACCCCAGAAGGCGCCCGCGACTACCTGGTGCCCTCGCGTGTGCACGAGGGGGCCTTCTTTGCCCTGCCCCAGTCGCCGCAACTCTTTAAGCAATTGCTAATGGTTGCGGGCTTTGACCGCTACTACCAGATCACCAAATGCTTTCGGGACGAAGACCTGCGCGCCGACCGTCAGCCTGAGTTCACCCAGATTGACTGTGAGACCTCGTTTCTTACCGAGCAGCAGATTCGTGATCTCTTTGAGACGATGATTCGTTCGGTCTTTGCCGAGTGCCTGCAGGTCCATCTGCCTGATCCTTTTCCGGTGATGTCCTATGCCGAGGCTATGGGGCGGTATGGCTCAGATAAGCCCGACCTGCGGGTCGCCCTGGAGTTCACCGAACTCACCGACTGCATGGCCGATGTGGATTTCAAGGTCTTCTCCGAGGCGGCGCGTATGGCCAAGGGCCGGGTGGTGGCCTTACGTGTTCCCGGCGGTGCCGCCCTGTCACGCAGTGAGATCGACGGATACACCGAATTTGTCAAGATTTATGGGGCCAAGGGTCTGGCCTGGATCAAGGTGAACGCCCTGGCCCAGGGCCGTGACGGACTGCAGTCACCGATCGTTAAGAATATTCATGACCAGGCCTTACAGACGCTTCTGCAGCGCTCGGGGGCCCAAGACGGCGACATCCTTTTCTTCGGGGCAGACCATGCCAAGGTCGTGAATGACGCCCTGGGCGCCCTACGTGTAAAGATCGGTCACAGCCCCTTCGGCCAGTCGCATGGGCTCTTCACGGCAGGCTGGAAGCCGCTCTGGGTCATTGACTTCCCCATGTTTGAATATGACGACGAGGCGGCGCGATGGACAGCGGTTCACCATCCCTTTACCGCGCCCAAGGACGGCCACGAAGATCTCATGGTCTCAGATCCCGGCGCCTGTCTGGCCAAGGCCTATGACATGGTGCTCAATGGCTGGGAGTTGGGCGGCGGCTCGGTGCGTATTCATACCGAGGCCGTGCAGAGCACAGTATTTCGCGCCTTGAATATTGGCGAGCAAGAGGCACAGACCAAGTTTGGTTTTCTGCTCGATGCCCTGCGCTATGGGGCACCGCCCCACGGCGGCCTGGCCTTTGGTCTTGATCGACTCGTCACGCTCATGACCGGGGCCGACTCCATCCGCGATGTCATCGCCTTCCCTAAGACGCAGAGGGCCCAATGCCTCCTGACCCAGGCGCCCTCCTTGGTCGATGATCGGCAACTGCGGGAGTTGCATATTCGCCTGCGTGAGGCGCCCAAGATCGTGGCATGACCGACGAGACGGTCAAGGGCCTCAAGCACTGGCGCGCGCTGGTCTATGGGCCCGTGGCCGTGCTCTATGGCCTAGCAGTAGCCTGGATTGCCGATCCCACGTTGGATGGGCAGAGGCTTACTCTCTCCGCAATCTATGCGGGGCTCGCGTTGCTGGCCCATGCCCTCTTTCGACGGTTTGCGCCCACCGTACTCGATGACCCGTCGATCTGGCCTGTCTGGGTACGGGCAGCCAGCATTGTCTTTGTGAATTTTATTGTGGTGGTGCTGGTGGCTCTGAACCTAGCCAATCAATGGCTGCCGATGGCCTTTGTGGTGGGCACTACGCTGGGCCTGGCCATGATGGCCTACTGGTTCTCACAGCGGCCCTCTTCGGAGGCCTCGGCACGTCATGCAGCGATGAGTATTTACGCAGCCTGCCTTGCACTGCCGTTTGCGGGGCTCTATGACTGGCTGCCTGCGGCGGCCATCTGGGCCAGTGTGGCGGCGGTTCCCGCCTGGCATGCACGGCGTATTGCGATGGCCGACGCCGCGGAGACAGCCGCCTCGCGTGAACTCATGACGGCCTCCATTTTTATTTTCGTACTCATCATGCTCACTGGGCTGATGCTGGCAGCCCTTCTTCCCCTGCGGTAGCGAGCGCGTATGACGACCTACAAGATCCCGCAGTCGGTGTTGGTGGTAATCCACGATCCAGAGGGTCAGGTCTTGTTGCTGGAACGCGCCGACCGCCCTGGCTTCTGGCAGTCGGTGACAGGTAGCCTGGACCATGAGGACGAGGCCCCCTCTGCAGCCGCAGTGCGCGAACTCGAGGAGGAAACGGGCCTTATCGCCATGCCTGCAGCCTGGTCAGACTGGGCCTTTTCTCAGATCTATGAAATTTTTCCACACTGGCGTCATCGGTATGCACCCGGTATCACCCAGAATACAGAGCATGTCTTTTCTGTCTCTGTCCCTGCGGTATCGCCTATTCGCCTCTCCCCCCGGGAGCATCTGCGTAGTCAGTGGCTACCGTGGGCCGCCGCGGCGGAGGCCTGCTTTTCCTGGAGCAATGCCAAGGCGATTCGACTCCTGGCCGAGCGGGAGCGGTTCTAGGCTGCACGCGACACTGGGCGCGTAAGAGGCAGTGCCCCATGGCTAGGGAAGATCTTGTGGTGCTGCGGCCCGAAGGCCTGTATTGCCCCCAGGGGGCGTTTTTTATCGACCCCTGGCGGCCCGTGGATCGGGCCGTGCTCACCCATGCCCATGCCGACCACGCACGCACCGGCCACCGTCAGGTGCTTTGTGCAGAGCGCGGCCTGCCGGTCTTTCGTAGTCGCCTCGGGCCAGAGACCTCGCTGCAGGGCCTGCCGTTTGGTGCGCCGCTTCGGGTGGGTACGGTCGAGGTCTCTCTTCATCCTGCGAGCCATGTGTTGGGCGCAAGCCAGGTGCGTATTGCCTCAGGCAGCGCGATCTGGGTGGTCTCGGGCGACTACCGGGTGGTGGCCGATGCAAGTTGTGATGCCTTTACGCCGGTCGTCGCGGATGTCTTCATCACCGAGACCACCTTTGGCCTACCGATCTACCGCTGGGCGCCGCAGGATGCGGTGGTCGCTGAGATTCTGGACTGGTGGCAGGCCCAGGCGGCGCAGGGGCGGGCCTGCCTCGTGTACACCTACGCCCTAGGAAAAGCACAGCGACTCCTGATGGCGCTGCAGTCGATGGGTGCACTGGCTGCAGGACCGGGCCCCGTCTACGTACATGCCGCAGTGGCCAAGATCAACGAGGCCTACCGCGAGGCGGGCGTACCAATACCCCCACTCGCAGCCCCGCCCACGCGACTCTCGGCTGGTGATCTGGTACTTGCGCCGCAGTCGGTGGAGGGCTCTCACTGGCTTGGTCGGCAGACGACGGCTGTGGCCCAGGCCAATGTCTCGGGCTGGATGACGGTGCGCGGTGCACGGCGCCGACAGCCGGGGGTGCGGGGCTTTGTGTTGTCGGACCATGCCGACTGGCCCGGCCTGCTCTGGGCCATCGAACAGTCCCAGGCAGAACGGGTCATTCTGACCCATGGACAGACGAGCTTTATGGCCCGGTGGCTGACCGAACAGGGTCGGCGGGTCCAGACGCTGGAGACCGAATTTAATGCGGAGCAGGCCGATGTCTGAGGAGCCCGAGCGCCGCGCCCAGGCGCAGCCCCTGGGCCCTGCCGAGGCCGCGGGTACCAGAGATATCTCAAGGGGCGCGGGGCTTGCCGCGTTTAGCCAACTCCTGGTCGTGCTCGAACAGGCAGAGGGCACCCGCGCGCGACAAGAGGCCCTCGTCTCTTACCTGCAGGCTGCCTGCCCGGCCGATGCTGCCTGGGCGGTCTGGCTCTTGTCGGGGGAACGGCTCAAGCGTCTGATCCCCGTGTCGACGCTCAAGACGGCTGCTATGGCGGCCTCTGGTCTGCCCCCCTGGGCCTTCGAGGAGTGCTATCAGACCGTGGGCGACCTCGCAGAGACGATTGCGTTGCTGGTGGGTAAGACCGCGCAGGGCATCGATCAGGGGGAGCAGGCAACCGAACCGGGAGATTTTGTTTGCGCACCAGAAGGCCTTGCCGCATGGATCGAGGGGCCCATTCTGAGCCTGCGCGGGCACGATCCCAGTCAGGCGACCGCCGAAATAGCGGGCTGGTGGCGACAACTGCCCCCGCACCAGATTTTCTGTCTGAATAAGCTCATCACCGGTGGCCTGCGTGTGGGGGTATCGCGTTCGATGGTCGCAGCGGCGCTGTCCGCAATGACAGGAATCTCGCGTGAAGTGGTCTCTACCCGCCTGATGCAGATGCTTTCTCAGAGGCCCTCGGCCGAGGCGTACCAGGGCCTCCTGATGCCTGCTGGCGAGAAGGATGTCGATGGCGGGCCGGTGCCATTCTTTCTGGCACAGAGTCTGACCTTGCCTGTGGACGTCCTGGGTCATTCGGAACCGTCCGAGGCGTTTCTTGCCGACCGACTCGGGCGGGTGACGGATTGGGTGGTGGAATGGAAATGGGATGGCATTCGCGCCCAGGCCCTGGTGGGTCCCGATGGGGTACAACTCTGGTCGCGTGGAGAAGACATCGTGAACGCGATGTTTCCAGAACTCACCGAGGCGTTGGCAGACCTCTTTGCCTGCAGAGGGACCTCCTGCCTCCTGGATGGGGAGATCCTGGTCTGGCAGCCCGCGGCGACCGACCACGAGGACAGGCGAGGCGATCGGCCCCAGGCCTTCTCTGCGTTACAGACCCGCCTGGGCCGCAAGAAGCCCTCGGCGAAGGTTCGGGCCGAGGCGCCGGCAGTCTTTATGGCCTATGACCTCTTACGCAAAGACGGGCACGACCTGCGGCCCCTCCCCTTCTCGGACAGACGCGCGGCGCTGAAAGACCTGATGCAACAGGGCGACCATAACTCTGTGGCAATAGAACGTCTGCGTCTCTCGCCCGTCTTCCATCCCGTCACCTGGGCTGAGGTGCTGGCCCTGCGGGCGCGGGCAGGACAGGAAGGTACAGAGGGCCTCATGCTCAAGCATCGCGAGGCGGCCTATGGGCAGGGGCGGCAGAAGAAGACCGCGCAGGGGGAGTGCTGGAAGTGGAAGCGCGACCCCTTGTCGGTAGACGCGGTGCTTGTCTATGCGCAGCGTGGGCATGGCCGACGTGCGGGCCTCTACACCGATTATGGCTTTGCCCTCTGGGATGACCGGGTTGACCCGCCGGCCCTGGTTCCCTTTGCCAAGGCCTATTCTGGCTTGACGGATGCGGAGATCAAGCAGGTGGATCAGGTCATTCGTAAAACCATTCTGGAGAAGTTTGGGCCCGTACGCCAGGTGGCACCGCACCTGGTGATGGAACTCGGGTTTGAGGGCGTCATGGCCTCTAAGCGCCACAAGAGCGGCTTCGCGGTGCGATTTCCCCGTATTCTTCGGCTTCGCACGGATAAGCCTGTAGAGCAGGCCGACCGACTCTCTGCCCTCGCGGCACTTCTTGATCAAGGGGGCTAGATGACGATTCTCTCAGCGGCTCCCCCATGGGGCCCTACAGCGTCTTCCGCAGTGGCTCCTTCCGTTGCTGCCTTACAGGCCCCTTTCCCCGTCTATGGCATCGACTTTAGCTCTGCGCCGAGTCTGAAGAAGCCGATCACCGTGGCCGTCGGCCAGTGCGACCCCGTGCTCGGTATTTATCGCCTCGACCATGTGTCGGGCCTGACCAGTCTGTCGGCCTTTGAGACCTTTCTCACCACCCCAGGACCGTGGCTTGGTGGCTTTGATCTCCCCTTCGGCCAGCCCCGCCCGTTGATCGTCCACGAGGGTTGGCCCACCGACTGGCGCGCCTTTGTGGCCTTTTATTGTGCGGCCGATCGTCAGGGCCTTCGGGCCCGATTCAAGGCCTGGTGTGATGGACGTCCCGTGGGAGATAAGTTTGCTTGGCGTGCCACGGATAAGCCAGCAGGATCGAGTCCTGCGATGCGCTGGACCAACCCGCCTGTGGCCTGGATGATGCAGGCGGGGATTGGGCGCATGGTGCAGGCCGGACTCTGTTTTCCCGCCCACGGAGACTGCTGTCCCTGGGAAGACGTGGCCCATGCGCTGCAGCCTGTTGAAGGCCGTACGTCGGCACCTTCCGGTTGGCCGCGGATTGCGCTAGAGGCCTATCCCGGGTTCACTGCTCGAAAGGTGACGACGCGTTCTTACAAGAGCGATGACCGGGCGCGCCAAGATACCGACCGGGCCCAGAACCGACAGAAGATTCTCCGGGCGCTTTTGGAAGGCTCCGCAGACCTGCGCGTAAGGCTTCAGGCCTCGCCAACCTGGATTCGGCACATGACTATCGATGGCAGCGGCGACCTCATCGACGCCGTGATCTGTGCCTTGCAGGCGGGCCATGCCGCCATGCAACCAGGCTTTGGCCTGCCGGCCGAGGTGGATACCTTAGAGGGTTGGATTGCGGCGGTACCCAGTACCCAGCCATGACGCCGGCCCAGCGCGCCTTTGATGCCCTGGGTCTTGCGCCCTTCGCCTTCCAGACAGAGGTCTGGCAGGCGGTTGCACAGGGCCGCTCGGGGCTGCTGAACGCTGGTACCGGAACCGGCAAGACCTATGCGATCTGGGGCGGACTGCTCAATCGGCTCGCCCAGGGCGCCGACCCGTTAGGGGCCTTCCCGCAGATTCTCTGGATCACACCCATGCGGGCGTTGGCCGCAGACACTGCCCGTGCCCTGCAACGATTTGCGGATATCGCGCTGCCTGGCCTGCGTGTGGCCCTGCGCACCGGGGATACACCCACCGCCGAACGGGCGCGCCAAGACCGGATGCCGCCACAGGCCTTGGTGACGACGCCCGAGAGCCTGAGCCTTCTCTTGTCAAAGCCCCAAGGCCTGCAGATGCTTGCAGGCGTTACGGCGGTAGTGGCCGATGAATGGCATGAATTACTGGGCAATAAGCGCGGCGTGCAGCTGCAGCTCTGCCTTGCCGCCTTGGCACGTGGCCCCTGTCCCCCTCTGGTCTGGGGCCTGTCAGCGACC
>JBDLQX010000044.1:0-19420 GCA_039800345.1 Pseudomonadota bacterium | reverse complement strand
GGTCTGCAGAGATGCCACATCGGGGCTAATAACATGCACACGCCCGTGATAGGCCGCAATGGCGCTGGCTGCCTCTGCCAGGGCCGCGGGGTCTTTTCCATAAACAGAGGTCACGAGCGATCCTTGTCCGTGGGCAATCAAGTCGGTGGCCTGCGACAGGGATTTGTAGGGCATGAGGGTAGCCACCGGCCCGAAGACCTCCAGGTCGTGTACCAGCGGGCGGCCCTCGGGGTCGCGACAGCCTAAGAGTAAGGGCCCTACGCAGCAGGCAATTGCAGGGTCGGCATCCACAAGGGCAGCGGTGCGTCCATCAAAAAGCAGGTCGGCCTGCGCCGAGAGTCGGCCAATGCCATCGACAACGGCTTGGTATTGCTCGTGGCTCACCAGCGACCCCATGCGCACGGTTTCATGGCGCGGGTTGCCCACGGTGGTCTTTTGGAGCCGTGCACCAATGGCCTGGGCGGCCTTGTCATAGAGGGCCTCGGGAACAAAGACCCGCCGAATGGCCGTGCACTTCTGGCCCGACTTCACGGTCATCTCGCGGCTGACTTCTTTGGCCAGTAGGTCAAGGGTCTCTGAGGAGTCTGCTGCCTCCGGAAGCAGCAGTGCACTGTTGAGACTGTCGGCCTCGATATTCACGCGCACCGAGTGTTCTGTAACCGCCCGATGACTCCGAATGACTGCACCGGTCTGGGCGGACCCTGTAAAGGACAAGACATCGAAGGGCGTGAGGGCATCGAGCAGTCCTGCAGAACTGCCGCAGACAATCGACAGGGCTCCGGGGGGAAGAATCTGTGCCGCGACAACATCCTGCACCATCTGGTGGGTAAGCCAGGCGGTCGCGGTGGCAGGCTTCACCACCACCGGTACGCCCGAGAGCAGCGCGGGGGCGGCTTTCTCCCATAGGCCCCAACTCGGAAAGTTAAAGGCGTTGATAAAAAGCGCGAGCCCCGTGCGGGGTGAGAGGATGTGTTGTGATTGGAAGAGCGGGTCTTTGCCGAGCTTTGTAGCCTCCCCATCGAGAAGAAACCGGCGTGCGCCCAACTGCTCACCCAGCCGCGCATAGGTTGACAGGGTATAAATGCCCCCATCGACATCGACGGCGGTGTCGTTTTTTACCGTGCCACTGTTGGCCGTAGAGATCTCGTAATACCGGTCTCTATGCGACTGCAACACCGTGGCAATTTTGCCCAGCATGGCGCCGCGTTCCTGGTAGGTCATCGCGCGCAGTGTGGGGCCTGCCTGCAACCGGGCAAAGGCAAAGCCGCGCTGCAGGTCAAGGCCCGTGGCATCGACCTCTACCAGAGGGGTTCCGAGCACGGGGTCATAGAGGGTCACACCGCTGCCGGTGCCAGCCTGCCATTGCCCCGCGAGATGGTTCTTCAGCCGTTCGATCATGTTCATTGTCTCCGTCATTCGTGGCTGCCGTTGTGGCCGCAGCGTCCGCCCTCGAGGGGGCCCAGGAGAAAGGCCCAGGCTTGCCGCGGGGTAGGATGTGCAGTATCGTGCAGATATGCACCTTAGATCCCATTTCTCGACATGTCAAGCACTATAGTTCATCATTCACCCGGAGGGCGTTCCCCCCGAAGCACAAGTGCGCCCGCGACGGTGGCGGCGGGGGCAGAGGAGAAGAACCCCTTCCTTATGGCCTTAGGCGAGCGGGTCAAGATCGCCCGGGCCCGCAAAGGCATGACCCGCAGGGCGCTTGCGCAGGCCGCAGAGGTGTCAGACCGGCACCTGGCCAACCTCGAGTACGGACTCGGAAATCCCTCGATCCTGGTGCTCTTGCAGGTCGCCAACGCGCTGCAGTGCTCGCTGGCAGAGTTGGTTGGCGATGTCACTACCCGGAGCCCGGAATGGCTGCTGCTGCGCGAGCTTTTGCAACAGCACGATGAGGCCACGCTGCGCCGCATTCGAATGCAGATCTCCGAGAGCCAGGGAACGGCGAAGGCAGGCCCCAGGCCGATCAACCCGCGGCTGGCCTTGATTGGCCTGCGAGGCGCGGGCAAGTCCACCCTGGGGCGCATGCTTGCCGAAGACCTCGGGTTTCCGTTTGTGGAACTGAGCCAAGAGATAGAGAAATTCGCCGGCTGCAGCATCGCGGAGATTCAAGCCCTCTATGGGGTGAACGCCTATCGGCGCTATGAGCGGCGGGCGCTTGAGGAGGCGATTCAGATCTATCCTGAGGCAGTGATCGCCACCCCGGGCGGGCTGGTCTCCGACCCCGCAACCTACAACCTCTTGCTCACCCATTGCTCTACCGTTTGGCTAAAGGCCGATCCCGAGGACCATATGGGGCGGGTGCGGGCCCAGGGCGACCTGCGGCCTATGGCCGCGAGTCTCGAGGCCATGCAAGACCTCCGCGACATTCTCGCGGGGCGGACGGCGTTTTACTCCAAGGCCGATCTCACCCTAGACACGAGTCGCCAGCCTCTCACAGAGACCTTTGGCCTCCTGCGGGCCTCTGTAAGAGATTTCCTAAAGATGAATTAAAGTGCTTGACATGGCAAAAGATGTTGCATTATTATTCATGTAACGGCGGATCGTTTTGCCGTGGCAAACACTACAAAGCAACCCCAGGAGACAGCCATGAACAGTCACCCCCGCGTTGAGTACCAGACCGACCCCACGCAGTACAAACATCTCAAGCTGAGTTTTAACGGCGCTGTGGCAACGCTGGCCGTAGACATTGACGAGAATGCGGGCCTGCGTCCGGGCTATAAGCTCAAGCTCAACAGCTACGACCTGGGCGTAGATATTGAACTCAACGATGCGTTGAACCGCATTCGGTTTGAGCATCCCGAGGTGCGCTCGGTGGTGGTCACGAGTCTCAAAGACCGCATCTTCTGCTCCGGCGCCAACATCTTCATGCTCGGTCTCTCGAGCCACGCCTGGAAGGTCAACTTCTGTAAGTTCACCAACGAGACCCGTAACGGTATTGAAGACTCTTCCAAGCACAGTGGCCTGAAGTTTATTGCGGCGGTGAATGGGGCCTGTGCGGGCGGAGGCTACGAGCTTGCCCTGGCCTGTGATGAGATCGTTCTCATCGACGACCGGTCGTCGTCGGTCAGTCTGCCCGAGGTGCCGCTGCTCGGTGTGCTTCCCGGCACAGGCGGACTTACCCGCGTGACCGACAAGCGCCACGTGCGCCACGACCTCGCAGACATTTTCTGCACCACCACCGAAGGCGTGCGTGGCCAGAAGGCCAAAGACTGGCGGCTCGTGGATGAAGTGGTGAAGCCTGCGCAGTTTGCCGACTACGTGCAGAAGCGTGCCCAGGAGCTTGCCGCCCAGAGCGATCGACCGGTGGGCGCTAAGGGCATTGCGCTGCCCCGCGTTGCGCGCGAAGAGTCGGCCGATGCCCTGAACTATGCGCACGTCAAAATTCAGATTGACCGTGCACTGCGCACCGCAACCATTACCGTGCACGGCCCAGAGGGCACATTGCCGCAGACCGTCGAGGCCATTGAGGCCGCTGGTGCCTCCTGGTACCCCCTGGCGCTGGCCCGCGAGCTCGATGACGCCATTCTGCAGCTGCGCACCAACGAGCTAGACCTGGGTACCTGGATTATTAAGACCGCGGGCGATGCGCAGGGTGTTCTGCAGATGGATGCGCTTTTGCAGGCCCACCAGAATCATTGGCTGGTCCGCGAGACCCTGGGCCTGATGCGTCGTGTCTTTAGCCGCCTCGATGTCTCATCCCGCAGTCTCTTTGCCCTCATTGAGCCGGGCTCTTGCTTTGTGGGCAGCTTCTTAGAGTTTGCGCTGGCCTGCGATCGCAGCTACATGCTCGCCCTTCCCGATGATGCACAGAAGGCTCCCAAGATTGCGGTCTCTGAGATGAACTTTGGCGCCTACCCCATGGTGACAGGACAGAGCCGTATTGGCCGTCGGTTTTACGATGAAGCCCCCGCCGTCGACGCGGTGAAGGCGACCAAGGGCCAGATGCTCGATGCCGATGCCGCATTCGCGGTGGGCCTTGTGACAAGCAACCCCGACGATATCGACTGGGCCGATGAGGTACGTATTGCCATCGAAGAGCGTTCGGCTATGTCGCCCGATGCGCTGACCGGCATGGAGGCCAACCTGCGGTTTAACGGCAAAGAGACCATGTTTAGCCGCATCTTTGGTCGCCTGACGGCCTGGCAGAACTGGATCTTCCAGCGGCCCAATGCCGTGGGCGAGAAGGGTGCCTTAAAGGTCTATGGCAAAGGCGAGAAGGCCGCCTTTGACTGGAATCGCGTCTAAGACGATTTCGAAACACCGCGACGAACCCGACGAACGAAAAATTTTTAACGAACCAAGTTTCTAAGGAGCAGACCATGAACGGAATCAACTACAGCGAGAAGATCCCCAACAACGTGAACCTCAGCGAAGACCGTACCCTGCAGCGGGCGCTTGAGCAGTGGCAGCCCAACTACATTCAGTGGTGGAATGACATGGGCCCCGAGGGCAGCCAGAACTTTGATGTCTATCTGCGTACGGCCACCAGTGTGGATCCCCAGGGGTGGGCCCAGTTCGGCCACGTGAAGATGCCCGACTATCGATGGGGCATTTTTCTGAATCCCGCAGAGGCAGGGCGCAAGATTCACTTTGGTGATCACATGGGCGAGAACGTGTGGCAGGACGTACCGGGAGAGCACCGCGCCAACCTGCGCCGCATTATCGTCACGCAAGGCGATACCGAGCCCGCATCTGTGGAGCAGCAGCGCCATCTGGGCCTCACCTGCCCAAGCCAGTACGATCTACGCAACCTCTTTCAGGTGAATGTGGAAGAGGGCCGTCACCTCTGGGCCATGGTCTACCTTCTACATAAACATTTTGGCCGCGATGGTCGCGAAGAGGCAGAAGCACTGCTTGAGCGCCGCAGCGGCGAGCAGGACAACCCCCGTATTCTCGGGGCGTTCAACGAGAAGACGCCCGACTGGCTCTCGTTCTACATGTTCACCTATTTCACCGACCGTGATGGCAAGTTCCAGCTCTGCGCCTTGGCCGAATCGAGCTTTGATCCCTTGGCCCGCACCACACGATTCATGCTCACCGAAGAGGCCCACCATATGTTTGTGGGTGAGTCAGGTGTCTCGCGCGTAATTCAGCGTACCTGCGACATGATGAATCAGCTAAAGACCGACGATGTCTCGAAGTTACGCGCCGCCGGTGTGATTGATCTTCCCACCATTCAGCGCTATCTGAACTTCCACTTCTCGGTCACCATTGACCTCTTCGGTGCCGACGAGTCGAGTAACGCCGCAACCTTCTACAGCTCTGGTCTGAAAGGGCGCTACGAAGAGGGTAAGCGCCTAGATGACCATATTCTCAAGAACGACACCTACAAGGTGCTGCAGGTGGTCAACGGGCAGCTCATCGAGAAAGACGTCCCGATGCTCAATGCGCTCAATGAGGTTCTGCGTGATGACTACATCAAAGACTCGGTAGGGGGCGTCGATCGCTGGAACAAGGTGATCGAGAAGGCAGGAATCGATTTCCGTCTGAAGGTGCCCCATAAGGCCTTTAACCGCAAGATTGGTGCGCTTTCGGGGGTGAAGGTATCACCCGACGGCCGCGTGATCTCAGACCGTGAGTGGAACATGCACGCAGACCAGTGGCTTGCCACCGAGGAAGATCGGGCCTATGTCGCGTCGCTCATGGGCCGCGTCGTGGAGCCAGGCAAATTCGCCAACTGGATTGCACCCCCGGTGATGGGCATTAATCGGCAGCCGGTGAACCTTGAGTACATTCGGTTTAACTAACGCGTTCTAACCGGACGCGGTGTAGCGAACCTTTTGTGCGCGGCACGCTAGCGCCACGAGAAATGCCAACAGACCCCAAAAAATAACCAGGGCGGAGGAGACAGCGATGGGCGTAGATGAGAGTGGGGTGCTGAAGCAGCACCTCATAGACCCCGAGATCTGCATTCGGTGTAACACCTGCGAGGCGACCTGCCCCGTAGGTGCCATCACCCACGATTCGCGTAACTATGTGGTCGATGCAGAGAAGTGCAACCTCTGTATGGCCTGCGTGCCCCCGTGCCCTACGGGGTCGATTGACAACTGGCGGGTGGTGCCGAAGGTAAAGGCCTATAGCCTTGAGGAGCAGCTAGGCTGGGATGAACTCCCCGCGGAGCTCCCCCTGGAGTCGACCAGCGCCGACGCGGGCCTCGTGGCCGGAGAGGGCCGCGATGCGGTCACGGAAGCGCCCCGTGCGCCAGAGCCACAAGCCGCTTCTGCCGTATCGGGGGTGTCCGCGGTGGTGGCCCCCTGGTCTGCTGCCCATCCGTACGCGAACCTCTATGGGCCGAAGTCGGTGCAGAAGCAGGTGACCGCAACCGTCACAGGGAATGTTCGTGTCACCGAGGTGGGTAAGGACTATGACACCCACCACATCGTGCTGGACTTCGGCCAGGCATTCTTCCCAGTGTTAGAAGGGCAGTCGTTGGGCATTGTGCCGCCGGGGGTAGATGCCAACGGTCGGGCCCATCATCCGCGCCAGTATTCGATTGCGAGCGCCCGTAATGGCGAACGCGTTGGTTACAACAACGTCTCGCTCACTGTAAAGCGGGTCTTAGAAGACTGGGATGGCAGGCCAGTGCGCGGCGTGGCCAGTAATTACCTCTGTGACCTCAAGGTCGGTGATTCGGTACAGGTGATTGGCCCCTTTGGTACGAGCTTTCTCATGCCCAATCATCCGAAGTCCCATATTGTGATGATCTGCACAGGAACCGGCAGTGCGCCCATGCGGGCCATGACCGAGTGGCGTCGTCGTGAGCGCAAGAGCAGCAGCGCAGAGCAGGGCAAGCTGATGTTGTTCTTCGGTGCGCGAACCAAAGAAGAGCTGCCGTACTTTGGACCGCTGATGAACCTCCCCAGGGATTTCATCGACATCAACCTCGTCTTCTCGCGCGAACCCGGTAAGGCCAAACGCTATGTGCAAGATGCCTTGCGGGAGCGGGCGGCGGATTTAACGGGCCTTCTTGCCGATGCCAATACCCATGTCTATGTCTGTGGCCTGAAGGCCATGGAAGAGGGGGTGGTGATGGCCCTGCGCGACGTGGTGTCGCAGTCGGGCGGTGACTGGCCCACGATGCACCAGACCATGAAGTCCGAGGGTAGAATCCACTTCGAAACGTACTAGCCAAGCAGTCGTCTTGGTGCG
Source organism: Pseudomonadota bacterium (assembly GCA_039800345.1). GTDB lineage: Bacteria > Pseudomonadota > Gammaproteobacteria > Burkholderiales > Burkholderiaceae_A > Hahnella. The sequence goes on along the minus strand of JBDLQX010000044.1, from coordinate 12,268 downwards.
GACACGGACGCGTTTACCGACGCCCGTGTCCGTTTTTATTTCTGTCTTCTGGAGTATTGCACGATGCGATTTGCAGAATTCTTTCCCGGACAGGTGATCGAGGCAGGACCGGCCTCGGTCACCGAGCAGGAGATCGTCGCCTTTGCCAAGGCCTACGATCCCCAGTGGTTTCATACCGATCCCGAGGCCTCTGAACGTGGGCACTTTGGTGGCCTGATTGCCAGTGGATGGCATACCTGCGGGCTGGCCATGCGACTCGTCGCTGATAAGGTGCTTGTCGGCTCGGAGTCTTTTGCCTCCCCGGGGCTGGCCTATGTGAAATGGCCTGCACCAGTGCGGCCCAATGATGCGCTGCGGCTACGCGCCGAGGTATTGGAGGTCAAGCGGGCGAGCAGTAAGCCACACCTCGGCATCCTGCGCTGGCGTTGGCAGATGCACAACCAGCATGCCGTCATGGTGTTGGACCTGGAGGCCACTAGCCTATTTCATGTTCCCGTAGCCCCCTAGCCCGCCTACGAAGCCTTACTTCGGCCATACACCGCCGCGTACAAGGCGGGCAGCGAAAGCAGGGTAAGCGCGGTCGCGATAACTAACCCGCCCATAATCGCTACCGCCATCGGCCCCCAGAAGACGCTGTTTTGTAGCGTAATCATGGCCAGCACCGCTGCAGCCGCGGTAAGAATGATCGGGCGGAATCGGCGTACGGCGGCCTCGACGATGGCGTCTTTAACGGCGGTACCGGCCGCTCGCTCTTTCTCGATCTGGTCAATCAGAATCACCGAGTTGCGCATGATCATGCCCATGAGTGCAATCACGCCAAGCATGGCCACAAAGCCAAAGGGCCGTTGCAGCACCAGTAAGGCCAGTGCCACGCCACTAATACCTAAGGGCGCCGTGGCAATCACCATCAGGCTGCGTGGCGTGCTCTGCAGTTGCAGTACCAGCAGGGTAAAGGTGAGAAAGAACATGATCGGCATGCCTGCAAATATTGAGGCCTGGCCCTTACTGCTTTCCTCCACTGTGCCTCCGATCTCAAGCCGCACGCCGGCGGGCAGTTGCGCCGCCACGGGGGCGAGCATCGTCTGCAGTTCGAGCGCCACCGAGGCGCCCTGACGATTCGTACTGACATCAGACTGTAGGGTCAGCGCATAGTGGCGGTCTTGACGCCAGACCATTCCGGGCTCCCAGACAAGCGTAATGGCGGCGAACTTTTCTAGGGCCACCAGGCTATTGTTGGCAGTGGGCACCAGCAGGCCCTTGAGGTCTGCGAGGCTCTCGCGCTCCTGGGCTGGCAGCCGCATCTCGATGGGCAGCAGCTTATCTGCCTCCCGGTATTCGCCGAGTACCACGCCGGAGAAACGCGCCTCCAGGGTACGGGCAAGCGAGGCAGGCCCCACACCGAGTTCACGGGCGCGGGCAAGGTCTACCGAAATGCGGGCTGTCGGACGCAGCTCGTTCCAGTTGTCATGCAGACCCCGCACGTCGGGGTGGGTGGCCATGACGGCCCGCACCTCTGTGGCAGCCTTCATGAGAATCTCAGGTCGGTCACCGATGAGACGAAACTGCACAGGGTAGGGCACAGGAGGGCCATTGGGCAGGAGCTTCACGCGAATGCGGGCCTCAGGGGCCACTGCGGGCACCCGCGCCAGTAATGTCTCGACGATTTCCTCGCGTACCGCGCCAGGTTTTGGCTGAATAATGAACTGCGCCACATTGGACTGGGGAAAGATAATGTCTAAGGGTAGGAAGAAGCGCGGTGCGCCCGAACCGACCCAGGCATTGATGGTGTCAATACCGTCCACCTTGCGCGCCTCTGCCTCAATGCGCTGCACAGCGTCTTCGGTAGCCGCCATGCTCGCGCCTTCTGCCAGATAGACGTCAATTAAGATCTCTGGCCGTGAAGAGTCGGGGAAGAACTGCTGCTCCACCTTACCCATGCCCACGATACCCAGCATAAAGGTAACCAGCGTGGCGGCTAGTGTCTTCCAAGGGTTTTCAACACACCAACGCACGCTGGCCCGAAAGCGGCGATAGAACGGGCCGTCGAAGAGCTCTGCATGGGCGTTCGCCAGCGGCGGCTTCAGAAGCCAGACACCGAGCATCGGCACAAACAAGACGGAGACCAGCCAAGAGACCAAGAGCGCGGCCGCGGTGACCGCAAATATCGCAAAGGTGTATTCCCCCACAGTGGACTTCGCCATGCCAATGGGCAGAAAGCCGACTGCGGTAATCAGCGTGCCGGTGAGCATCGGAATGGCAGTGAGGTCAAAGGCTGCCGAGGCGGCATCGATCTTCTTCTGCCCCTCTTCGAGCTTACGGATCATCATCTCCACCACAATGATGGCGTCGTCTACTAAGAGGCCTAGGGCAATAATGAGCGAGCCGAGAGAGATCTTGTGGATGCCCACCCCCCAGAGATCCATGATCAAGAAGGTCACGGCCAAGACCAGCGGAATACTAATGGCCACAATGAGCCCGGGGCGCGGATCAATTCGCAGGGGATCGCGGTGCAGGCCTAAGGCCAGAAGGCTCACGCCCAGCACAATGGCAATGGCCTCTGCAAGGACAATCAGAAACTCTGAGACCGATGCGCCCACCACGGCCGGCTGGTCTTGGATCTGTTGGAATTCCACCCCCAGCGGCAGCTGGTTGCGGATCTGTGCATCCGCCTCGGCAAGCGATTTGCCAAGCAGAATGATGTTGCCGCCTTTTTGCATGGAGACACCCAGGGCGACTACCTGCTGGCCATTGAGCCGCACCTTGGGTGTCGGGGGATCGACCGTGCCACGACGAATCTCTCCCAGATCGCCAAGCCGCAGCTGCAGACCGCCCGCACGGATGGGCATGTGTGCCAGATCATCGACCGAGGAAAACTGACCCTCGACGCGCAGCGGAATGGCATAGTCGGGGGTCTGCAAGTCACCGGCCTCGACCACCGCATTCTGCTCGCTGATCTGTTGACCCACGGCGGCTGCGGAGAGGCCGTAGCGTGCTAACTGGCTGCGTGAGAGCTCGATATAAATCCGTTCTTGCTGCAGGCCAAAGACATCGACCTTCCCCACATCCTTGATCTTCAAGAGTTCGGCGCGCGCCATGCGTGTGAGGTCGGTGAGTGCGGCCTGCGAATAGCCGGGCGCCGATAGGGCATAGATCACGCCATAGGTATCGCCAAAGTCGTCATTGAAAAACGGGCCCTGCACACCCTGAGGAAGGGTGTGGGCCATATCGGTCATCTTCTTGCGTACGGTATAGAAGCGATCCGAGACCTCATTAGGATCAAAGTCGTCTTTGACCTGGTAGATCACCGTGGTCTGGCCAGGCTTTGAGAAGCTCACAATCTTGTCGGTGTTGGGTACCTCTTGCAGAATACGTTCGAGCCGATCGGCCACCTGGTCTGCCATCTGCATGGCTGTGGCACCCGGCCACTGGGCCTGCACCGTCATCACCCGAAAGTTAAAGGGAGGGTCTTCGTCCTGACCCAGATTGAAGTAGCTCATGACCCCAAGAATTAACAGCGAGACCATGAGGTAGCGCATGAGTGCTGGCCTGCCAATGGCCCAGCGCGAAAGGTTGAAATGTCGAGACATAAGCGGGAGGAGAGAAGTCCGAGGTCTGTGCGGCGCTCGCGCTAGGGCGAGACGCGCACGATCTGTTTCGTGGTGAGCAGATGCGCGCCCACAGCGACAATCTGCTCGCCTGGGTGTAGCCCCTCACGCACTTGAATTCTTTGACCGTCGGTCTGGCCGACAGCCACCGCCTGTGCCCGAGTCTCCCACTGCCCGTCGGCGCGAAGTTCCACCACCATCACTGTAGTGCCGTCGACCACGGCCGTAAGGGGCACCCAGAGAGGGCCCCCCGCGGCCTGCGCGAGTGCGGACCGACCATCGCTGGCTGCAGCCACCGGTAACCGCGTTGGGCCTGCCTGTGCGACAGCGCGTTGCGGCGTGAGGCGCGCAAGCAGGGTGCCCGCCTCAATTGCCTGGCCCGGCCGCACCGACAGCTGGTCTACCCGCGCATCGGCAAGCGCACGCACGCTATAGAGACCCAGACGATCGAGGCTCGCCTCATACTGCGCGCGGGCAAGCGTGAGCATGGTCTGTCGCCGCTCCCATTCGGCCTGAGAAATAAACGACTGGTCACGTAGGCGGCTGTAGCGGGCGAAGTCCGCCTCGGCGGTGGCGAGCTCTGCCTTCGCAGCCTGAATCTGCACCTGCGCAGCAGAGTCTGCCAGTCGCGCGTCACGCGGATTGATACGTGCGAGTGCCTGACCCGCACGTACTGCGTCGCCTGCAGCGACCAGCACCTCGAGCACTTCTCCGCTGAGTTCTGCCCGAACCACACGCAGCCGGTCTTCTGTCGGCGCAGACGGCGCCCCCCCTGGTGCCATGCCAGAGCGCTCTGATACGGTGATCACTTTAACCAGCGGCGGTAGCGCAGGTGCCTGCACCTTCTCGCCACAGCCTGCGAGAAGAAACCCCAGGGCAAGACCAAGCCCAGCGGCGCGCATCGGATAGGCGCGTCTCATGGTGCTACTCCCCCCGAGGGGGCTGCTTGCGGCCCACCACATAGCCACAGAGAAAACCGACCAAAAAAATCACAATCCAGCCAATGACCATTGCCTGTCTGCCTTTTTGTTACGTTGAGAGGAATAATTGTTATGGCGCCACTAGCCTAGGAATTCGGGGGGTCGCTTCTTTACCCATTCAATAAACTTGGCCACCTCGGGATGGCTGCGTAACAACTCCCAGGAGTTGTATTGTCGCGCAAGTTCGCGTGGCTTGAGGGCCTGATGGATCTTGAGATGGCAGACCTTATGCAGCTGAAATTTCTCCCGGCCGCCCTGCGACCGGGGCGTGAGATGGTGCTCATCGACGGTGGGGCCGGGAAGCATGATGCGGTCGCAGAGTGGGCAGCGCAGATCTTCTTCGGGCAGAATCTCACCGCCGAAGGCGTCTTGGCCTTCTTTCCAGCGGAGTGATCGTTTTGCAACCATGGCGCAATCATAGTCGTACAGCATGAATCTTCTTGAATCATTGGCTGCAGGCCTTGGCCTTATGGGGGTTTTGCTCGGGCTTGCCCAACGGCCAGGCGTCTGGATTCTGTGGGTGGGTTCGAGCGCGATCTATCTGGTGATCTATGCGCAGGTGGCGCTCTGGGGGCAGGTGGGCCTCATGGTCGTGTTTATTGCGCTCTCGTTCTGGGGCCTCTGGCGTTGGCGCTCGCAGTCTCAGGCTCAGGAGACACAGCCGCGGTGGCACGGCGCCCGTGGACTGCGGCGTGTGGTGCTCATGGGCGCAGCCCTCTGGCTTCTCCTGGGTGTGGCCTTGGGGCGAACCGAGAACCCGCATGCCTGGCTGGATGCCTGGGTCACCGCCACAAGCCTACAGGCCATGTGGCTCATGGCCCAACGCCGGATGGATTGCTGGGTCTTCTGGGCTGTGGCGAACGGGTCGGCGGTTGTTCTTTTTGCCCAGCAGGGCCTCTGGGCCACCACGCTGCTCTATGCGGTGCAGTCTGGTCTTTCCTTCGTGGGCCTTCAGCGTTGGCAGCGCTCGGTGGCATCTGCGCCGCAATGACAAAGGCCGGTGCGCGTTCTCTAGAGAAGCCTCCTAGGGCGGCGCATCGGGTACGTCGTGTCGCCGTGATTGGCGCGGAATGCACAGGCAAGACCACCCTCTGTCAGACCCTCTCGCGGGTGCTTCCGGGGGTGGCCTTTGAAGAACCCCTGCGGCTGTGGGTGGACGAGAAGGGCAGCCCCCCGGGGCGCGCGGCGCAGCACGCATTGCTCAGCCTACAGCAGCAGGCAGAGGCGAGTGCAGAGCAGCAGGCGGGCAGCTTAGGACTGTCCTGGGTACTCTGCGACTCCGCTCCCCTGGTGACTGCGGTCTACAGCGAGATCTATTACGACGACCAGGGTCTCTACGAACTCGCCTTGGCCCATCACGCCCAGTCTTATCAGGCAACACTGGTCTGCGACGCAGATCTGCCGTGGGAGGCAGATCCCGGGCAACGTGATGGGCCTGCCCTCCGAGACACCACCCATGCGTTGTTGTTGCAACGGCTTCAAGACCATGGCCTTGGGTATTTCATCGTGCAGGGCCAAGGACCCGATAGGGCGCGGCTTGCGCAAGACTTCTTGGCCGGGGTAGACTTCGCCCATCGCTAGGGGTCCCGACACTTCAGACGGCTGGTGCGTCTGATCTCTCCACGGAGAGCGGGTGAGAAAAACCCTTTGAACCTGATCGAGTTAAGACTTGCGCAGGGAAGCGTCGAGAAGCCTTGCATCGAGGGTGTTCCACCTGCGCGGTGTTTCGGTAGCCTGAGTCTTCTCGCAGCCTCTCTGCTTTTTTTGAAAGAGGCCGCCCATGACAGCTGTTCCTTCCTTTGTTTCACTCTCCACTGGTCGTGCGTCGTCTGGTTGCACGTCGTCTGCTGGGTATCTGCAGACACACGGCACGTGGGCCTCAGACGCAGCGAAGGGAATACATCCGGGGGGGCATGCGGGACGGTATTTGGCATTGGCCCTTGCGGTAGTTGCCAGTCTGGTACAGAGTGCGGCCGATGCACAGACAGGCCCGGCAGTCTCGGTCTTGCCAGCGGTGGTCGTGACCGAAGCCCCCGAGTCTCCGCTTGCGCCACGTGCCGGTTCGTTACCCGCCGGTGCAGACCAGGTGCCTTGGCTCATGCAGAGTCTCTCCACGTCGGTGATCACGCAAGAACAGATTACGCAGACCGGAGGCGGCCGCCTTACCGAGGCATTGCGGTTTGATGCCTCTGTGGATGCGAACTACAGTCCGTTGGGTTACTACGAGAGCTTTCAGGTGCGGGGCTTCCCGGTGGATCCCGTCTTTGGTTTCCGGGTGAACGGCGTACCCGTGGTCGGCGAGGCCCCGATTTTTATGGGGAACAAGCAGCAGGTGGAGGTTTTTCGGGGCCCTGCAGGGCCCCAGGGCGCACCGGGCGCGGGTGGGGGACTTATTCACTTTGTGACCAAGCGGCCCGAATCGATACGGAGCATTGGCGTGACAGCAGAGCAGCGCCGCTCGCTGGGCGTAGCGGCAGACATCGGGACCGTGGATGCCCTGGGCTCTGGCTGGCGATTGAATCTGGGTGCGGATCGGCTGCGTGCTTACGCCAAGGGCGCTGATGGTGAGGCGGGCGCCGTAGCGCTGGCTGTTGATCAGACTCTCTCAGGGGGTGGCCGGCTGGTCTTTGATGTTGAACTCGCGCGGCGAGAGCAGATTACCCAGCCAGGCAGCCAGCTGCTTGGCGGCAGCGCCTTACCCCCTCTGCGGCCAGAGACTCTGCTGGGGCTGTCCGGCTGGTCTCAGCCCGCGCGGTTTGATTCGGCCTTTGCTCTGGCCCAGTGGGATATCCCGCTACGGAATGCCTGGGTGGCCACGGCCAAGGCCTCCTCCCATAGGGTGAGGACAGATGACTACAGCAGTTTTCCTTGGGGGAATGGCCCTGCTGATCCGATTGGTGCGTTTGGGGGTGTTGCCCGTGACGCCTATTTCTCCGCAGAAGGTGACTTTATTCTCTGGGATTATCGATCGATCAATGAATCACGGAATACCGCATCGCTTAGCCTTAACCTGGCAGGCCAGGTCTTGGCGGGATCAGTACGACATACCCTTAGTCTCGGTGCTGAGGTGATCGACCACGCCTCTACAAAACCCGACTATCTCTATGCGTCTGTTGGGGAGGGTAATGCGCTCAAGTCCTCCTGGTCTGGCGGCCCAAGCATCGATCGAGGCAGGGATGTCTTTCAACGGGAGATTCGACAGACAAGCCTCTACCTCTCGGACAGCCTATCAGTGGGGCCCGGCGCCCTATCCGTGAGCGCGCGCTGGGTTGGGATGAAGGACAGCTACAGGGCAGATTTCTACCCCGACTATTACGACACCATTCCGTGGGGTAGCCGCACCGACCAATGGTTCTTGCCGGCAATCACCTACAGTCTTCCTCTACATGCGCAGCAGCAGGCCTGGGTGTCCTATCGTGCAGATGTTGAAGCGGGCGCCGTAGCCCCGCTGTCTTCTGCGAATAACGGATCGGTGCTGCCCGCACGCAGGCTGCAGTTGGTTGAACTCGGAACCAAAGCCGTTCTTCGCCCGCAGCTGCAGGCTGCGGCTGTGCTCTTTCATAGCTGGCGGCCGCATAACTTCCGCAACGATAATGCGGTCGATCCGCTAGGTAGCCCGGTGGGTGATTACCTACAGCGCGGTCGTGAATCGCGTACCGGGCTTGAAGTCTCGGCCGGTGGCAGACTCGCTCCACGGTTGCAGTCGCAGCTCTCAGCCACCTACCTTCACTCGGATACCTCAGGCCTTGGCAATACTGTCTTTGACGGAAAACAGGCCCTGAATATCCCAAAGCTTCGTCTCTCGGCCCTGGTGGACTATCGACTGCCACAAGTCACGGGGCTGTCGGTCTGGGGCGGCTGGTTCTATGTCGGCAAGCGTCCGGCAAGCCGAGACAACACGGTCTTTGCAGAGGCCTATGACCGGCTCGACCTGGGCCTCAACTATCAGCATCGGTACGCAAGGCAACGCCAGACCTATCGTTTAAGTGTTGAAAATATTTTTAACAAACAATACTGGCGCGACACCGCAGAATTTCTGGGCGATGCCTACTTAACGCCAGGTGCCCCGCGAATTTTTAAGCTCAGCGCAACCACAACGTTTTAAAAAGGTGCTAGCCTTCCGCCACTCGCATAGGGAGGCTGGTTGTGAAAACACATGTGCCCGAGCACGCTGTTCGGGTTTTGAAGCAGTTTCGCGTTATTTTTAGAGCAGTCAAAGAGCATTATCGACGGGTTGAAATGGCCACTGGTCTCTCGGGCTCCCACGTCTGGGCCCTGGTCATCATTGATGAGAACCCTGGCATCCGCCCCGGGTCCCTCACGGATCGGTTGGCCATTCACCAGTCCACCGCCAGTAATATCGTTCGCCACCTGGTCTCAGAAGGCTATGTGCTGCGAATGCGGTGCCCCGACGATGCCCGGGCCTTCGAGTTGAGTGCCACGCCCAAGGCCAGAGAGCTTCTGGCCAGGGTACCTGAGCCGAAGATTGGCATTCTGGTGCAGGCCCTTGCGGAGATGCCGCAGACCTCGGTCTCGGGGCTTGAAGGGTATCTCGACCATGTGATTGCCCGCATGGGACAGTCAGGCGATGCCGAGGCGGGCCTCAAGCCGCTGGCCGATCTCTAACCGTCTAACTCTTTAACCGCCTCACCCGCTCTCACCCTTTCCGTCTTCTTCGTCTCTGTGCCGCCTTTTCCATCAACGCGGCCTCTCTCACTCTACTGAACGTACAAAAAAAAGCCCGTAGACGTATCTACGGGCTCTGTTGAAGAGAGGGTAGCGCAATAACGCTACCCGTCTTCGCTTACTTAGGCCATTTTCAGATCGGGGTACCGAACCGAAGAGACCATGTCTTGCACCTCGCGCTTGGGCGCGGGAGTGATCAGCGACACGATGATGATCACGGCAAATCCCAGGGGCACACCAAAGATACCCGCAGAAATGGCCGAGATGCCCCACCACTCGTCAGGACCGATGGGTACCGAGCGCGCTACGCCATAAAACACTTCGCGCATCCAAGGCTGGTTGAGCGACATGTAGTAGAACGTGATGACAATACCAGCGATCATGCCCAGGGACGCGGCAATACCGGTAGTGCGCTTCCAGAAGATACCCATGACCAAGGCCGGGAAGAAGCCAGCCGCTGCAAACGAGAAGGCCGCACTCACGAGGAACAGAATGTCAGCGGGCTTCTGCTGCGCCACCAAGGCGGCCAGGATGGCAACCACTAGAAGCATGGTCTTGGAGATGGTTACGCGACGGGATACCGGTGCATTGGGATCGATCATCTTGTAGTACACGTCGTGAGACAGCGCGTTGGCGATCGTGAGCAGCAGACCGTCTGCGGTAGACAGCGCTGCAGCCAGACCACCCGCGGCCACCATACCCGAGACCACATAAGGCAGACCCGCGATTTCTGGCGTTGCCAGAACCACGACGTCGGCACCTAGGGTGATCTCCGCGAGCTGCACAATACCGTCTCTGTTGATGTCGGTAATTGCGAGCAGCGAGGCATCCACAGAGTTCCAACGTGCCACCCATTCCGGCAACGCGGCAAACTGCGAGCCGACGATGTCGTTGTAGATCACGAACTTCACCAGCACGGCCAGCGCAGGCGCCGTGAAGTAAAGCAGGAAGATGAAGAAGAGTGACCAGGTGACCGAGTTGCGGGCCTCACGCACCGAGGGGGTGGTGTAGAAACGCATCAGGATGTGCGGCAGTGCGGCGGTACCCACCATGAGACAGAAGATCAGCGCCAGGAAGTTCCTGCGAGCTTTGTCTTTTGCAGCCTCGTCTTTACCCGGGAAGGTATCGGCGTGGTTCCGTGGGGGGGTCGCACGCGCAGCAAGGCCCTTCTCGCGATTCAGGCTGGCTGTGTAGGCCGCCACATCGGCAGGAAACTTGCCTGCAGCCGCTTCGGCAGCAGAAATTGCAGCGTCATCGGCCTTGGCCGCCTTGAGCTCAGCCACTTTGCCATCTACCGCAGCCTTATCGGCAGCGAAGGCAGCAGCGGGGTCTTTAAGCTTCTCGGTTGCGGCAGCGGAGCGATCTTTGAAGATCTGACGAACCTGCTGCTCACCCTGGTCGGCATTGATCTTCTTCTCAAGCTCCGTCACCTTCAAGAGCTGCTGGCCATAAACCAACTGGGGAATCGGGAAGCCTGTTTGTTTCACAGACAGCCAGACCACAGGGATCATGTAGGCGATGATGAGGATGATGTACTGGGCCACCTGGGTCCAGGTCACCGCACGCATACCACCTAAGAAGGAGCAGACCAGAATACCGCCGAGGCCCAGGAAGACCCCAAGCTCAAAGCTCACACCGGTAAGGCGGGTGGTGATGAGGCCTACACCATAGATCTGCGCCACCACATAGGTGAAGGAGCAGAGAATAGCGATGGCGACCCCAATAAACCGGGGAATCGTCCCACCGTAGCGCGCACCGAGGAAGTCGGGGATGGTGTACTGACCGAACTTACGTAGGAAGGGCGCTAAGAAGAGGGCCACCAGCACGTAGCCGCCTGTCCAGCCCATGATGAAGGCCAGACCACCATACCCTTGCAGGTACAGACCACCGGCCATGCCGATGAAGGAGGCTGCCGACATCCAGTCTGCACCGGTTGCCATGCCATTAAATACCGCAGGCACTCTGCGACCAGCGACATAGTAGTCGTCTGCCACGTTGGTGCGGCTCATGATGCCAATACCGGCATACAGGATTACGGTTGCTGCCAGAAAGACATAACCGATTCCTGCCCGGGAGAGTCCCATCTGCTCGGCAATTGCCAAGATGATGCAGAACCCAATAAAGCCACCGGTATAAAACCCGTAGACTTTCTTGAGTTGTGCATTAAAGGCCTTTTGCGAGCCAGTTGCGTCAAGCATACTTGCCATGGTTAATCCTCCTCAGGCTCGGCGACGCCGAACTCTTCATCCATACGATTCATGGTGCGGGCGTAGTACCAAATGATCCCCACGTAGACGATCAAGGCACCCTGGGCGCCCACCCAGAATGAAAAAGGCCAGCCAAAGAAGTTAAAGCTCAGCGCCTCGGCGTAGAACCCGACCACATAGGTGATCAAGAACCAGATCGCCAGAAGCCATGCGGTCTTCTTTAGCAACGCCCGCCAGTAGGCTAGGTGTCGTTCAGTCAGTTGCATTAAGTCCTCCAGTTAAAATTTTAAATTCCGGCTTGTCCCGCCGTTTCTTCAGTCAATTCGATGCCACGAGGCAGGCGTCGGCCGCCCTATAAAAATGGATCCTTTACCCCGGCGTCCAGTCCAGTTTCGCGTTGCAGTTGCACCGCCAGCTTGGGCTCAAAACTGCCCAGCTTTCGGGTGGTTTTACGGTAGGCCTTTTCATCGCCCATCTTGAGTTGGAGCGCCGCCAGATGGTAGTACCCGTAGGGGCTCATGGGCTGCAGATCGACCGTGCGCTGTAAGGCAGCCTTTGCCTCTTCATTGCGATTTAGCGCTATCAGAGATAGGGCGCGTCCATAGTGCGCGCGGTCTAGGGTGTCGTGGTGACGGATAGCCTGATCGAAAGCATGCAGGGCTTCTTCGTGCTCGTCACGCTTCTGTACGAGAAATCCCAGATTGAACCAGGCCGGCGCCTGCGTATCGTTGATTAGCAGACTCTTGCGTAACAAGGCCTCCGCCTCCAAATTCTTTTTGGCCAAGGCAAG
>JBDLQX010000043.1:0-32762 GCA_039800345.1 Pseudomonadota bacterium | reverse complement strand
CAGCATTAAAACCGTCGAGGCACACCGCGCAAACATTATGGACAAGATCGAGGCGCGTACGATGGCAGATCTCATGAAGACTGCTTTGGCAGCCCAAGAAGCCTAGATGCTATAATTTTTGTTTGGTTGCGTGTACGCGGCTGTAGCTCAGTTGGATAGAGTACCTGGCTACGAACCAGGGGGTCGTGGGTTCGAATCCTGCCAGCCGCGCCAAATTAAGGAAATCAAGGGGATCAGGGAAGCCTGGTCCCCTTTTCTTTGGCTCTGAGCCAGTTTTCGATAGTGAAACCCAACGCACGTCCGGGCATTTTCAGAGCGTCGTGCGGCCTACAAATAAGCTTTAGATTCTGGCCCTAAGGGGAAATAGCGTGGGAGATGCGGCCAACAGTTTGACTAAAGCCTCTTGGACTTCCGGGTCCAGACTGAGAATGACTCGTTCAAGTCTGCTCGGCTCACTCAGCGGCTCGGCCAGTTCAGGCGATGTGGTTCCCCTCATCCTCTTGATGACCCGGTCCATGTCCAACCCTAACCATTCCACCAATACATCCATGTGCGTGCATCTCGGTAGCGACACACCCCTGATCCAGCGCCGCACTGTTTCCCCAGATACTCCATTGGACGCGACTCTTATATTGAAATGCATGGCAATAAATGATGTCGACGGTAGCCTTCCGTATTTCGCTTTAAGGGCTTCTCGGAGGGCTGTTGCAAACTGGTCTTTAAAATTTAATTTCTTCAATTTAGGCCTTTATATTCAAGTAATATATTCATTCTACAATCTATACAGGTATGCGCAAGTACCTGTTCGTCGAAAAACTGACAATTCCACGTATTTCGTGGATTGGTGTTGGCTTGGCGTAAACGTGTCCGCGTATTTTCCGAACGCCGTGCGCCCTTGGGGGCTTATCCCTAACGATAGGGGTCATCGGTTCGGCAAGGGCCCAACACCACCATATTGACCACAGCCTGTTGAATACCTTTGTGATTTTTGAACTGCGCGCGAAACGCTGTCTTTCTTGCCATCCCTTTTTGAGTCTCCCAGTTAGCAGGCGCTTCTTGGGGTCTCGCTAATGATCGATAAGCTGACCCGTAGACAGGTTTCTCCCGTGCGAACAAAGCCTCCTGAGTCGATACTCTCTGGGAGGCAGATACGGGTTCAGTGGGGACGCCGTCATCCCAAAATGCCTCACGGAAATTTGGAGGGCCGTTCACTTCCTGGCTCTCTTCATGCACCCCGAACTCCGGCAGTTGTCCGAGTTCTCGTTGTTGTTCTGTTGTCTGGCGGCGCTTTACATAGTAGCCAACCAGAGTCACCCCAAGAAGCACCAGATACAGAACGAGATCAAAAAAATCCATGCACGCCTCTACTTCTTGGGCTTAGCGGTACTAACCGTTTCCTCGTCTACACCAGCGATCGAACTACGCATATCGGTGTCGGCCTGAAGATTCTTCATACGGAAATAGTCCATGATGCCCAGATTACCTTGCCGAAAAGCCTCCGCCATAGCACGGGGTACCTCAGCTTCGGCCTCAACAACCTTGGCCCTCATTTCTTGCTCAAGTGCGACCGCCATGGCGCGGCGTTCTTCGGCCTTGGCCTGTGCAATTTGTTTATCGGCATCGGCCTGGTCAATTTGTAGCTTAGCGCCTATATTCTCGCCCACATCAACGTCTGCGATATCGATCGACAAAATTTCATACGCTGTACCTGCGTCCAAGCCCTTGCTGAGAATGTGTTTGGAAATAAAGTCTGGGTTCTCGAGAACACTTTTATGGTTAACGGCTGAGCCAATAGTGCTAACCATGCCTTCACCCACCCGGGCGATAATCGTTTCTTCACCAGCACCACCCACCAAGCGATCGATATTGGTTCGCACGGTCACCCTTGACACCACTATCAGCTGAATTCCATCTTTGGCCACAGCTGCAATCCGTGGAGTCTCTATGACCTTAGGCAGCACCGACATCTGCACGGCTTCCAGCACATTACGGCCAGCCAAATCGATGGCCGCCGCACGCTTAAAGGTTAGGGGGATGTTGGCTTTGTCTGCAGAGATCATGGCGTTCACAACGCGAACAACATCGCCGCCCGCGAGAAAGTGCGCCTCAAGGTCATTTAAGGGAATATCAATACCCGCTTTAACTGAGCTGATTCGCGCGGTCACGATCGTACCCGGTGGCACGCGACGAAGCCTCATTGCGATGAGGGTTACCAGTCCAACGTACGCACCCGATGCCCAGGCGGCAATCCACAAAGGGATAGGCACCAAGTAAAGCACCATCGCCAGAAAAGCTATAGCGAGGAACAGAAGCAGTACAGCACCAAATAGCCCTAGTTCTGTAAATATCATTTGAATTTCCTTCTATGCACTCTCATTTGTGGACTGCTCAATACGGCGAACCACGACCCGATTGCCGTCTACCCTTACAACGCTTATAGATTCGCCGGCATCGATAAGTTCTCCCTCGGAAACGACATCGATCCGTTCGCCTTGAATCTGCGCGATACCAGCAGGGTGAAGTGCTGTGGAGGCTTTGCCTGTTTTGCCGATCAAGGCATGGTCAGAAGTCGGTGCTGATTCAAAGCCTTTGCCAGCCTCTAAGGCGGTCTCTAAGATCAGTTTTCGGCCGATAGGCATGCCCGGCAGCAACCGCATGAAGACCAGCGATGCCGCTATAGCCAGAAGAACCGAAACGACGACCCGGCCTGTGGTCTGAATAATAAACTGAGGTGTATCTCCAGGCCCCACCATGCTCATCACCAGGCCGGCAAATATAGCCAGAATGCCAGTGAATCCTGCAAGCCCAAAGCCTGCGATAAATATCAAGTCAACTACTACAAGCACCGCGCCGATGGCTGCAATCAGCAATTCCTCCCAGCCTGCAAGCTTAACAATCCAGTGGCCCCACAGAAACAGGCCAAGGCTGCTCACCCCGATGACACCGGGAAAGCCAAAGCCCGGGGTCCTAAGCTCAATTAGAATGCCAACCATGGCAAGAGTGATCAGAAGCGAACTTACCACGGGGTGCGTAAGGAATCGCAGAACATTCTCAGCCCAGTTCATTGTGGCCGGCCGAATCTCAGCGCCCTCCAGACCCAGTACTTTTAGAACCTCCTCAAGGGTGTCGGCCTGATAATCCGCGACCTTTAGCCGCAGCGACTCGTCAGTGGTGAGTGTTAAGAGTTTGCCCTTGGTGGTGACACCTGAGATGACAATATCTGCATCGACCATAGCCTCTGCGATCAAGAGCGGGCGTTTGCGGGCCTCTGCTGTGGCGCGAAATTCCTTGCGGACATACGAAACCGTTTTTTCCTCGACGGGTTGCGCGGTGGCACCAGGCTGACCTGCCTGAACAGGTGTTGCAGCGCCAATGGTGCCGCCCGTGCCGATGACAATCTTTTCAGAGGCCAGACTGATTAGGGCTCCTGCGGAGATCGCCCGTTTATTGATGAATGCGATGGTTGGAACCTTACTATTGAGCAGGCTGTCTCGGATCTGAACAGCAGCATCAACACGGCCACCAAAAGTATTGATATCTAGTACCACCGCTGCGGCGCCTGCCTGGGTGGCGTCTTGAATGACCCGTTCGACGAAGGGGGCCAGACCAAGATCAATAATCCCTTGGATCTGTGCCACGTAGACCACCTTCTGGGGACCTCGTGGAGCATCGGGTAACGCCGCAAAAAGCACTGGTACGGTCAATAGTGTCAACACGGAAACTGTCGAGAGCCACAGAAGGAAAAGCTTTAACCGCGTTGTGGGTGTAACCATGGATTGATCTTATCCCCTGAGGTTGCACGTAGCACCAACACCCTTTCAAATTCCACGTGCCAGACCAATTAAGTTCCACAGGGCGTGCCCAACGAAAGTTCTCTGACTGAATCATGAATACCGTTTGGCTCGCCGCAGGGCGGGTATTCTTTGTCAAAAGCTACCGAACAATGTACCCAAGGTGATCAGTACGATAAGCGCGATGATAGGGACGAGCACAGCGACGACGGCGATATCGAAATAGGCCTCACGGTGTGTCAGGCCGCAGACCGCGAGTAGTGTAATAACGGCGCCGTTGTGTGGCAATGTATCAAGGCCACCAGTTGCTACCGCGGTCACACGATGCATCAAATCTAGCGAAATACCCGCGGCCTGGGCCATCTCCACATAGACGCTGCCGAGCATTGTGAGCGCAATACTCATGCCTCCAGACGCCGAACCGGTCATCCCGGCAAGAAGGTTGACCGATATCGCGAGGGAGATTAGGGGATTGTCGCCGCCAATGTCGATCATTGAATCCCGTATCAGTGCGAACGCCGACAGCGAAGCGATGACAGAGCCAAAACCGACCAGGCTAGCGGTGTTGAAGATCGGTAACAATGAAGCATTGGCGCCGGCTTCCAGCGAATCCATGAGGCTTTTGAGGCGGGACCAGTTCAGGGCGACCATCAAAAGGGTCGAGATCACTAGTGCGGCGATGATGGACCAAATACCACGCACCGAATCGATGGTGGTCGCGCCATACTCTGGGGTAGCGAGATAGTCGGTGTCCATGGCCGGGATGACGAAGGCCGTGAAGGCGAGATTGATAGCGACCACCGTGACAAGCGGTAGTGCTGCCAATATGAGGGGTGGTAACTTAGCGGGGATCTCGGCACTGTCGAATCCTTCGCCTGTGGAACGCTCACGCGCGACTCTAGCCGCGGGGCGTGCCGTGTCCGGGTAATCGCCATAACCCTCAGAGGTGGCCCGCGCCCGATACTCCAACCATAGTTGACCAAGCGCAAACATGATCAAAGCCGTCACGATGCCGAGTCCTGGCGCGGCAAAAGGCGATGTGCCGAAATAAGGCATTGGTATCACGTTCTGGATCGCCGGCGTGCCAGGCAGCGCAGTCATGGTAAAAGTGAAGGCGCCAAGAGCGATGGTGCCCGGTATCAGCCGCTTGGGGAGATTGGCTTGACGAAAGACTGCCGCCGCGATTGGAAACACGGCAAAAGCAACGACGAACAGAGACACTCCGCCATAGGTCATTGCGGCGCACGACAGCACAACCGACAATATGGCACGTTTGCTACCAAGCTTTCGGATCGTCGCATTGGCCAGAACCTCGGCGCTTCCGGTATCTTCCATCAGCTTACCGAAGATGGCGCCAAGCAGGAAGATCGGGAAGTACTGAACGACAAAATCTCCCATCGCAATCATGAAGATTTGGGTGTAGCTGGCAAGCAATGGCCGTTCGAACGAGGCGAGCACCACGAGTATGGCTAGGCTTGGTGCCAGTATCAACAAAGTAACACCGCGGTAAGCGAGATAGATGAGCCCACCGAGCGTTGCAATAACGACAGCTACGCCATACATGCGTGGCTACACCGCTGGCACGTCGTTAGTCGATTTTTTCGGTACCCTTACTGGCCGAAGCGAGTCGACGAATAGCGCATCCAGATCCAATGTTCGCGGCAGTTCGCGGGCTGCCTCTGCCCAAAGTCGCTCTCCACTTATGATGTACACCGCGTCAACTGTCCTTACACTCGAATACCACGTGGTATGCGGCCTAGGTTCTGGCTTACTGGCGTCAAGGGGATGCTCTATGTAACGCTTGCGTTCCTAAAAGCGCAGCAATTAATCTCAATTGAGGCTGTAATCACGGGCCGCCAACAAGGCGATACGCCTCTTCAGTAGACAGGAAGGAGGTTAGTCGTTTCGAAGATCTGCGTAGCCGAGACTCATCGAGAACCGGTCAAGCAACAAGTCGTAGCTGACCAACCCGGCCGCGTCTGCATTCTGATAGCCCACACCGACATCCACGCCATAACGCGTCGACGCTCCAGGGTAGACACTAAAGCCAACTGCTGCACTCGGACGATCCGTGCGATCCGATGCTAACGCTTTCACGGTAAACCCCAGCGTACCCCGATCCGCCTCGTCAAACAGATAACTAATGCCCGCAAAAAATGCCGGTTCAGCATGTGCGACCGAGGTAAGGGAAATCAAGCCCGTAGCAAGAAGCATTTTAACTCTCATGGTGTGTATCCTTTTTTGTCGATAGAAAAACTTTACGTTGGCAAGAGTAGGTCAACCAGACGCTATTGCCCCTTAAGACGCATATCGTTCTTGACACTCTTAACGCCTCTGACCTGCCGCGTTACTTCCACAACCTTAGAAATATTTTCATTCGAGGTGACAAAACCACTTAACTGAACTGCACCCTTAAATGTTTCAACATTGATTTCAGCCGACTTAAGAGTGGGCTCATTGAAGATTGCTGCCTTTACTTTGGCTGTGATCACAGTGTCGTCAAAGTACTCTCCGCTGCTCTCCTGTGATGGCGTGGAAGCACAGCCGACCGCCGTCACCATAAAGAGTGCTAAAAAGAAACCAAGAAGCCGATTAGATAAGACCATCGCTAAACCTTCCACTTAAAAGTTGAGATGCCTAAGGGAATGCCGGGGCATCTGACACGAATGGTCGATCCTCTTGGGCCAGCACAATCAACGAATTAAGTGGTAGGTCGTGTGTAAACGATCACTGGCCGGTATGATTCGCGGCAATAAAATTACCCACAGGGGTAAAAAACATGAACAGGCTTGTCTTTGCCTTGTCCGTGGCCGCTAGGTTCTTATAACTAACTCAGTCCGTTAGGCCTAGAAGCAACACAATTCCGAAACCGTTACCTATGTGCCTCGCGCGGATGGCCTGGCGGCTGATACGCGCTCTGGAGGGGCGGCGACGGAACCGCGCGAAAATGACCAGGAACGTAAGCGAGGGATCTGCGGTAGAAGGCACAACAGACGTTACGACGTTACTCCTCAGAGGCGGCGTAACGCTTAGAGCTCACCTTTGGCTTGAGCATGCTCGGGCTCACTTTACGCAGATCGATATTGTTGAGGTCGAAGTCAAATGGTTCTCGTTGCTTCACGTGACGCGCTACCTCTTTCTTGGAAAGGGTCCCGTACGACATCACCCAGGCATCGAGATCGGACGCTGAATATCGCCACATAAGAAAAGACACCAGCAAGCCCATGGGGAGGAACCATGCAACGAGCATGACAAGGAGGGTGATTTCGGCGAAATCCATAACATTATGGTAAGAGGTTCTTCGGCTTTTGGCTAGGGCACACGGTAGACTCCATGCTCATGGATACCACCCAGATTATTCAGACCATCGCGGTCTACGCCCTTCCCGTACTGTTTGCCATTACCCTGCATGAGGCAGCCCACGGCTACGCGGCAAGACAATTTGGCGACAACACCGCCTGGCTCGCTGGGCGCATTAGTCTCAATCCCCTGCGACACATCGACCCTTTGGGCACGATCGTGATGCCCATTGCCATCTACTTTCTCACCCAAGGCGCCTTTCTTTTTGGCTATGCCAAGCCGGTACCTGTCGACTTCAACGCCCTGAATCACCCCAAGCGAGACATGATCTGGGTGGCCCTGGCCGGTCCCGGGGCCAACCTGTTTCAGGCAATTCTCTGGGGTATCGCGTATGTGTTGCTTAATGGCCTCGGAGTCGATGAGCCGTTCCTGATCAAGACCTGCCAGGCGGGCGTGTTCGTCAATGTGATTATGATGGTCTTTAATCTTTTGCCCCTTCCGCCCATGGATGGGGGGCGGGTCTTGGTCGGGCTACTTCCGTGGCGGGCAGCGATGGCAGTCTCTCGCATTGAGCCGTACGGATTTTTTATCCTGCTTGCCTTATTACTGATGGGTCTGGTCTCTGAATTCTGGATGCAGCCCCTCATGGCTCTGAGCTTCACCCTACTCGACGCACTGCTCGCCCCCCTACGCTGGCTGCTCCTTCCTGGGCAGGGTGATTAACCAACCGTAGGTTGAGGCCTCTACAAGAATAGCCACTGCCAGACTGCAGCAGCACGATGCCCAACCAAGAAAGACTCCTGATTACCGGCGCCGGTTTGGCTGGATTGACCTGTAGCCTTGCCCTTGCGCAAGCAGGCAGGTCCGTTCGGCTATTGGAGCAGGCCACAGGCCCGTCTCAAGAAGGCGCAGGACTGCAGCTTGGGCCAAATGTCACCGCCAGACTTCGTCGCCTCGGCCTGCTTGAGTCGCTTCTGCCTCTGGCAGGACACCCCCGGGCACTTCGTCTACGGCGCCTGAGTAGCCATGCCACGCTATCGCGACTGCCGCTTGGGCCAGAGTTCGCAGCGCGCTACCAAGATGCCCCCTACCTCACGATTCACAGGGCAGACCTCATCAAAGAATTGTTATCCGCCAATCAGGCCGTGGGCGTGCAGCCGCAGTGGTCAACACGCATCGAGCATGTACGGCAGACAGAACTCGAGGTACAGGTACGTACCCAGTCTGGCCAGGTGCTCCGTGCCGATGGTCTTATTGGGGCAGATGGCATCTGGAGCCGCTGTCGACTAGCCGTGCCCGCAGCGCTGACCAATCCACCTCGCCCCGTCGGTCAGATCGCCTTTCGCGGCCTTATCAACGATACGAGGCACGTCCCCGCCGAACTACTAGAGGAGGTCACGGTATGGACCCGGCCGGGACTGCATCTTGTGGGCTACCCCCTGCGGGCGGGCGAGGCCTACAACCTTGTGGCCCTCTGCCCCATTCCACCCGACTGGCAGACGGGAAGCCAGGGCTGGGGGCAGCCTCTTCCCCAGACAGTATTGCGAAGCTTTGAGGCCCAGACCCATAGGACTGTGCAGGCGCTGTTGTCTCTGGCCACTCCTTGGCATGCCTGGGCGATGCAGGCAAACCAGCCACTGGCGTCAGCAGAGTCCATGCACCTCGGCCGCGTCATTCTCCTGGGCGACGCAGCCCATGCCCTGCGCCCTCATCTGGCCCAAGGTGCGGGGATGGCTATTGAAGATGCAGACCGCCTTGCAAATGCCATTCTTCAGTCAGATGAGCCACTGCATCACCGCCTTAGCCATGCCGCACGAGACCGCTGGCAGCGTAACGCAGAGGTGCAACGCGCCTCTGCGCGTAACGGACGGTTGTTTCAGATGCGGGCCCCATGGGTCTGGGGAAGAGATCTTGCCCTTCGGCTATTCGGCCCACGCCTCATGGATCAGCCTTGGCTCTACGCAGGGAAGCGAAGAACAAGGTAGATCATCATTCTGTAATCGCACTATCATTATGCGGACCCCGCTATTTAGCTCTGCCGGGTTTACCGGACAATCGAAAAATAGAAAGAACTCGCTTTTATGACGAATGCTGCAGACCCTGAAGCTCCAACGCTTGCCGAACTCATGATTCTTCGGCAAGTCTTCTCTGAAGACAGTGCCCCCGAGGGTCTCAATCAACTGGCACTCGGGCTAAGCATGGTCTTCAACGCCCGAGTGGAATGTATACCATCGGGTACCGCGGATAACGCCGACAACGTCATTGCGGGGAGCTTCGTGGAATGGACAGAGATTGGGGGAGAGTCTGTCATGATCCGGTTTCTTCGCGAGAACCCCCTTCCGGTTATTCATAGAGAGCATATACGGCTAATTATCCAACTAGCGAGCAAATGGTTTGATAGCCTGGAGGAAAAAGAACGCCTAAAGCAAGAGATCGACCGATCAACCCACATAGACGCATTGACAGGCCTCGCCAACGGGCGCTATTTCAAAGAGATGCTGACGCGTTCAGTGGCTCGGTCAGAGCGATCGAATCAGATGCTTGCCGTCATGCATATCGATCTTATCGGCTTAAAAAGAATCAACGAGCAGCTTGGAGAGGAGATCGGCGACGAGCTCCTATTTGCGCTTTCAGAGCAGCTGAAGCGACTCGTGCGGACAGACGATTTTGTCGCCCGGCTAGGCCCAGATGAGTTTGCGGTTCTTTTGAACAATGTGGGCAGCCAGGAAAATGTGTCGCGAATCGTCGAACGCTTTGAGAACTGTCTGGCACCCCCGCCAATTCCAACCACGCTCTGGAACGGCGCCCGTATAGGTATCGCTTCATTTCCTTTAGATGGAAAGGATGCAGAGACGATCATGAGAGCAGCGCTCGTCGCACTCAAATCAACCAAAAACTCAGAGTACTCTGTTCATGCGTACTTCAACGAGCTGCCGCTTGACGCGCAATAGTTCATCCACTGGCGTCCAATACAGCGGCGCTGTTGTACGGCTTTGGATTCCCGTTGTCGACGAACTTGCCCTTTGCTGTGGCCCAGCGATCATGGAAAAGTTGGCAGCGGCCTTCCAGAAAAGGATCTCAGCCTTTCTGTCCAGAGAATCCCTGGAGTGTATTCAAGGAATTACGCATGCACAAAACCGTGATTCCTTAGGCTTCGGAACATTCGAGATTCACCTGAGTTCCAGACCATCCTTTGAATTCATGATGGAGTGGTCGCGGAAACTCTGCCTTTGTCTGCAAAGACCGTTACGGCTGAAGGTACTTCCATTTGTTCTTTATCCCAAGGCAAGGGTTGGCATTGATCTACCCCGAACGCGTAAGCAGTCGGCGCTATCCCTGCGTGCGCAGTTTTCTCTGCGCAGTACGACGCTGGTCGAACCTATATGTATCTACCGAGAGAACATCCAGCAGAAGAAGTTCGATCAGATTCAGCTTGAAGCCGAGATAAGAACAGGCTTAAAGAAGCGCGAGTTTGTGAGCTATTTCCAGCCGAAAATCAATCCCAAAACCAACACCATCGCTGGCGCAGAGGCACTTGTGCGTTGGCATAGGCCGGGTCACGGTACGCTTTTACCCAAAGAATTTATCTCCGTGGCAGAACAATCAGAGCTGATTCATGAGATTGGAGAGGCAGTGGCGGATCAAACCATCCATTTCCTTGCCCGACTGACAAAAAGGGGCAAGGAGCTGCCCATTTCGATAAACCTTTCCGAGCGCGATCTTGATCACGCCTCGCTGATTTCTTCCCTAGCCGTAAAGCTTTTAGCGCAGAATGTTAATACGCGAATGGTCTCGTTTGAGGTCTCTGAGAAGATTGTCGCGATAGAGGATGCTCGACACACCACCTTCTTGCGCATGATTAGGAAAGCAGGCTTTGAGTTAGCGCTCGATGATTTTGGCACTGCCTATTCGAGTCTCGCCCGCCTCATCCATCTTCCCATTCGTGAGATAAAGCTTGACCGGTACTTCCTGCATCAGGCATACAGCTCGCCGCGGGGGCTAGACCTTCTTGTTTCTACCGCCCAGATGCTTCTAAAGAATAAGTATCGTGTCACCCTGGAGGGGATAGAGAAGTCACATGAGCTACGCGTGTTCGACGAATTGCCCGGTTGTCTTGCCCAAGGTTTTTACTTCTCGCCGGCGGTACCAGCAAGCGAGCTAGAGAGGATGCTGTGATAGCCCAATCCCTACTCTCACTAGTCCTCCTGATTACTGCGGCTGTTCTGCCGAGCACAAGCACTGCACAGGAACTCGAATGCCCCCAAATTGCCGGTAAGCAATCGGGCGGTACGCGACTAAACGTAGCTGTGGTCCCTCAACTCCCCCCCGTGGAGTTATTTCGTCGCTGGACTCCAGTCTTAAAAGTAATCACCGAACGCACTGGGCTATGTTTTAGCCTCACGGTTCCCAAGACCATCCCCGAATTTGAAGCACTGTTTCTCAGGGGACAACCGGATCTTGTGTTTCTTAACCCCTACCATCAGGTGATGGCATTTAGGGCACAAGGCTACCTGCCAATCCTCGCAGACAGCGAGCCGCTCACCGGAATTATTGTCGTTCGTAACGATAGTCCGATTAAGACCCTGAGGGACCTCAATGGTCAGACCATGGCCTTTCCTGCGCCGAACGCGTTTGCTGCATCGTTGCTTCTAAGGGCAATCATTACAGACTTACAGATACCGTTCCGTACCCAGTACGTGCAGTCACACAGCAACGTCTACAGGTCTGTCGCCTCTGGCACCATAGCAGCAGGTGGCGGGGTAAACAACACCCTCATGCGGGAGCCGCAGGCACTGAGAAATGAATTGCGGGTTTTGTATGAATCACCAGGGTTTCGTTCTCACCCATTGTCTGCACATCCACGCGTGCCAAGTCACCTACGCGTAGAAATCTCAGACGTGCTCTATAAACTTGCCCTTAACGATGAGGGTCGAAGCTTACTCAACCAGATTCAGATACCCAATCCATCGGCTGCTACCCACAACAAAGACTACGCACCTTTAGAGCGGCTCGGTATTGAGAAGTTTGTTGTAAGTTCAGACTGAATGTCTCGCGTTACACCCCATCAGAGGCTTAAACGGGTTGACGTATCATCGGGTTACTTTATTCAGACTGCGCTGTTAGTCTCCCTTTCCACCGTTCTGATGCTCGCTGCAGGTACTTACTGGATTACCCAGCAGGCAGAGGCAACGTTAGATGCTCAGGAGAGGGAGAACAGAAACTCTTTGGCCATCGGCCTGGGCCTTGCGGTTACGGAATCACTCGCATTGAATGACCAGGGCGCTATCGAAGCTAGGCTAATACTGGCGCTTTCCAATCAGAACCTACAGGAGGCGGTGGTTACAGACCGTCTTGGAAATGTTCTCGCATTTGTCCAAGCCACCGAGAAGGGTCCGCAGCCTGTTTTCAACCAGCGAACCTTGAGCCCATTGCCACCAGCAGGAATGACAGCACAAGAGGAGCAGGCTGGCGAGCTGGTATACCGCCGCTGGCAGAGTATTGAGGCAGGTATACCTCTTGGTTGGCTTAGAACTACCACAACAGACGAACGTAACCGAACATCCGTGGCGACGTTGGGTCAGCAGATCCTTGTACTAGCAATACTTATGGCAGCGGCGATGCTCACAGCATTTGGATTGATTCTTCGCCGTGCCTACCGTGTTATATCGGCAAACGAGTTCACCTTACGGCAGAGAAATCTCCTGCTACAAGATGCAGCAGATACAGACGCACTTACGCAACTCGCCAACCGACCCGCCCTGATGCGTGCGCTTCAGGGCTGCATTGTTCACAACCAGCCAGCAGGCTCTGGGTTCGCCGTATGCTTTATGGACCTCGATGGTTTCAAGCCTGTTAATGATACTCACGGCCACGACATTGGCGATAAGGTCCTGAAGGCGGTTGCCCAACGAATCAGATCTACGGCACGGCAGGGCGATTTCGTCGCTCGACTAGGAGGCGATGAGTTTGTCCTACTCGTCGATAACATCGATAACGCATCGGAGCTAGGCCCAGTATTTAGCCGATTGATACGCACTATTTCTGAACCTATTGGGGTTGGAGACCTGGTGGTCTCGGTCGGCCTAAGTATCGGCGCGAGCATATTCCCGAGGGACGGCATCTCAGCAGAGATGCTTCTCGCTCACGCAGATCAGGCGATGTACCATGCCAAGAAGGCAGGGGGAGGGCAGTCGGCGCTCTGGGAGGGAAACGTGCAGTTAGATCAGACCGAGCCCTAAGGGTAGCCCCAGTCTAGGCCCCTTGGTTGCTCAGGGAGCAGACAAAGTCGTCGTCTGCCTGTGAATGTGCTTCCCCCAAGCTACTCTTCGCAATCGCCACGTTGAAGTCACGTGGCAGCGGAACATCGTTTTTCACCGCAAGCACCTCTGCCATCACACTCACCGCAATCTCCGCGGGCGTCTTGCTCCCAATGTAAATACCAATCGGTCCACGCAGCCGAGATAACGAGTCTTCCGTCTGCTCGAAGTGCTCGATTAACCGACTACGGCGCTGTTCGTTATTACGTCGAGACCCAATCGCTCCGATGTAGAAGGCGTCAGTCTGTAGAGCCTCGAGCAGGGCCAGATCATCGAGCTTGGGGTCGTGGGTGAGCGCAAGTACACAGGTGCGCTGATCGGGGCGAAAAGCCTTCACTAGGTCGTCCGGCCAGTCATTTATGAGTGTGACACCGGGTACAGACCATGCCGATCGATACTCATCACGCGGATCGCATACCGTGACCGAAAACCCATTGAAAATGGCCATGGTGGCAAGGTATTCGGTGAGCTGCCCCGCGCCGATCAGCAGCATTCGATACTGAGGACCGAAGGTGTTGACAAGTCGTAGGTCGTCAATAGCCAAAAGGCTCGGCGAATCACAGGCCTCGAGCGTAACCGCACCCGTGGTTAAGAGCGTAGTGCGTTTCATGAGCTGGCCCTTCTCGAGGGCCGCAACCAGCGCCTCGAGCTGATGGGCATCTGGGTTAAATTCCAGAAGCAGCTCAAGGGTTCCGCCGCAGGGCAGACCAAACCGATGGGCTTCATCGGCCGTAATGCCATACCGCACGCGTCGCGGGGGGCCCGCAATGTTCTGAACCGGCGCGCCCTTATGGTCTTTAGACACGCGTGACTGCGAAAACTGGCGAATGAGGTCATCTTCAATACAGCCGCCGGAGACGGAACCGACCACAGCACCAGCCTCGGATAGGGCCATGATCGAACCTACGGGTCTGGGGGAACTGCCCCAGGTACGAATCACCGTGGCCAACAGCGCACGTTTGCCCTCGCTGCGCCAGGCCTTAAGCGTCTGAAGAACAATTAGGTCGAGGTTTTCCATACCGAGTCCGCCATAAAAAGAACCAAAGACTTCTGCCGCCTCTATACGGAGGGCGGCGTGGAGAAAATAACAGCCGCCGCAGCCGCCGCAGCCACCAAGAACCATGCCCAGCGGGGGATCGTTGTCCAGACTGACGGAGATCCAGAAGGCGCCTGCGACGCATCCGAGCCCGCCTGCTGCGATGCGGCCTGGGTGCCCAGTCGCTCTGCCAAGGCAGCCTCAAACCGCTTAAAGAAATCCTCCGCGAGCGACTTCGCGGCAGCGTCAATGAGCCGTTGACCCACCTGGGCCAGCTTGCCACCCACCTGAGACGAGACCTCATAGACAAGCATTACGCCCTCGGCATTGGGCTCAAGACGCACCTTGGAACTCCCCTTGCCGAATCCCGCTACACCGCCCTGGGCCTCGAAGTGCAATACATACGAGACCGGTGGATTCACCTCATCGAGCGTGACTTTCCCAGAGAACTTCGCAGACACGGGGCCAATCTTGATGGAGACACCCAGAGCATAGGCCGATTCACCGGTAGCCTCAAAACGATCGCAGCCCGGGATACAGGCCTTCAAAATCTCGGGGTCGTTTAGAGCCTGCCAGGCCTGATCTGCGGTGGCGTGAAGCTGCCGATTTCCCTGCATCTGCATAAATCATCCTCTCTTTAGAAGGCGTTGTAGTCCGTCAGCCAGTTCTTCTAACCGTGACAGATTGTGGACCGCGAGCATGGCATGCGACTGGCGGGCGAGAAGACTTGCCCCGCCGGCCAGCGGTGCATACCCATCAAACCGCAACAATGGATTGAGCCAGACCAACCGATGGCTCTGTCGATGTAGCCATGATAATTCGGTTTCTAATGCCGACAAATCTCCGGTATCTAGGCCATCGGAAATCACCAATACAAGAGTACGCCGACCGATGACCGCGCGGCGGTGTTCTGTGCGCAGCGTGCGCAGGCTGTCGGCCATGCGGGTTCCGCCCGCAAAGTCCGGAATCGCGCGTGCGGCCTCGACAATCATGTCATCGGGGTCTGCGCAACGAAAGGCTGGTGTGAGGTCGGTGAGCCGGCTGCCAAAGGCAAAGACCCGTCGTGAGATGCCACGGGTCGCCGCATGCAAGAACGCGAGAAGCATGCGGGCATAGCGCTCCATGGAGCCCGAGATATCAACCAGAATAAGCACCGGTAGCGGACGAAGGCGCGGGATACGGGCGGGCAGATCAATCATTTCCCCGCCGGTACGGGCCGCGCGACGCATGCAGGCCGCCCAGTGCAATGCACCTGCCCCGGTACCCGCCACGCGGCGTCGGCTGGGCCACAACGGAACTGGCAGGGGAATCTGGGTCGCCAGCTGCTGCACGAGCCTAAACTCACTGGCACTGAGCATCTCAAAGTCGGCGTTGCGCAGTCGCTGGCTATCACTCATAGACATCGCGGCATCCAGGCGATGCTCCTCCTTCGGAGGCGATCGGTCTGGCCCAGAGGCTGCAGGCGGCTGAGACAACGCCTCCTGGCTACGGGGCCTGCGCCGTACGCTGTTCTGCTGGGCCTTGGATACGGGCAGCAGCTGAGCCATGAGCTGCTTGGCAATTTCGGGGTTACGAAACATCGCCTCAAAAAGCTCGTGAAAGACAATACGGTCTTGCTCTCGGCTCACTAAGACGGACTCTAGGGCCCACCGGAGATCATTTCTGTTTTCCAACGCAATGGCCTGAGTCGCGCGCAGGCCCAAGGCGATACGGGCAGAATCCACGGGAAGCCCGGCACGGCGTAGTAGCCTGCCAAAGCCCACAATGTTTTCAGCCAGCTTGCCCGACCGGGCATCGCCCAGCGCGGAGAGCGCCATATGCTAGGCCGCCTTCTCCGGAGCGAGTAACTCCTGCATGAGGGGCTCAAGCGCAGCGATGTCTTCTTTCTGCTTAAAGAGAACCCCAGAGGTGGAGTCCACCACTTCCGGGTCTAAGTGCAGGGTATCGAGAGCCACCAATGCCTTGGCCCACTCCACCGACTCGGCAATACCAGGTACACGCACGAAGGCATCGGCATAGGGCCGGCTGCGCAGCCGATGCACAAATTCCGCCACCTGCTGGCTGAGCTGCTCAGAGGCCTGAGGCACCTGGGCGCGAACGATTGCGAGCTCTCGGTCTCTGTCAGGATAGTCCATGTAATGAAAGAGGCAACGCCGCTTCACCGCATCGTGAAGGTCGCGCGTGCGGTTACTGGTAAGAAAAGTAACCGGCATGGCCTGGGCAGAGACCGTGCCGAGCTCGGGAATACTGACCTGATACTCGCCCAGGTACTCCAGCAAGAACGCTTCAAAAGGCTCGTCGGCCCGATCGACCTCGTCGATCAATAAGACCACCCCAGGAGCTGGGGCCTGCAGGGCCTTTAAAAGTGGGCGCGCCACCAGGTACTGCGGGCTATAGATCTGGCGCTCGATCTCTTGCGGCGCCTCTCGATCCTGGGCCAGCCGAAGATGCAGCAACTGGGCCGCATGATTCCACTCATAGAGGGCATCCCGCTGCTCAAGTCCGTCATAGCATTGGAGCCGAACTAGGCTGCGCCCAAGCACGCGCGAGACCGCCTTGGCGAGTTCGGTCTTCCCAACACCCGGCTCTCCCTCAAGAAGCAGGGGCCTGCCAAGTGCTACCGCGAGGTGCAGCGCGGTGGCGGTTCTGCGGTCGGCAAAGTAGCCCTGCGCCTCGAGCGCGGTGACCCAGTCGGAAATGGAGACAGGCGACGCAGGGGGCGCTGGAGGCGCTAGATTCATGCGAGCGCCGCCGCCACCGCCCTCTGGGTCTGTACCTTAATGAGCGCGGCACGATACTCGGCTGAGGCGTGGATGTCTCCATTGAGGTCTGAGGCGTCTATCGACACACCCTCTACGGCCTTCGGCGAGAAGTCCTTCGTAAGGGCCGCCTCAAGGCCGGCATGACGAAACACGCCGTTGCCCGCACCGGTAATGGCCACCCGCACGCCAGAGGCAAACTGCGCCACGAAGACACCCACCAATGCGTAGCGTGAGGCGGGCTGCTTGAACTTTGCGTAGGCGGCGCGCTGTGGCCTCGGAAAGCTCACCGCGGTGATGAGTTCTCCGGGCTCTAGCGCTGTGGCATAGAGGCCCTGAAAAAAACCATCGGCTGCGATGGTTCGGCGGTTGGTGCGAATAGTGGCCCCCAGAGCAAGTACCGCGCTGGGATAACAGGCCGCCGGATCATTATTGGCCACAGACCCCCCAATAGTGCCCATGGCCCGCACCTGTTTGTCGCCAATGCCATTGGCCAAGGCCGCAAGCGCGGGAATATTTTTCTTCACGTCGGCATGGCCCGCAACCTCCTGGTGCCGGGTCATCGCTCCGATAACAACGGCATCCCCATCCATACAGATGCCCTGAATCTCAGACACCGCGGAAAGGTCGATGAGTTTCTCTGGATGTGACAATCGCTGCTTCATGGCAGCAAGAAGGGTCTGGCCCCCGGCTAGGGCCTGCCCTGCGCTGGCAACCTGCGAGACAGCATCTGCCAACGACTTTGGCTTTTCATAATCAAAACGGTACATACCGAAGTCCTCCTAAATTTGTCGTTATTCGCGTGCGCTACGCTTACGCTGCGGCCCGTGCCTGTTGTACCGCGGACCAGACACGGCTGGGGCTCGCAGGCATATCAAGATCTTTCACGCCCAGCGGTGCCAGTGCATCCAGTACAGCGTTTATCACCGAGGGAGGCGACCCAATAGCACCCGCCTCTCCGCAGCCCTTCGTACCCAAAGGATTCACCGTACAGGGGGTGCAGACGTGACCGATCGTGAATTGCGGGAAGTCATCCGCCCGCGGCATGGCGTAGTCCATATAAGACCCCGTGAGTAGTTGGCCCGACTCACGATCGTAGACACAGTTTTCTATGAGGGCCTGGCCAATGCCTTGGGCCAAGCCTCCATGAACCTGCCCCTCAACAATCATTGGATTAATCAACGTGCCAAAGTCATCGACCGCCGTAAACCGATCGACCCGTACCTCACCCGTAGCGGGATTGACTTCAACTTCGCAGATATACGTGCCCGCAGGGAACGTGAAGTTCGTGGGGTCGTAGAACGCGGTCTCGTTTAGGCCAGGTTCGAGTTTGTCTAGCGGATAGTTATGCGGCACATAGGCCGTTAAGGCCACCTGGGCAAAGGCAATTTTCTTGTCGGTACCCTTCACCGTGAACTCACCGTTGGCAAAATCGATATCGGTGTCACTGGCCTCAAGCAGGTGAGCCGCAATCTTCTTGGCCTTCGACTCAATCTTGTCAAGCGCTCGCATAATCGCCGAGCCACCCACAGAGATAGACCTTGACCCATAGGTACCCATGCCAAAGGGAACCCGCCCGGTATCGCCATGTACGATGTCGACGTTTTCTACCGGAATGCCAAGCCGCGCGGCGACCACCTGCGCAAACGTGGTCTCATGGCCCTGGCCATGGCTGTGAGAGCCCGTAAAGACAGTGACACTACCGGTGGGGTGCACGCGCACCTCGCCGCACTCGAATAGACCGGCGCGAGCGCCGAGCGCCCCCGCGATGTTTGACGGTGCGATACCACAGGCCTCGATGTAGCTAGAGTAGCCAATACCACGCAAGAACCCCTTAGCCTCAGTAGCCTTCTTACGCGCTGCAAATCCGGCCACATCGGCCAAGACCTTGGCCTTATCCATGCACGCATGGTAATCGCCGATGTCGTACTGCAAGGCCACCGGCGTCTGATACGGAAACTCGGTAATAAAGTTGCGCTTACGAATCTCGTCTTGGCCAAGACCCATTTCCCAGGCGGCCCGGCTCACAATACGCTCCAGCAAATAAGTAGCCTCAGGCCGGCCCGCGCCGCGATAGGCGTCTACCGGAGCGGTATTGGTAAACCAGGAATCTACCTCCACATAGACCTGCGGGGTGGTGTACTGACCCGCAAGCAAGGTGGCATAGAGGATGGTGGGCACACAGGTGCTAAACGTAGAGAGATATGCCCCGAGGTTGGCATCGGTATGCACACGAAGTGCCAGAAACTTTCCGTCCTTGTCCATCGCAAGCTCGGCATGGCTCACATGATCGCGGCCATGGGCGTCGCTCAGAAATGACTCAGACCGCTCAGCGGTCCACTTAATGGAACGGTTGAGCTTCTTAGCGGCCCAGGTAACACAAACATCTTCGGCATAGAGATAGATCTTCGAGCCAAACCCACCGCCGACATCGGGCGCAATCACGCGCACCTTGTGTTCGGGAAGCCCCATGACGAAGGCCGTCATAAGAAGGCGCTCGACGTGGGGGTTTTGGTTTGACACATACAGCGTGTATTCCTCGCTCGCGCGGTTATAGCTTCCGATGGCGGCACGCGGCTCCATGGCGTTGGGGATAAGCCGGTTGTTCACGAGGTCGAGCTTCGTGATGTGCGCCGCCTTTTGAAAGACGGCGTCGACGGCGGCCTTGTCACCAATGGCCCACTTGTAGCAGTGGTTGTCCGGGGCAACATCGTGTACCACGGGTGCGCCAGCCTTTTGGGCATCACGGACATCGACCACCGAGGACAGAACGTCGTACTCGACCTGCAGCAATTCGGCCGCATTCTTTGCCTGCTCGTAGGTCTGTGCAACCACCATGGCGACATGGTCGCCGACATAGCGCACCTTCCCCTGGGCAAGAATGGGATGGGGCGGCTCTTTCATAGGCTCACCATTAATACTGGTAATTAACCAGCCGCATGGCAGGCTGCCGATCTTATCGGCCGCGACATCTTGACCATCGAAGACCGCAAGCACACCCTCAGCCGAAAGCGCCGCGGCCTTGTCGATTTTTTTAATCACCGCATGGGCGTGGGGAGAACGCACAAATACCGTATAGGCCATATTCTGCATGGCCACGTCGTCGGTGTACTGGCCTGCCCCGGTAAGAAACCGAAGGTCTTCTTTACGCAGAACGGACTCACCAATGTGGGGAAGTGTTGCAAAGTCGGAAGCACCCATGATCCTGTCTCCTGTAGGAAGTAATCGAGCTGAGATAAGCGATACGGATCTACGAAAAAATTAGGCGCGCATCGCCGTAGCGCCCTGCTGTACCGCGCGCACGATGTTTTGATATCCCGTGCAGCGACATAGGTTGCCCTCGAGGAGCTCGCGTATTTCCGATTCACTGGCATGGGGATGCTTTTTGCAGAGATCGACTGCGCTCATAACCATGCCGGTTGTGCAGAATCCACACTGCAGTCCGTGACAATCTTTGAAGGCCTGCTGCATCGGGTGCAGTGTGCCATCTGCCGCGGCCAGACCCTCAATGGTGGTGACCTCTGCGCCGGCGGCCTGGGCGAGCAAGACATTGCATGACTTCACGGCATTGCCGTTCATCATTACCGTACAGGCGCCGCACTGGGCGGTATCGCAGCCCACATGGGTACCGGTGAGCTGAAGATGCTCGCGCAGCGCCTGCACCAGCAGGGTATGCGGCGGAGCATCGAGGGAAACCTTGCGGCCATTAACCGTCAGTTCTACTTTCATGGAGCGCTCTCCTCTTTTTAGAAGTTACCAAGGGTGGGAATGTTCGATTTCCCACAACTTACCCCTCACTGTACGAACCCCATACCAAAGAACACAATGAGGTTTAACGATAGGTGGGGGAAGGGATAGTGGCGGGTCGCCTACGCTGCACCGCAGCGACGACCAACACCATGGCCAGTCCAGGCAGAAGTCCCCAAAACTTATGGGGCTGGCCAAGGGGGATCTCAAACCCCGTCACCACAAAGCCTTGCTCAAGACCAAGCCGCGCAGCCGGGCTGCCGAGAGCGACAGACACGATTGAAATCCGCTCACCAAGGTTGGTCAGGCGCAGGCCAGACTGTTCCATCCTCTGCGCGACAGACCCCGCTGCACCGAGGGGCAAAAGCACCCCCTTGGTCACTTCATCCCCTTCAAGGCTCATGCCCTCGACAAAAATGCGAACTGAGCCTTGGGCAGGCACTTGCTCAATGTATGCAAAGAGCTCTGTGGCGGGGGCGGCCTGAAAGGGTGGAGAGACCCTGTCAATAAGAAAATCAGGACGAAAGAGCAAGAACGCAGCGACCACTAGGGTCAGCCCCTCCCAGACGCGATTGGACCGCAAGAAAAAATGCTGCGTAGCAGCGGCAAAAACCATACTCGCCAGGGCCGCCGAAAGGAATGTCATCACCAACGAAAAAGGACCATCAATACCGATCAACAAGAGTTCGGTGTTGAAAATGAACATGAACGGAAGAATAGCGGTGCGGATGCTGTAGCCGAAGGCGGTCACTCCGGCCTTCACAGGATTTACCCGGGCAATACCTGCTGCGGCGTATGTGGCCAGACCCACAGGCGGGGTGACATCTGCCATGAGCCCGAAATAAAAGACAAAGAGGTGCACCGCAATAAGCGGTACCACGAGACCGTTTTGGGCGCCCACCTCGACGACCACCGGCGCCATAAGCGTAGAAACCACGATGTAATTCGCGGTCGTAGGAAGACCGAGACCGAGAATGAGGCAAATTACTGCCACCAAAAAAAGCATGAGTAGCAGGCTTCCGCCGGACAGAATTTCTACAACCTCGATCAGTACAAGCCCGACCCCTGTGAGGGTTACCGTACCCACAATAATTCCCGCGGCGGCAGTCGCTAGGGCGATACCAACCATATTCCGCGCACCGGTAATCATTCCATCGCGAAGGTCAATCAACCCCTGTCGCCAGAGCGTCACACTAGCAGGCTGGCCTACAAGTAGAAGCCCCAGTGGCTTCTGTGTCGCAAGAATAAACATCAATACCACCGTGGCATAAAAAGCCGAAAGACTTGGCGACCGATGCTCTACCATCAGATTCCAAATTAAAACCACCACAGGAAGCATGAAGTGCAGGCCACTACGTAAGGTAGGCCCGATCGGCGGCGTGACCACGAGCGAGTCAACGTTGAGCCGATGCTCGGCCGGTTGACGGGCTGAGTGCTGCAGGAGCAACAGATAGCTGGTGAGCAGAAGCCCGAGTGTGACCAGGGTTGCCATCGGGCCAAGGAGGCTCTTGATGCCTACTAGTACCCAGTACGCAGCGACGGAGAAGAGGACTAGGCCAGAAACCGTGAGTCCCCACCTAATCAGACGTTGCCGCGACGCGGCACCGGGACCACGCGGGATCCCCTCGATACCCATCTTCACCGCTTCAAGATGCACGATATACAACAATGCAATGTAGCTCACGATGGCCGGCAGTATTGCATGCTGCATTACCTGGGGGTATGGAATACCAACATACTCCACCATCAAAAAAGCGGCCGCTCCCATGACAGGCGGCATGATCTGACCATCGACCGAGGCGGCAGCCTCAACAGCCGCCGCCTTATGGGCCGGATACCCTACGCGCTTCATCAGTGGGATCGTGAACGTGCCCGTGGTGACCACATTCGCAATTGATGACCCAGAGATAAGACCCGTACTCGCTGAAGCCACTACAGCCGCCTTTGCCGGACCACCCCGCATATGCCCCAGAAGGCTGACAGCTGACAGAATGAAGTAGTTGCCCGCGCCTGCTTTTTCAAGCAAAGCACCAAACAAGACAAACAGAAAGATAAAACTTGCGCTTACCCCGAGGGCAACGCCAAATACGCCCTCCGTGGTGAGCCAGAAATGGCTAGCCGCCTTTGAAAGACCAGCACCCTTATGGGCGATGAGGCCTGGCATGTAAGGGCCCAAGAAAACATAAGCGAGAAAGACAATGCCCAAGACCACCATCGGCAACCCTAGCCCACGCCTGGTCGCCTCAAGCAACATAACCACCCCAAGAACAGAGATGGCAAGATCTATCGGAAGTGGACTGCCGGGACGCGACGAGAGTTCGGCGTACCAGACGAAAAGATAGGCCGATGAGGCCAGCGCAAGCAAGGCAAACAACAGGTCGTACCATGGCACCCGCTCTCTGGAAACGCCACGAGACGCGGGGAAACAGAGAAAGACGAGCGCGAAGGCAAAACTCAGGTGGATGAATCGAACTTCAGAGTCGTTAAAAAGTCCGGTGCCAATCCAGAAGGGAATCGGCGAGGCCACCCACAACTGGAAAACTGACCAGGCTAGGCAGAGCCCTGCTATGACCAAAGCGAGCGGACCCTTAGGGGCCCGCCCGCCGAAATCAGCTTCTGCAATCCGCTGATTGATAGATGAGACGCCTGTCATCGTGCGCCTCTAACGCGAGACCGTCCTGAACGGACTTCGAGGGCTTATTTCAAGAGCCCTTTCTCACGAAAATACCGCGCGGCACCGGGGTGCAGCGGTGCGGAATTCCCATCGGTCACCATGTCTTGAGGTCGCAGGTTTGCCAAGGCTGGATGGAGTTTCTTGAACTCTTCAAAGTTTTCAAAGACTGCCTTCACCACAGCGTAGACGGTCTGATCTGGCACCTTCGCACTGGTAACGAGCGTTGCCTTGACCCCGTAGGTCTTCACCGGGTTAGGGTTATTGGCATAGAGACCACCGGGAATCTCCGCATAGGCATAGTAGGGATTCGCCTTGACCAGCTTGTCGACCGCAGCGCCGGTAATGTTTGCGAGTTGCGCCCCACAGGCTGTAGTGGGATCTTGAATGTTGGCACTCGGGTGACCGACCCCATAGAAAAATGCATCAATCTTGTTGTCACAGAGTGCTGCACCATGTTCATCAGGCTTTAGTTCGGCTGACAATCCAAAGAAACTGCGGCTCCGATCCATGGTCGCAAGCAATTCGTCCATGGAAGCCACCGTACCCGACCCTGGATTTCCGACATTTACCCGCTTGCCCTTGAGGTCCTCAAAGGATCGAATGTTGGATTCTTTGCGCGCCAGAAGAGTAAAGGGTTCCGGGTGCAACGAAAAGACCGACCTTAGCTCTGGCATAGGGCCCTGCTTCTCAAATACCTTGGTCCCCTTCAGACCATGGAACTGCCAATCGGACTGCGTTACGCCAAACTCTAGGTCTCCCGCCCGAATGGCGTTGACGTTGTAGACCGAGCCGCCCGTTGACTCTACAGAGCAGCGCAGACCGTGGTCTTTCCGATCCTTATTGACCAGGCGGCATATCGCACCCCCCGCTGGGTAATAAACGCCTGTTACCCCCCCGGTTCCGATCGTGATGAAAGTATTCGCCGAGGCAACGGGGGCCGCGACAGTAACAGAGAGTGCAACAGCAGCCGAATAGAACAATGTGAACTTCATGGAATAGCTCCTTTTTTTTTTTACTGAATCAACTCCTACCGTAGCCCATCTTCCTTAAAGAAAAGCGGCCAGGTTACCTGGGGAGTACCCTAGATAGATCCTCGAGAACCGTCGCAAGCCGGTCGGCCACCTCCTCCAGTTCGTGATCTGGCATCACTAAGGGGGGCGCGAGCAATATGTGATCCCCGCGTTGGCCGTCTAGGGTGCCTCCCATGGGATAGCACATCAACCCTGCGTCCAGAGCCTTTTGCTTAACCTTGGCGTGCAGCTTGCGTTCCGGCGGAAAGGGGCGCTTCGTATCACGATCTTCCACCAGCTCAATGCCGATAAAAAGTCCTCTCCCACGAATCTCGCCAACCCAGGCATGGTCAGAGAGTCGACGCTCAAGAGCCGCCATGAGCCGTGCACCCTTTTGCGGCACCCCGTCAACAACGTGTTCTCTCACCATCACGTCTAACACGGCCAACGCCGTCGCGCAGGCCACAGGATGCCCAAGATAGGTGTGGCCATGCTGAAAAAAGCCGGACCCCTGAGCAATAACATCGTGTATCGCTTGAGAGGTCATGAGGGCTGCAATCGGCTGATATCCCCCCCCAAGGCCCTTTGCGATCGTGACCATATCCGGCTGAACGCCCTCTTGGCCGTACGCAAAGAGACTTCCCGTTCGGCCCATGCCACACATCACCTCATCAAGAATCAATAACACCCCATAACGGTCGCAGACCGCGCGAATGCCGCGAAAATACCCCTCGGTTGCAGGAACTGCGCCGAGAGTGGCGCCTACCACAGGCTCGGCCACAAAAGCCAAAACCGTCTCCGGATCCTCAGCAATCAGGGTCTGCTCAAACTCTGTAACCAGGCGTTCAGAGTAGTGCTTATCGGTCTCACCGGATTGTTTCCCGCGATAGGCATAACACGGCGAGACATGGGTAACGGGCATGAGCAGATCTCGAAAAGGTGCCCGGCGCCAAGCGTTCCCCCCCACAGCCAAGGCCCCAAGCGTATTGCCGTGGTAGCTCTGCCTTCGAGCAATAAACTTCGTGCGCTTTTCTTCGCCACGTTCGATCGCCACCTGGCGCGCGAGCTTGAGCGAGGCCTCGATCGCTTCCGACCCACTAGAGACCAGATAAACACGGTCCAACCGACGCGACGGCTGTTCGCCAAAAAAAGGAGCGAACGCGACCAGCCGATCAGCAAGCTCCTCCGCTGGGGCACTGGAGAAGAAACTCGTGTGGGCATAGGCAAGCCGATTGATCTGTGCATGCATGGCCTGAACCACCGCAGGGTGCTGATGACCGAGACTGCTTACCGCAGCCCCGCCACAGGCGTCTAGATATCGCTTCTGGTTGCGATCGATGAGCCAGCAGCCCTCTCCTGTTTCGATCCACGGATAGTCATGATGGCTATTCCGATGAAAAACATGGCTCATGTACTCTCCTTAAAAAGGGCGCCGTTAACGGCACACTGCTGTCCCACTGACGGGCGGGCGACCAGGGAAAAGTGGCACGGAACGTAGCCCCCCTGAATCGATACGCAGCCCCCCACCGCGTTGTTCGCCAGACGCGAAAGACCAATCAGGCAAGACCCAGCGGGGGCGACCAGAGGGCAATGCTGTGCAGCCAGGCAGATGGGTATGGCCGTGCACCAGAACTTCGGCGCCATAACGATGTAAGACAGCATCGGCCTCCTCAGACACAACATCCATTAGGGCCATGGGCTTTTCAGTCTTCTCTTCTTCACTGCGTGCACGCAATGCACGCGCCATTTCGATGCGCTCTTTCAGAGGGCGTGAGAGAAAACTCTTCTGCCAGTCTTCAGACCGAGCCTGAGAGCGCCAGGCCTGATAGGCGGAGTCGGCGGTACAGAGTTCGTCACCGTGACATAGAAGCGCAGGCCCCGCCGCCAGACCTGGGTGCGAGAGCGTTACAAAGGGGGCCAGCAAAACCGCTGATAAACGCTCGCAGAGCGCTGGCCCGATAAGAAAATCCCGGTTCCCCACCAGAAGGCCGACCTGCAAGGGCCGATCTGGCCGATCACGACGCATCTGTGCAAGGCAATCGGCAAGCATCTTCCAAGCGGGCGGTGGATCGGTTCCCGCATCGACCGACATTTGGTCGTCACCGACCCAGGCATCAAAGACATCACCAAGCAAGAGAACCCAGGTGGCGTCCTGGCTCTCATGGTTTAACCAGTGGACAAATCCTGCGGTGCGGTCGGGCTCCGCATCGTCCAGATGCATGTCAGAGCAGAGCAGCACGGTGTCTGCCCTTTGAAGGGTGAGCGCAGAAATGCCGCCCACGGCCAGTGTTACTTCGCCTCTGCCTTCTGAATCACGATGGGGTCTATCGGCACATCGGAATGAAAGCCCTTGTTGGCGGTCTTCACCTTCGCAATCTTATCGACCACCTCTTTGCCTTCCACCACGGAGCCAAAGACGGCATAACCCCAGCCGCTGCCGGTAGGCGCCTTGAAATTCAGAAAGGTATTGTCGGCCACATTAATAAAGAACTGGGCTGTCGCGGAGTGCGGGTCACTCGTTCGGGCCATAGCGACTGTGTAGGGATCGTTCTTCAGACCATTGCTGGCCTCATTCTCGATGGGATCTTGGGCGGGCTTTTGGTCCATCTTTTCATCAAAGCCCCCGCCTTGAATCATGAAGCCATCGATCACCCGATGAAAAATCGTTCCATCAAAGTGGCCACTCTTCACATAGGATAAAAAATTCTCAACCGTCTTGGGCGCCTTCTCGGTATCAAGCTGTATCGTGATCTTGCCCATGTTGGTGGTGAGTTCAACCATAGAAAACCTTCCCTTTCGCGCAGTACGCAGAACATTAGAAACCGGAATCATCCCCTCGGCGAGCCCAGAGGGCACAGAAGGCAAGCTACTAGCCTGCGGGCGCGAAACCCCTGGGGCTCCTGGGCTAGCAGGGCCTCCAGCGGGAAGCCCCAACAGATAATCTCGCTTCGGACGAAGAAATGGGGAGCCGTTGGTGACCCGACTGCCCCGATCATAGGCCTCAAAGGCAAGCTGTACATAGAGGTCGCCCAAGTTCTCATAGGCTAAGGCATAGTCGGGCCGATTACGGATGGCCCGCTCGAGTGCCTGGCGAGCCTTTTGGGGCTGGCCCTGCCGCAGATAGAGGACGGCAAGGTTGTTGTGCGGCTCAGAGAGCTCCGGAAACTCTTCGACAAGAGACTCAAAGGCGGATATGGCCGCATCGGTGGGGCGTGTCTGGGTCCAGAGCACGGCCTCAAGAAAACGCCACTGTGCATCACGGGGCTTGGCCTTGAGACCCTGCACAATCGCCTTCTCCGCCTGCTCAAACTGCCGAAGCTCAAGCAGTTCTGCCGCACGGGTGACCTCTGGAGAAATCGAGGGCACCGTGCGACTTGGTGCGAGTAGCATCTGGGCCTGCACGGGCAGGGCCAATGCGGCAATCAGGGCGAGCAGAACACGCCGAAAAGTAAGCGTCCAATTAAAATACATAGTCTCGCAGTATAAAGACTAAAAACGACAGGGCCCCGCGCCCACCGAACCAGGCAGAGGGCGATTTTTTTGCAGATCTACAACAGCTTAACCCGGGCCAAGGCGCCCTTAGTTCCCATTGAGCCTGGCCATGTCCGCATGTATGTCTGCGGCATGACGGTCTATGACTATTGCCATGTCGGCCATGCCCGCGTACTCGTAGCCTTTGATATGGTGCGGCGGTGGCTCAAGTGTCAGGGCTATCGGGTGACTTATGTGCGCAACATCACCGACATCGACGACAAGATTATTAAGCGTGCGGTCGAGAACCAAGAGCCCATTGCGCAGCTCACCGACCGGTTTATTGAGGCGATGAACCAAGACGCCGCCGCTTTAGGCGTGGAGCCCCCCGACCATGCGCCGCGGGCCACCGACTATGTGCCCCAGATGCTTGCGTTGATCGACCGGCTCAAGACCAATGGCTTTGCCTATCAGGCAACGCTGCCCAACGGCGAGCCGGGCGATGTCAACTTCGCCGTGCGCGCCTTTAGCGGCTATGGCCAACTCTCC
This sequence comes from Pseudomonadota bacterium, assembly GCA_039800345.1. Classification (GTDB taxonomy): domain Bacteria; phylum Pseudomonadota; class Gammaproteobacteria; order Burkholderiales; family Burkholderiaceae_A; genus Hahnella. The sequence continues at coordinate 4,108 of JBDLQX010000043.1, read as the reverse complement.
GGAAAGTCGCTCGATGACCTGCGTGCAGGCGAGCGGGTGGCCGTGGAGGACAACAAACGGGATCCGCTGGATTTTGTCTTATGGAAACGGGCCAAGCCCGGGGAACCCGAAGACGCCACCTGGCCCTCTGGCTATGGCATGGGGCGGCCCGGATGGCATATTGAATGCTCGGCCATGAGCTGCGGCCTACTCGGCCCTCATTTCGATATTCATGGCGGAGGCGCAGACCTACAGTTTCCCCACCATGAAAACGAGATCGCCCAGTCAGAGGGCGCTTACCGAGGGGAGACCGGTCAGCCCTTTGTGAATGTCTGGATGCACAACGGGTTCGTACGTATCGACGACGAAAAAATGTCAAAGTCGTTGGGCAACTTCTTCACCATTCGTGAAGTGTTGGCCCAATTCGATCCGGAGGTAGTGCGGTTCTTCATTCTTCGGGCCCACTACCGCAGCCCGCTCAACTACTCCGATGCCGCCCTACAAGAGTCTCGCGCCGGGTTGCTTCGGCTCTACACGGCCCTAGAGGCAAGCGGGCAGACCGCGCCGGTGGATGCGGCGCAGGACAGCACAGCCGCAGGCATCGCGGCACTCCAAGACCCCCACCCGCTCGCCCGGGCCTTTGGCCAGGCGATGAACGACGATTTCAATACCCCCGAAGCCATTGCGAGCCTCTTTGGCCTGGCGGCAGAGATACTCAAGGCCAAGGAGGATCCACAGCAAGGGGCACAAAACCAGGCCCGAGGCAGGCTCTTGCGTCACCTTGGTGGCGTGCTGGGTCTGCTACAGCGCGCACCTTCGGCAGCCCGGCAGGCAGGGGGACAGAACACGCAGACCCATGGCGCCACCGCAGAGTCTGCGTCCAGCCTCATTGAGGCCGAAATCGCGCGACGCACCGGGGCGAAAAAAGCCAAAGACTTTGCCCTGGCCGATGCCATACGCGCAGAGCTGCTCGCCCAGGGCATTGTTCTGGAAGACGGCCCACAAGGAACCACCTGGCGCCGGGCCTAGCCGCTGAGCCGCTGAGCCGCTGAGCCGCTGAGCCGCTGAGCCGCTGAGCCGCTGAGCCGCCCAGCCGCCCCGCCCTGCCCCTGCGTCCAGTGCCCACTTCGTCTGTCGAGCAAAATAGCGGAGAATTGAGGGCGTATGAAACACACCTTTCTGGATTTTGAGCAGTCCCTGGTCGAACTTGAGGCCAAGATCGAAGAACTGAGATTCGTGCAAAACGACTCAGCGGTTGATATTTCGGACGAAATTGGCCAGCTGCGTGAGAAGGCCGACCAGCAGATCAAGGAGATCTACGGCAAGCTCACCCCCTGGCAGATTTCCCAGGTGGCGCGCCATCCTCAGCGGCCCTACACCCTCGACTACATCAGTACCGTTTTTTCCGACTTCTACGAACTGCATGGTGACCGCGGCTTTGCAGATGATCCCGCTATTGTGGGCGGGCTGGCGCGGTTTAATGGCCAGTCGGTGATGGTCATTGGTCACCAAAAAGGGCGTGACCTCAAAGAGCGCACCTTTCGCAATTTTGGTATGCCCCGGCCCGAGGGCTACCGTAAGGCTGAGCGACTCATGCTGCTGGCGGAGCGATTTGGCTTGCCTGTTGTTACGCTCATCGATACCCCAGGCGCCTACCCTGGCATTGGGGCCGAAGAGCGTGGCCAATCAGAGGCCATCGGTCGCAATCTCTTTGTCATGGCAGGACTCAAGGTTCCGCTTATCTCGGCGGTGATTGGCGAAGGGGGCTCAGGCGGCGCACTCGCAATTGCCGTCGGTGACCATATGGTGATGCTGCAGTACGCCACCTATTCCGTCATTTCACCAGAAGGCTGCGCCTCGATCCTCTGGAAGAGTGCAGAGCGAGCGCCCGAGGCGGCGGAGGCACTCGGTATCACGGCTCAGCGCTTAAAGGCGTTAGGCCTCATTGATCGGGTGGTGCCAGAGCCACTGGGCGGAGCGCATCGGGCACCCGACGTTGCGGCAGGGCAGCTTAAGAAAGCCATTGAAGAGGGCCTCAAGCTCGTTGCAGGACTCGAACCCGAGGCCCTGCTCGCCCGTCGGCAGGCCCGCATCAGGGCCTATGGCAAGTTCAAAGAAGCCAGTTAGAGACGCAGCCGTTCTCGGTGCGCTGGCCGCACCGCCTGCAGGGCTGCGGCCCGGACTGCTCGTTGTGGGCTACTCTGGCGGCCTGGATTCCAGCGTACTGCTGCACGGACTCCACCTGCACATCAGACACACACCGGCGTGGCGTGGATTCTCACTGCTGGCTGTTCATATTAATCACCGCTTGCAGCCCGCGGCATCGCGCATGGAGCGGCACTGCCGCATGCACTGCAAGTCGCTTGATGTAGCGCTGCTGGTGCGTAGACCCACCATCACTGCCGCGCAGAAGTCCGACCTTGGGATTGAGGGCGCAGCGCGCCAGGCCCGCCGACTGTGCCTCCAGACAATAGCCCAACAAAAGAAGGCGCAGGCAATTGCGCTGGCCCACCACCAAGACGATCTGGTGGAGACCATGCTTTTGCAGTGGATGCGGGGTGCAGGCCTAGAGGGACTGACGGCAATGCGGGCCCTCTCGCCCCGCGCCGAAGGCCTGCTTTGGAGGCCCTTTCTGGGCTGCGATAAGGCCTCTCTAAGGGCCTATGCCCAGGCCCACACGCTCTGCTGGATGGAAGACCCCAGCAATGCCCTGCCCGACTTCGACCGCAATCGTTTGCGCCAGGAGGTGTTGCCCGTTCTTTGCCAGATACGCGCCGGGGCCTTGAGTGCCATGGCCCGTAGCATTGGACTGCTGCAAGACGCGCGCGGGCTTCTGGAAGATTTCACCGCAGAGGACCTGAAGACATGCCTGGCAGAGACCAACGCAACACTCTGCCTCGCCCCCCTGCGGGCGCTAGGCCGAGAGCGGATGGCCCGCGTGCTGCGGGCCTGGATTGCCTCTCATGGGCAGGCCATGCCACCGAGTCGAAGGCTCGAAGAATTCGGCAGACAGCTATCAGCAGCCGGGCCGGAGAGCCGGGCGCAGCTTACCGTGGCGCCCGCTGTGGCTGGAGAATCGGGCGGTTTTCGGGTATGGTTGCGGGCGGGATTTTTACACCTCGAACGCCTATAACAACGACCAACTGATCTGCTTCTCGCAGGTTTCTCTCATGTCTCTCATTGTTCATAAATACGGTGGCACCAGCATGGGGTCCACCGAACGCATTCAGAATGTCGCTCGGCGTGTTGCCAAGTGGCACCGGGCAGGCCGCCAGATGGTGGTGGTGCCCTCGGCCATGAGCGGCGAGACCAATCGCCTTCTTGGGCTGGCCAAAGAAATCACCGACAACCCAGACCCCCGTGAGCTTGACCAGATCGCCGCTACGGGCGAACAGGTCTCTGTGGGGCTTTTGGCCCTTGCCTTGCAGAAGCAAGGGTTAAAGGCCCGCAGTTACACCGGCTGGCAAGTACCCGTGCGCACCGACTCAGCCTATGCCAAGGCCCGCATTGAGTCGATCGATGATGCCCGTGTGCGTAAAGACCTGGACGAGGGCTATGTCGTGATCATCACCGGGTTTCAAGGAATCGACGAGACAGGATCCATCACCACACTCGGGCGTGGGGGCTCTGACACCTCCGCTGTGGCCGTGGCGGCGGCGCTCAAGGCAGAGGAATGTCTCATCTACACCGATGTAGATGGTGTCTACACCACCGACCCCCGCATTGAGCCCGATGCCCGCCGGCTAGAGAGAATCACCTTCGAAGAAATGCTCGAGATGGCAAGCCTTGGTTCGAAGGTGCTACAGATTCGGTCTGTGGAATTCGCCGGTAAGTACAAGGTGAAGACCCGCGTCCTCTCGAGCCTTACCGACCCCGATATCAATCTGAACGAAGAAGCCCAGTCGGGCACGCTGATTACCTACGAGGAAGACGACACCATGGAGCAGGCCGTTATTTCGGGTATTGCCTTTAACCGTGACGAGGCCAAGATTACGATCGCAGGCGTGCCCGATAAGCCCGGCGTGGCCTATCGCATTCTTGGGCCTGTGGCCCAGGCCAATGTTGATGTGGACATGATTATTCAAAATGCCAGCCACGATGGCATGACTGACTTCTCCTTCACCGTGCA
>JBDLQX010000042.1:0-25424 GCA_039800345.1 Pseudomonadota bacterium | reverse complement strand
GACGCACCGGCGTGCGCGACCCCAGTGTGCGAGGTGTGAGTCTGAGGGGCATGAAGGGCGTCTGCAGCGCGTCTGCGTCAGGCCCAGGCACCTCGGAGGGCAGAGCCTGCAGCTCCGCAAGCAACTCGGGGCTTACCGTGAGTAGGTCGCAGCCTGCCAAGGCCAATACCTGGGCCGCCGACCGAAAGCTTGCGCCCATCACTTCTGTTGGAATCCCCCGCGACTGATAGTCACGATAGACACGACGCACAAAGGCCACACCCGGGTCGTCTTCTACCGAGGACCAGACCGCCCCACGGGCCTTATGCCAGTCGGTGATGCGGCCCACGAAGGGCGAGATGAGCGTCACCCCAGCATCGGCGCAGGCCTGGGCCTGCACCTCGGAAAACAAGAGTGTGAGGTTGCAGGCAATTCCCTGGTTCTCCAGTACCTGGGCCGCACGAATACCCTCCCAGGTGGCTGCAATCTTGATCAATACCCGATCGGCCGCAATACCATGGGTCGCATAGAGTTCGATTAAAGCGTGGGCATGGGCAATGGTGGCCTGGGTATCAAAGCTCAACCGGGCATCGACCTCGGTCGAGACCCGCCCCGGAATAATCTTTAAGATCTCTAGGCCAAAGGCCACGAGCAGCTGGTCAACCGCGTCAGGCGCACCACGTACTCGCTGTAACAGGGGCTCGTACTGCGGGTCTACCGCTGCCTTGAGAATCAAACTGGGGTTGGTCGTGGCGTCTTGGGGCGCAAAGGCCCGCATGACGGCAAAACTTCCGGTGTCGGCCACCACGGTGGTGACTCGCTTTAAGGCTTCCAACGCGTTCATAAAATAAAAAAGGCATGAAGAAGGAATAGCCTTACATCATGCCCGATTCCGCACGGTGATGCTGACACCTCCAGCACCGCTGCGGCCACGGCAGGACAAAGGCCCGTGGGGCCGAATGTCCTGCCGCACTGACCCATCAGGTCAGCATGTCTGCCCAGATGTTACGGGCCCAGGCCAAGGCATACTTGCCCTCGACCTCACTGGCCACACTCGAGAGGCCTCCTGCGCCTTTCACAGACACCATCGTCTTCTGCCCGGCATCGTAGGCATGAACACTCGCCACATGCACCACATTGGCAGCATCAACAAAGCTGTAGCAGGTATTGGCCATGGTCAACGCCATCGGCTGACGCCCATTCATGATCTCCACAATGGCAGCGGCAGCGGCCTTGCCATGCTGATTGGCCATGTGGCCCGACTTGGGCATGGCAGGTGCAGACGCTGTGGCATCGCCCAGAACATGAATGTTCTTGTGTACGGTCGATTCTAGGGTGGTCCAGTCGACACCGCACCAACGGTTGTTCACGTTCACTAGACCGGCCGCACTGGCGAGGTTGCCCGCCTTCTGCTCCGGCACCACGTTGAGCACATCGCCCCGCACCCGATCACCGACTTCGGTGATGAGCGTCTTGTTCTTCACGTCGACTTCGCTCACCACCATGTTGGGGGTGTAGGTAATCATGCCGGGATACAACTCGTTCCAGGCTTTCGTAAACAAGCCCTTCTTCGACTGAATGTCGGCGTTGCCATCGAGTACCAAGACCTTGCTCTTGGGCTTGGCCTGCTTAAAGTAGCTAGCCACCTGACAGGCCCGCTCATAGGGCCCCGGGGGGCAGCGGTAGGGCGCCTTCGGAATCGACAAAATATAGGTACCGCCATCCGCCATCGCCTCTAGCTGGGCGCGCAGGGCCACCGTTTGCGCACCGGCCTTCCAGGAATGCAGCACCACCTTCTGCGCCTCAGCATTGAGCCCGTTGATCTTCTCAAACTGAAAGTCGATGCCCGGGGAGACCACCAGCCGATCGTACTGCAGGGTCTGCCCCTTGCGGGTGGTAACGGTCTGCTTGGCGGGATCGATGAGGGTCACTTCGTCTTGTACGACCTTCACGCCCCGACCCGCCAGGGTGTTGTAGCTGCGCGTAATCTCGTTCATCTTGCGGCTGCCCCCAATCACCAGATTGGAAATCGGGCAGGAAACGAACTCGGGCTCACGCTCGATCATGGTGACCTCGATGGCCCCCTCACTCCACATGGAGATGTACTTGGCTGCTGTGGCACCACCAAAACCACCGCCAATGACCACCACCCGCCCAAGCTTCTTACCGCCCGAGCCAATTGACGGCCCCGTAGAGGCACAGCCCGATAGACCAGCCGCACCGGCCACCACCGCGGCACCGGCACCGGCCTTGACCAGGCTACGGCGCGACGCATTAATTTTTCTTGTCATGTTCTTTTCTCCCCTCGTGGAAACGTGGCCTAGCGGGCCTTTTTCTGACCCGCAAAGAAGTCCGCCATCAGATTGATCTGCTCATCGGTGTAGCCCTTGGCAATCTGGTGCATGAGGGTCGCAGGCTTCTCACCGGACTGAAACGCCTTCATGGTCTGGACGAACCTACCACGGTCATAGCCAGCGAGCGCCTCCATACCCCCGACACTCTGACCATTGGTACCGTGACAGTTGGCGCAGTTAGCCGCCAGATAGCGACCAGCAAGTTGGGTATTGGCTTGGGCCGCCTGGGCAGTCAGAACTAACAACGGCACAGCCAGCAAGGATGCGACTTTTCGCATGGGGTCTCCCTTTCATGGTGATAAACAACCGCCTAGAACTCTTATTCCAGCAAATAATAAAAACACACGCCTCAGTGTCAGCGACTTCATGCCTTTATGCAAGTGCCCGCATTGATGCGACGCAAAAGCCCGCAATACCCTGGGACGCGGGCGACCGAAGGCCCCCACACGCACGACAAACCGGCTTAATCCGAGGCAGCCTCCGCCGCTTCTTTGGGCTTGCGCGACCGTGCGGCGGGCTTAGCCGGCGCAGGGGGCGGGACCGCGGGCGGGGGGGTCATGGTGGGCTCCTCATCAAACTGCAGCGTCACGGTTTCACCGTCTTCGGCGAGGCTCACATCCACACGCCCGCCCTGCACAAGCCGGCCAAACAACAACTCATCGGCCAAGGCCTTGCGGATCTTGTCTTGGATAATTCGTTGCATGGGCCGCGCTCCCATGGCCGGATCGAAGCCCTTCTTCGCCAGATACTTCCGCAGGGAATCATCAAACGAGGCCTCCACCTTCTTGTCTTGCAGCTGGTTCTCAAGCTCGATGAGAAACTTGTCAACGACACGAAGAATGATCTCTTCATCGAGTGAACGGAACGAGACGATGGCGTCAAGCCGGTTGCGAAACTCCGGCGTGAACTGCCGCTTGATTTCCTGCATCTCATCGCCCTGCTCACGGCTGTTAGAGAAGCCAATCGTGCGCTTATTGAGCATCTCCGCCCCAGCGTTGGTCGTCATGACGATGATCACGTTGCGGAAGTCGGCCTTGCGTCCGTTGTTGTCTGTCAGGGTACCGTGGTCCATGACCTGCAGCAGGATGTTGAAGATCTCCGGATGGGCCTTCTCAATTTCGTCGAGCAGGAGCACCGCATGGGGCTTCTTGGTGATGGCTTCGGTGAGTAGCCCCCCCTGATCGAACCCCACATAGCCTGGGGGCGCGCCAATAAGCCGCGATACCGCATGACGCTCCATGTACTCCGACATGTCGAACCGAACCAGATCGATGCCGAGCAGGAAGGCCAGCTGCCGGGCCACCTCAGTCTTGCCAACACCCGTGGGCCCACTAAAGAGAAATGAGCCAATGGGCTTCTCAGGCTTACCCAGCCCCGAGCGCGCCATCTTGATGGCGGTGGCCAGGGCCTCGATTGCAGCATCCTGACCGAAGACCACATTCTTGAGATTGCGGTCGAGATTCAGAAGAATCTTCCGGTCGTCGGTGTTGACCGTCTGCGGCGGTACGCGGGCAATCTTCGAGACAATCTCTTCGATCTCGGCCTTCCCAATGGTGCGTTTCTGCTTGCTCTTGGGAAGAATTCGCTGGGCGGCGCCCGCCTCATCGATGACATCAATGGCCTTGTCTGGCAGATGCCGATCGTTGATATACCGCGCGGAAAGTTCTGCCGCCGCGGTCAGTGCGCCGGCCTGATACCGCACGCCGTGGTGCTCCTCAAACCGCGACTTCAGTCCTTTGAGAATCTGAATCGTCTGGTCCACTGTGGGCTCTGTGACATCGATCTTCTGGAAACGACGGGAAAGCGCATGGTCTTTCTCAAAGATGCCGCGGTACTCGGTATAGGTGGTGGCGCCGATACAGCGCAGCTGCCCTGAAGAAAGCGCGGGCTTCAGCAGATTGCTGGCATCGAGCGTACCGCCCGACGCAGACCCGGCGCCGATCAGCGTATGGATCTCATCGATAAAGAGCACGGCATGGGGGTCGGCCTTGAGCTGCTTGAGCACGGCCTTTAACCGTTGCTCAAAGTCTCCTCGGTACTTGGTACCCGCCAAGAGCGCACCCATATCGAGCGAATAGACCGTGGCCTTCTCGAGGATCTCTGGCACGTTGCCTTCGGTGATGCGCCAGGCTAGTCCTTCGGCGATGGCCGTCTTACCCACACCGGCCTCCCCCACCAGGAGCGGGTTATTTTTACGGCGACGGCAGAGGGTCTGAATGACCCGCTCAACCTCCTGCTCGCGCCCAATGAGGGGGTCGATCTTGCCGTTTTGTGCCAGCTTATTGAGGTTCTGGGTGAACTGGTCCAGTGGCGACGGCTGGCTAGGCGCCTGTGCGCCGCTGCTGGCGGTGGCCTCAGTCTCGGTGGCCTGATCCTCCGGAGGCTGATTCGCCGCCGGCGGCGCCTTGGTAATGCCGTGGGCAATGTAATTCACCACATCGAGCCGAGTGACGCCCTGCTGATGCAGGTAATAGACGGCATGCGAATCTTTCTCGCCAAAAATCGCCACCAGAACGTTTGCGCCGGTGACTTCCTTTTTGCCGTTAGAGGTTGACTGCACATGCATGATGGCCCGCTGAATGACGCGCTGAAATCCCAGCGTGGGCTGCGTGTCTACCTCTTCGGAGCCCTGAATCACGGGCGTGTTCTCAGAAATAAAGCCCGTAAGGCTCTTACGTAAGACATCAAAATCCACCGCGCAGGCCTTCAGTATTTCGGAGGCAGAGGGGTTGTCTAGGAGCGCGAGCAGAAGATGTTCTACGGTGATGAATTCGTGTCGCTGCTGCCGCGCCTCCACAAAGGCCATGTGCAGGCTGACTTCGAGTTCCTGAGAGATCATGCTTCCTCCATCGTGCACTGCAGCGGATGCTGGTGCATCCGCGAAAAGCCGTTGACCTGCTCGACCTTGGTCTCGGCTACCTCTTTGGGGTACTGACCACAGGCACCGCGCCCCTCTCGGTGCACCTTCAACATCACCAGCGTAGCCCTATCCCGGTCCATCTGAAAGAATTTTTGCAGCACGATGACCACAAATTCCATCGGGGTGTAGTCATCATTCAACAAAAACACCGTGAACAGGGGGGGAGGCTTGACTTTCGCAGGCTGCCGCTCTAAGACCGGAAGATCCGTCTGCTGCGGGGATACAGGCGATTTTGATGCCAGGGTGGGAGTCTTGTCAGACATGCCCCGATTCTACGGGGAGAAAGGCGTTGGACAAAACCTTCGGCATGCCCTATATTCGGAGGTGGTTTTGCGGCTCGCATGCCCAAAAGGTCTGGCGCGTGGTGCGCGAAGACCGTTGCATTAGTTGCACGGGTTTCAGTACAGTTCTTTGGCCTTCTTGACGTGCGGTTTTTGTAGTTAGTGTTTTTTTGTGAAGGTAGGAAACGTTTTATGTCTACAGGTACTGTCAAGTGGTTTAACGACGCCAAAGGGTTTGGCTTTATCACCCCCGACGAAGGCGGTGAAGATGTTTTTGCACATTTTTCGGCAATTCAGACCAGCGGATTCCGTTCGCTCAAAGAAGGCCAAAAGGTGCAGTTCGACATCGTGCAAGGTCCCAAAGGGAAGCAGGCATCCAATATTGTTCCCCAGGGCTAATCCCGAACAGAACAATCTAAAGCCCCGGCAATGCCGGGGCTTTTTTATGGGCGCCCGATGGTGCCCTACATCTGGGAAATCATCACATCCCCAAAGCCCGAGCAGGACACCTGGGTAGCGCCATCCATCAGTCGGGCAAAGTCGTAGGTCACCTTCTTGGTCGTGATTGCCTTCTCCATCGCAGTAATCACAAGGTCAGCCGCCTCCACCCAGCCCATATGGCGCAGCATCATCTCGGCCGAGAGAATCAATGAGCCAGGATTGACATAGTCTTTGCCGGCGTACTTCGGCGCTGTGCCATGGGTCGCCTCGAACATAGCCACGGTATCTGACAGGTTCGCGCCTGGCGCGATACCGATTCCCCCCACCTGGGCCGCGAGGGCATCGGAGACATAGTCGCCATTGAGGTTCAGGGTGGCGATCACGCTGTACTCGGAAGGACGCAGAAGAATCTGCTGCAAGAAGGCGTCTGCAATTGAATCCTTCACGACAATTTCATTGCCGGTCTTGGGATTCTTAAAACTGCACCAGGGTCCGCCGTCGATGGGCTTAGCCCCAAACTCCTTTTGTGCGAGGGCATAGGCCCAATCACGAAAGCCGCCTTCGGTGAACTTCATGATGTTGCCCTTATGCACGATGGTGACAGAGGGCTTGTCGTTGTCGATCGCGTACTGCATGGCCTTACGCATCAGCCGCTCGGTACCTTGGCGCGAAACGGGCTTAATGCCTATGCCCGATGTCTCCGGGAAGCGAATCTTCTTTACCCCAAACTCTTTGAGCAGAATATCGATCAGCTTCTTGGCCTCGGCAGACTCTGCCGCATATTCAATGCCGGCATAGATGTCTTCGGAGTTCTCCCGAAAGATCACCATGTCGGTCTTCTCAGGCTCCTTTAAGGGACTCGGCACCCCTTTGAAATACCGCACCGGGCGCAGGCAGACATAGAGATCGAGCTGCTGGCGCAGGGCGACATTCAGGGAGCGAATACCACCCCCGACCGGGGTGGTGAGCGGGCCCTTAATGGAGACCACATAGTCCTTCAAGGCAGCAAGGGTCTCGTCGGGCAGCCAGACGTCGGGGCCATAGACTCGGGTGGACTTCTCCCCGCAGTAGATCTCCATCCAGGAGATCTTGCGCTTGCCCCCATAGGCCTTCGCGACCGCGGCATCCACGACCTTGATCATCACAGGAGAGATATCGACGCCTGTGCCGTCCCCCTCAATGTACGGAATGATGGGCTCGTCCGGCACATTCAGTGAGAAATCGGGGTTGACCGTGATCTTCTGGCCACGACTGGGCACAACGATCTTGCTAGACATAGAGCAGTCTCCTCTGGGGCAGGTTTGATAAATTGGAATTCCCGAGAGTTTACGACAGGGCGTTGCACCGGCTGGATTCGCCTTGCCCTAATTGCGCCCATGGTTTTTGGGATAATCTCCCTAACCACCCAAGGGAAATAAATTTATGAAAATATTCAAAGAATTACAGCCACAAAAACAAAAAAGAACGGCCTATAGTTCTGTTGCGGATCATGTTGACCGTAACTTCTTATTAAACGAGGATCGAATGAAAACTCTGATCGCTGCTGTAACGCTTGGCCTTTTCAGCGCTGTGACCATCGCTCAAACCGCGCCCGCTGCTCCTGCAAATAAGCCTGCGGTTGACTGCAAAGATGCTAAGAACAAAGACGCTGCGGAGTGCAAGAAGAAGTAATCCGTAAAGGGGGTTTTCCCCCTATTACCATCGGGCCCTGCGAACCGTTCGCAGCCCGCTGGGATGCTGTCTGAGCGGGCCTCCATCAATCGGAGGGCCCGCTTTTTTTTTCGGTGTTCCCCACGCAGCCACCTATGTCTCTGTCCTCTTCGAAGTCTCGTCTCTCCCGGGTCCTTACCTGGATCCTCGTTGTGTTGCTCAGCGTATGGCTGATCGCCACCCTCAGCCGCCAGGCATTTGGCCAGGCAGCAGCGACATCCCCTGCGAAGCAGGGCAGCATAAGTCTCTCGCTAAAAGGCGCGACACTCTCCGCGGAACTGGCCGATTCCCCCGACCGCCGTTCGCGTGGCCTGATGTACCGAACCGATCTCGGCCCCGATGAGGGGATGCTCTTCATCTTCGACCAGCCGGAGCGGCACTGCATGTGGATGCGAAACACCCCTCTGCCCCTCTCCGTGGCCTTTGCCGACGCGGCAGGGCGGATTATCAATATCGCCGATATGGCGCCCTTTACGGAGACCGCCCACTGCGCTGCCAAGGCCGCGGTCTATGCGCTGGAAACCCGCCAGGGGTGGTTCTCCCGACACCAACTCGGGCCGGGAGACAAGATTGAGGGGCTACCCCGTCGCTAGGGGCGGGGCCACAACCTCACAAGACGCTGACGTGCGGGCAGGACGACCGGCGGTCTAGGCGTATTGGCCAGCAACAAATTCCCAATGCACCAGAGACCAGAAGGCGCCGAGATAATCGGGCCGACGGTTGCGGTAGTCCACGTAGTACGCATGCTCCCAGACATCGCAGGTCATGAGAGGCTTATCGCTCGTGGTGAGCGGTGTCGCCGCATTACTCGTATTGACGATCTCTAGGCCGCCATCGGCCTTTTTGACCAGCCAGGTCCAGCCGGAGCCAAAGTTGCCAATGGCGCTCTTGGTGAAGGCCTCTTTAAAGGCATCGAAACTCCCCCACTTGGCGTTGATTGCGGCCGCCAAAGCGCCTGTGGGCGCACCACCGCCTTTGGGCGAAAGGCAGTGCCAGTAGAAGGTGTGGTTCCACACCTGCGCGGCGTTGTTAAATACGCCGCCGGACGACTTACGCACAATCTCTTCGAGTCCCGCTGACTCAAACTCGGTGCTCTTAATGAGGTTATTGAGGTTGGTCACATAGGCCTGGTGGTGCTTGCCATAGTGATACTCCAGGGTCTCTTTCGAGATGTGCGGGGCGAGCGCATCCATCGCATAGGGCAAAGCGGGCAGAACGTGTTCCATGAGGGAATCTCCGAAGGGTTGAGGAATGAGGCTACGAACGGACCTTCATTCGTAGAAGAGGAAGACTCTATTATCGACAAAACGAAGGTGCTACACGGTACGGGGTTTGCCCTCAGCCCATTCGATTCCCTCAATTTGTGCGCGGGCTTTCCCATCGGCAAAAGCCAGCGAGACGGGCTGACCAGACGCAAGCCCCTCAATGGATACCACCGGCCGCCCCGCGTCATCGAAGACCAGGGCGTAGCCGCGAGACAAGACCGCTGTGGGGTCAAGCGAAGTCAACCGCGCCGAGAGTGCCGAGAGTCGGCTGCGGGCCGCCTCAAGGCGATGCCCACCCAGCCGCAAAAACCGCTCTGCCTGCCGCATCCACTGCAGCTTCTGCAGCGCCAGCCGTGCCCGGGGATTGGGCAGTGCCATCGCCGCGCGATCAGTCTGTTGCTGGGCAATCGCCAGTCGCCGCTGCATGGCATTAACCTGGGCCAATGCCATCGCCTGCAGCGCCTGAATCGCGGCCTGCTCTCGCTGGCTTGCCCAGAGGGCCGCGGCCGTGGGCGTGGCGGCGCGGTAGTCAGCGGCCAGGTCGACGAGGCTGAGGTCGGTCTCATGGCCCACTCCCGCCACCGTGTAGACAGGAAACTGGGCCAAGGCACGCACCAGCCGCTCATCGTTAAAGGCCCAGAGGTCCTCTAGGCTGCCGCCCCCGCGGGCGATGATGAGCAGGTCAATCTCTGACTGAGCAGCCCGCCCGAGGGCCGATAACAACGCGGCCGGCGCCTCCGCCCCCTGGACCAGCGATGCAAAGACCGTAACCTCAAGCCGGGGCGCATGGTTCGTTAGGGTCACCAGCACATCCCGCAGGGCCGCCGCGCCGAGCGAGGTCACCAGCCCAATCCGACCAACCCGTGGGGGGAATGCCTTCTTGCGTGCGGGGTCAAAAATGCCGTCGGCCTCGAGCAGACTCTTGAGGCGCTGAAATCTCTCAAAAAGGGAGCCCAGGCCCGCCTGGGCCATCGACAGCACACGCACCTGAAACTCGCCCTTCGGCTCATAGAGGCCCGGTACCACCCGCAGTTCAACCTGCATCCCCTCGATGGGCCGAAACGCCAGAGCCGACGCCTCCTTCCGAAAAAGTACCGCCCGCAGACTCGCCTGGGAATCTTTAAGCGTGAGATACCAGTGACCACTAGCGGCCTGCATGACCTGCGAGAGTTCGGCGTTGAGCCGAACCAGGGGAAATTTCTGGACTATGGCCTGAGAGACCAGGCGATTAAGCGCGGAAACACTCATTAAAGGCAGGTCGGAATCGGTCAAATGCGCGCTCCTACAGGGCTAGAATGCAGTCACTTCTCCACAGCACCCGTTATACCGTGGTTTCGGAGGGGCTTTCGATGGCAACCCCAGAACCGGCCGGGCTTCGCAGGCCGCGCCCGCCAGGAGAGCCGCGAAAAAGTTTTTAACCCATTGATTTAAAGTAATAAAAAAAATTTCATCCGCACATTCCAGAATGCTTACTCTAAACCCGTTCCCCAAAGCAAATCCCCCGAGGGCTCGCCGTTTCGCGGCGCGCGTGCGGAGCACCATTCTCTCCACAGAGTTATCCACAGGCCAGCGATGACTCCGTCGGTGCTGGAGATTTTGACCCACAACCTGGCTGACAGGCTCTGGCACCGATGGTTTACTGGCGCGTTCAAGAGCCCCTGGGAGGCCCACCAAAGGCCGCCCACCAGTCGCATTGAAAAGATACGGCAGAGACGGGCAGGCCTGCTGGCAGATCTTCTCTGGGTACTCCTGCGCCCCCTCCTACCCCGGCTCGCAGGGGTCACCGCCTGGGTGGCGCGCAGACGGCTCAGGCAGCAGCAGGCGGCTGCACGGGCGCCCTCGGGTCAGTCGATTGCGATTGGCAACTGGATTGCGGGCGGCGGCGGCAAGACGCCCCTGTGCATCGCGCTCGCCCGAGAACTCCAGGCCCGTGGACTGGCCCCCGCTATATTGAGCCGCGGCTATCGGGCCCGTGCGGCAACCGCGGAGCCCGCCCCCGTCGGCATGGGTAGGCGAGTCAGGGTACTCCAACCAGAATGCCTCTCGAGTATTTCGCCCGCCGCGGCCGGCGACGAGGCCTGGCTCATGGCCTGGCGAACCGGCTGCCCCGTGGGCGTAGGGGCAGACCGCTCAGCCGCGGCCCATGCGGTGCTGAGCCTCTACCCCCATATCGATGTGTGGCTTCTCGATGACGGGCTCTCCCAGTCAAGCATGCGGCCAGACCACCGCATCTTGGTCTTAGACGCCCGTGGTCACGGCACGGGCAAGCCCATGCCTGATGGGCCCCTTCGCGGCCCCTGGCCGCCCCCGCCGGGCCATACGCCCGATACCATCGTGGCACCCGTTAGCCTGGACATCTCTGGGATCACTGCGGATTTAGCAGGCCACCCGCCCCTTTGCATGGCCCGGGATACGCGTCCGGCGCAGTGGCTGCGGTTTCCCTGGGGTCCACCTTCCGAACTCCCTACAGAGAGCACCTCGCAGCCTCTGCCCGACGACACGGGCCTGCAGCCCGAAATGCTCGATATCGTGGATGGCACCCCGCCCGCTCCCCTCTTACGAAACGGGCCTTTTCTGGCCATTGCCGGTATCGCGCAGCCGGAGGTCTTTTTTCAGATGCTGCGTGACCTTGGCCTGCCCCTGATAGACACCTTAAGCCTCCCCGACCATGCGCCTGAGATATTTCCGGCGCTTCTGCGATGGAAGGCGGCCCATCCCTTCATGGCCACACCGAGTATCGTGATGACCGAAAAAGATGCCGTAAAATTCGCCTGGGAAGTGCGTCAGGCAGAGCGCGAGCGGCATAAGGGCGACAGCAGTCTGTCCCTCTTTGGGTCTCCGCATCCGCACTGGTGGGCCGTTCGCCTGCAGAGCCATCTTCCCGAAGACTGGTTGCGCAGAGTCACGCAGGCCCTCAAACAGCCACCACGACTGCCGTAAAGGCAGTGAGAGAGAAAGGGCATCCATGGACGGCAAGCTTCTCGAAATACTCGTGTGCCCCAGCTGTCATGGCGGCCTGCAGTGGGCCCCCGGCCGGCAGATGCTGCTCTGCCCCGCTGAACGCCTGGGCTACCCGGTGGTGGACGGAATTGCGCATCTACTCGAAGAAGAGGCCCTTGCCGTGCCCGACATTGGCGTTGCCGATGCCGCAGGCGACGACTAAGGCGCAGACCGACGTGTCCGCAGATTTCTGGGTCTGCATTCCCGCGCGGCGGGCGTCAACGCGACTTCCCGACAAACCACTGGCAGATCTCGCAGGCTGGCCCATGGTGCTCTGGGCGGCCGCTGCAGGCATGCAGTCAGGCGCAACGCGCGTAATTGTCGCGACCGACGACACCCAGATATTCGACTGTGTGATGCAGGCGGCCCAGGACGCGGCAGCAGGGCGGCCCGCGCTGCCCCGCCCGCCCGCTTCCCCTGTCCTACCGCCCCTCCCCCATCAAGTGTCGTTGCCGACTGCGCACTCGCCCTCGTCCGCGCAACAGCCTCGGCTCGAGGCTGCGCTCACCCGCGCGGACCATCCCACGGGCACCGATCGACTTGCCGAGGTTGCCCAGCGGTATGCGGCGGACCCGCAACAGATCATCGTGAACCTCCAAGGCGACGAGCCCCTCATGCCCCCTGGCCTGCTCGCCCAGGTTGCCCACCGACTCGCGCACGATCCCCGTGCCTCTGTGGCGACGGCGGCCTGCCCGATTACCGATGCCCAGGAGGTCTTCTCGCCGCATGTGGTGAAGGTCATCTGCTCGGCGGAGGGCCATGCCCTCTATTTCTCGCGGGCGCCCATCCCCTTTTGGCGAGACGAATGGGCAAACGCCTGGGCGCCATCGGACAAGGCGCGCCTGCCCGCCCAGGGTCCATACCTGCGGCACCTGGGCCTCTACGCCTACCGGACTGGCCCGCTTCAGGACTACAGCCGCTGGCCCGAGAGCCCCCTGGAGCCCATTGAGAAACTCGAGCAGCTGCGTTGGCTGCATCGGGGCCACATCATCGCAGTGGAATGGCTCCCCGAGGCCCCTCCTGCCGGGGTGGACACCGCCGAAGACCTCGCATCCGTACGACGACTGCTGTCCTTACGGACATCGGCCAGCCTATAATCACTCACGCTAATAACAACGACCCTGGCACGGGGGGAGACGCTAGATCATGCGCATTATTCTTTTGGGCCCACCCGGCGCGGGCAAGGGCACGCAGGCAACCTTCATCAAAGAGAAACACGGCATCCCCCAGATCTCCACCGGGGACATGCTCCGAGCGGCGGTCAAGGCCGGCACAGAGCTGGGGCTTGCGGCCAAGAAGGTCATGGATTCGGGCGGATTGGTCAGCGACGAAATCATCATCAACCTCGTCAAGGAGCGTCTCACCGCCCCGGACTGCCAGTCGGGTTATCTGTTTGATGGCTTTCCGCGCACCATCCCCCAGGCTGAGGCCATGAAGTCCGCGGGGGTCAAGATTGATGCCGTTCTCGAAATCCAGGTTCCCGACCAAGACATCATCGATCGCATGAGCGGCCGACGCGTCCATGTGGCAAGCGGCCGCACATACCATGTGAAATACAACCCGCCCAAGCAGGATGGGAAAGACGACGTCACGGGGGAGCCCTTAATTCAGCGAGACGACGACCAAGAGGCTACCGTGCGTAAGCGTCTTGAGGTCTATCACCAGCAGACCCGGCCGCTTGTCGACTTCTATGATGCCTGGGCCGCAACAGGAGAGGCTGCGGCTCCGAAGCTTATTAGTATTTCGGGAACCGGCAGTGTCGAAGCAATTACGGCGCGGGTGTTGTCTGCACTGGCCTGATTACCGAGTCCACAAGACAGGCCTCCACCATGGGTAGGCCATTGTCGCGCGCAAAGCCGCAGACAAAATCCCAGGCCATGGGCTCGAGCACTTGGAGCCGGGTGTCCACCGCCACACATTTGATGCCCGCGACGATCACCGGCTGGGCGTAGGGAGAATAACCCGCTGCGGCTGCCGCGGCGGAAGCGCCTGAGGCTCGGTAGCCTGGCCGAAAAGGCGCCATAACCCCCGCGAGCCGTTCGGCCCAGTCACTCGGACGAAAGCTGCCACCGGCTGAGGTCTGGCCTTGGATCAAGAACAACCGCGGTTCGGCAGCCATGTAAGTCTCATAAATAAAGCGGTATCCTAGCAGTTTACGGCCCAATTGTTGCGATGCAGCTTACCCCTTCTGCCCTCATGAATACCTATGCCCGTCTGCCCGTGGACCTGAGCCACGGAGAAGGCAGTTGGGTCTGGAGCACCGATGGTCGGCGTTATCTTGATGCCCTCTCAGGCATTGCGGTAAACACCCTCGGACATAACCATCCCCGACTCACCGCAGGCTTGCGCGAGCAGGTCGGGAAGCTCATTCATACCTCAAATATCTACGGCATTCCCCTGCAGGAGCAGCTCGCGGCACGTCTGGTGGCGCTGTCAGGAATGACCAATGTGTTTTTCTGCAACTCCGGGCTCGAGGCCAACGAGGCAGCGATCAAGCTCGCCCGCAAACACGGGCACGTTAAAGGCTTTAACTTCCCAAAAGTCATTGTCTTCGAGGGCGCCTTTCATGGGCGGTCGCTTGCGACGCTCTCAGCCACAGCAAATCCGAAAGTCCACAAAGGCTTTGAGCCCCTGGTCGAGGGCTTTATTCGGGTACCTCTTAACGATATGGCTGCGATACGCAACGCGCTTGCGGCCCATCCCGACGTGGCGGCAGTCTTCCTGGAATCGATTCAAGGAGAAGGCGGCATTCGGCCAGCCCAGATTGCCTTTTTGAAAACGCTACGCAGCTTTTGCTCCGACCACGATATTCTGCTCATGCTCGACGAGGTCCAGTGTGGCATCGGCCGCACAGGAAAATGGTTTGCGCACCAATGGGCAGACGTGCTGCCCGATGTCATGCCGCTGGCCAAGGGCCTGGGTTCAGGCGTACCTATCGGGGCGGTGGTCGCCCATGGTAAGGCAGCGCACCTGTTCGAACCCGGAAACCATGGCACCACCTTCGGGGGCAACCCTCTGGCCATGCGCGCGGGCCTCGAGACACTGGCTGCGGTGGAAGAAGAGGGCCTACTGCAGAATGCGGCCGAGCGCGGCGAGCAGATTCGGCGGGGCCTAGAGGCTCGGCTTGCAGGGCTCTCTGGTATCACTGAAATCCGCGGCCATGGCCTTATGATCGGCATCGAACTCCGCGAGCCTTGCGGCGCGCTGGTCGGTAAGGCGCTTGAGGCTGGACTCCTCATTAATGTGACTGCGGACCGTGTGGTCCGACTGCTTCCCCCGCTGGTACTGCGTGCAGAAGAGGCTGACCAGATCGTCTCTCTGCTCGCGCCGATCCTGCGTGCGTTTCTTCAGGAGAAGAGCACAGTGCCCGAGGGACAGGCCGCCTGAAAGGGCTGCGAGACGCTGGCATGCAACACTTTCTGCAGTTCAAAGACCTTGACCGGTCGACGCTCGACTATCTCTTTTTGCGCAGCCGGGTCATTAAAGATCGATTCAAACGTTACGAGCGGTATATGCCGCTCCAAGATCGCACGCTCGTGATGATCTTTGAGAAGCAGTCCACCCGCACGCGACTCTCTTTTGAGGCCGGCATGCACCAGCTTGGCGGGGCGGCGATTTACCTCAACACGCGCGATACCCAACTCGGCCGTGGTGAGCCTGTAGAAGATGCTGCGCAGGTCATTTCGCGCATGTGCGATCTGGTGATGATTCGTACCTACGAACAAGAAATCATCGAGCGATTCGCGGCCCACTCGCGGGTGCCAGTGATTAATGGGCTCACCAACGAATACCACCCCTGCCAGATCCTGGCCGATATTTTTACCCTCATTGAGCACCGCGGCACCATTGAGGGCAAGACGGTGGCCTGGATCGGCGACTCCAACAATGTCTGCAACACCTGGCTGCAGGCCGCCGAGATTCTCAATTTCCAGGTGCGGGTCTCCACCCCACCCGGCTACGAGGTCGAGCCCGAGCGGGCGGGCCTGCATTCCACCGGCCACTTTGAGGCTTTCGGTGACCCTCTGGAGGCCGTGCGCGGGGCCGACCTCGTCACCACCGATGTCTGGACGAGCATGGGCTTTGAGGCGGAAAACGAGGCCCGCAAGAAGGCCTTCGAGCACTGGAGCGTAGACACCGAGATGATGGCTGCCGCCGGCCCCCAGGCCCTCTTCATGCACTGCCTGCCCGCCCATCGCGGCGAGGAGGTCTCCGCCGACGTGATTGACGGCCCGCAGTCGGTGGTCTGGGATGAGGCCGAGAATCGGCTCCATGCCCAGAAGGCCCTCATGGAATATCTGCTGCTGGGGCGGGTCAACGACTAGCGCTCCCTCGCGCGTGCCGTTGTGCCCCGGAGCCTCAGGACACTAAAGGGCCGCGATGCCCGCCTTGGCGACCTGGGCATCCTCAAACGACTTCACCGCCGAGACTCCCACCGCACCCACGCAGTGGCCATCCACCAAGATGGGTACGCCGCCCTCGAGCATCCCCTCAAGCTCGGGCGCAGACAAAAATGCGGTGCGTCCGTTGTTGATGATGTCTTCGTAGATCTTGGTCTCACGCTTGCCCATCGCCGCGGTGCGCGCCTTCTGAGGCGCAATGTAGGCCGAGGTGATCGGCGCGCCATCCAGGCGCTGAAACCAGAGCAGGTGGCCACCGTCATCACAGATCGCAATTGCCACCGCCCAGTTATTTTTCTGGGCCTCGACCACGGCCGCTGCACCGATACGTTCCACATCTGCGAGAGTAAGACAAGGCTTCTGAATCACGGTCTGCTCCTTAAGAAAAAATTCAATCGGCCGCCGCGATAAAACGGGCGACCCAGTTGATCTGCGCATCGGGCAATAGTGAGGGCGCATGGCCCGTATCCGGCACTTCAATCAGCTCGGCCTTGGGCCCCCGTGTGCGCATCTCAAGCGCAGTCTCGGCCGACAAGAGGTCACTCTGCGCACCCCGTAGCACCAGAGTTGGGCAGGCAATGACATCGTAGAGGGGCCAGAGCGCCATATCCGGAACATCGCCCTGCGTTGCCGCGAAGCCTGTCCGAAAAGGCTCTGCGATACCGGGGTCATAATGAAACTGAAAGGCCCCCGGCTGCGCGGCCATCGCGCGCAGATCGACATCCGACCGAGGAAAACACGCAGGGTCAGGAAGCCAGCCCGTCCGCTCGGCAGCAGGACGCTGTCGATGCGCCTTCTGCCACCCTTGACGGGCTGCGTGCCATACCACCGGCCGCACCACAGCCGCCGCCAGCAGCTCCCACTGGGCCTGGGTATGCGGGCCGAAACTCTCAAAGAGCACCCGGGCGGCGGCCGTGGCCTGGGCAAAACTCTCAAAGACCGGCTGTACACCGACATACTGTCCGATGCGCGCAAGCGCCTTTCCAGAAACGACGGCGCCCACATCGTTGAGTACCAGGGACCGAATCGCAACAGCCGGAAACAAGGTCTTAGCCTCTGGATGACCAAGAAGGGTCAGCGCAATCAGGCCACCCATGGATGTACCCACCCAATGCACCGGCCCCAACGCAAGATGGCTGCAGAGCGCCTGAATATCTACGGCGTACTGGCCCAGATGGTAGTGGCTAGGGTCGTCAAGCCAGTCGGAATCACCCCGGCCGACGATATGCGGGCAGAGCACCCGATAGCGCTCAGAGAGACGCTCAGCAAGGGGCAGAAAGTCGAATGCCGACCGAGTGAGCCCATGCACACAGATCACCACCTGGCTATTTGCAGGGTCACCAAACTCCAGGACCCGCATGGTGTGCGGGCCTGCCGGGCTCTCACAGGCAATGGAATGGATACGCGCGGCCGACATGATTTCGCTATTCTTGCAGACTTCATCACAACGAGGATGCAGACCATGAAACTCTTAACCGGCAAAGTGGCCCTGGTCACAGGCTCCACCAGCGGGATCGGACTCGGTATGGCAGAGGCACTGGCCGATCAGGGTGCCGACATTGTGCTCAATGGCTTTGGGGACGCGCAGGCGATTGCCCAGGTCGAAAAGTCACTCCAGGCCCGCGGCGTGAAGACCTTCTATCACGGGGCCGATATGTCCAAACCCACAGAGATCGCCGCGCTCATCGAGGAAGCGGAATCGGCCATGGGCCGCATCGATGTCTTGGTGAATAACGCGGGTATCCAGCATGTGAGCCCCATCGAGGACTTTCCTATCGACAAGTGGGATGCCGTCATTGCGATCAATCTCAGCTCAGCCTTTCACACCGTTCGGGCGGCGCTACCAGGCATGAAGGCGCGCGGCTATGGCCGCATTATCAATATTGCCTCGGCACACGGGCT
Source organism: Pseudomonadota bacterium (assembly GCA_039800345.1). Taxonomy (GTDB): domain Bacteria; phylum Pseudomonadota; class Gammaproteobacteria; order Burkholderiales; family Burkholderiaceae_A; genus Hahnella. The sequence continues at coordinate 7,175 of JBDLQX010000042.1, read as the reverse complement.
AGTGGCCTCGGTACAGAAGGTGGCCTATGTGGCCGCCAAACACGGCCTGGTGGGGCTGACCAAAGTCGTGGCATTAGAGACCGCCCAGACGCCGATTACCTGCAATGCCATCTGCCCGGGCTGGGTACTCACGCCGCTGGTGCAGAAGCAGGTCGATGCCCGTGCGCAGGCCCAGAGCCTGTCTCAAGAGGAGGCCAAGCGACAGCTCCTGATCGAGAAGCAGCCCTCGGGAGAATTCGTCACCCCCGCGCAGCTCGCAGGGCTGGCGGTCTTTCTCTGCTCACCGGCTGCGGACCAGGTGCGCGGCGTGGCCTGGAATATGGACGGCGGCTGGGTCGCCCAATAGACGCGGGTCTGAACGCGGCGGATGCCAGAAGCGTCGCCGCGTCTCTGCGGCGCTCGTAAACTGCGGCGTACGATCGTTCCAGGTGAGCAGCAAGTCCCCCTCCAAATCGGTGCGACGGCTCGGGATGTCGAGAGCCTGCAGCCGTTGTAAGACCTCAGGATGGGGATGATGAAAGCGGCTTCGATAGCCCGCCTGAAAGACCACTGCCGCAGGCGCAAGGGCTGAGAGAAACTTCTCGGCAGACGACCCGCGGCTTCCGTGATGGGCGGCTACGACCACCATCGGTGCGCCCGCCCGTGCGGCCGCATCATGATGCAGCCAGGGGGCTCGGTCGACGATTTCTTCTTCTTGCATCTGAGGAATATCGCCGGTGAGCAGCAGACGCCTACCCTGGGCATCGATCACCTCAAGCACGCAGGAGTCTTCGTTCTCCCCCTCACGATCGGGCTCCGCAGGGGTCGCGCCAAAGGGATAGACAAACCGAAACCAGACGTCGTCCCAGACCCAGCTGAGCCCCAGACGGCAACGCTGCAGGGGCAGTTCGGATGCGCCCGTTGCGGCCAACTTCGCGGCAACCGTCTTGTACGGGATGCTCGTAGTAACCCAGGGCGGGCGATGCGACCGGACCACAGCACCGAGCCCCGAGGCATGGTCGTCATCCCCATGGGAAATGACAAGACCATCAATCCGACGAATACCCAGGGCATAGAGCTGCGGAATCACGATGCGCTCTGCCGCATGGGTCTGTCCCATGGTGGGGCCAGTGTCGTAGACCAGCGTGTGAGACGCGGTACGCAGCACAATGGCCGTGCCCTGGCCGACATCGAGAAAACGTGCCTCAACCGTGCCAGGTGTCGGTGTCGAGGGTACGCCCAAGAAGACCGCACCGAGCCCGCCCCAGGCCAGGTGCCGCATCCGCGAAAGCGACGCATTAAGGGCGATGAGTACGCCCACGCAGGCCACAAGGCTTGCCCAGAGCGGAGGGGCATGCCAGGAGAGACTCGCCCAAGACCAGTCAGCACACCAGACGAGAAATGTAAACAGCCAGTCAAAAACCGCATGGCCCCAGACCAGGGGGGCAGAGATGTTGAAGAAGGCCATCACGGCACCCACCATGGCCAAGGGGGTCACCACAAAGGTCACCACCGGAATCGCCAATGCATTGGCCAGCGGGCCGACCAGAGATACCTGATGAAAAAAGGCAATGGTCAGTGGGGCCAGACCGATGGTGATCGCCGCCTGTGCGGCAACGGCACTGCCCAGAACGGTCTTGCGATCCGACAAACCGAAAAGAATCGCGACCGCAACAAACGACAGCCAAAATCCCGGAGCCAGAGGCGCCATCGGATCCATGAGAAGCACCACCAGAAGGGTGAGCGAGATAACGCCCCATCGCTGCGCGCGCAACCCGGTGAGACTTGCCATAGCAGCGACAGAGACCATCACCGCGGTACGCTGGGCGGGAATATTGAAGCCCGCCAGCAACGCATAGCCGATGGCCGCGAGACTGGCAGCGACCGCACAAGCAATCGGCACCGGAAGATACAACGCCACGCGCAGTCCTAACCGACCCATGGCCTGCCAGAGCAGCCGTACCGCTAGCCGCGCAAGCAAGGCAAACATCGTGACATGCATCCCGGAGATCGACATCAGGTGAGAGACACCCGTCTCAGAAAACACGGCCCAGTCCGCAGACCCGATGGCCCGTTGATCCCCCACCACAAGACCCGACATCACACCGCGATGCCTTGCCTCGGGCAGCGCCTGGGCAATGGCCTGCCGAATCGCCTCGCGGGCGCGATCAATGACCACCGAGGGATGCGAGGGCGATGTCTCTGTCAGGGCGCTAGGGAGGGGGTCTTTCTTGGCGCTCGACACCCGCCCCACCGCCCGCACCCGGTTCTCAAAGAGCCAGGTCTCAAAGTCAAATCCATAAAAGTTGCGGCTACCGGCTGCAGCCCGCAGGCTGATTACCGCCTGCCATTGATCGCCCGCGATCAGCGATTTCGGAAGCCATCCATCGGCACGTGCCGGCCAGCTCACCAGGGCCAGAAACGGGCGCTCCAGAGGCTTCATTGAACCGGTTGCTGACTCTGCCATCGCCACGATCTCTGCCTCGAACCGCCAGGTGGCAGGCCGATACCGGCCATCCCCCACGTCAAAGACCGGCAGGTCTTGCACGATGAACTGGACGGCTACCGAGGCGCCTTCTTGCTGCGGCGAAATGCCTGCAGACAGAATCGCGCCCGTGCGCAGACTTCCCCAGGCCGCCATGGCCAACGCCACAGACAGCGCATAAAGCGGCCAGGTGGCGGACAACCGTAGTAACGAAGGCCAGGCACATCCGCGGAGTTGTCTGGACAGGACAAGCCCCGCAAGGAGCGCCGCAACACCGCCCCCCAAAAGGAGGGGCGCTGACCAACGCTCAGGCTGTAGAAGAAAGATACCCAGGCCCGCCAGAGCGGCCAGGGCCACACCGTGTACGGTCATAGACGGACGACCGTGATTAAGACAACGAAGGCGCGGAGGACGACCCTTCCGTAAAACGACCGGCCAGACGCGGCAGTATCCGACAGGCGTTCAGGCTACTCTGGCGGGCGACTGCCTGAGGAGAAACGCCCCGCAAGTCAGCGAGCACCGCGCCAATGGCCGGGATCTGGTCGGGCCGATTGGCCTCGCCCTTAACCATCCAGGCAGGCGCAATGTCAGGGCTGTCGGTCTCTACCACCCAGGCTTGAGCCGGCAGCCCCGCCGCGAGCCGGCGAATCTGCAGCGCCCGCGAGAAGGTCATGGCGCCCCCAAAGCCCAGCACCAGTCCTTGATCAATAAAGGCCTGGGCCTGCACAAGACTGCCATTAAAGGCATGGGCAATACCTTGCGAAATCGCAAAGCGGCGAAGCCCTGCACAGACCTGATCTTGTGCCTTGCGTACATGGAGTACCACCGGGAGATCGAAGTCGCGCGCAAGGCGAAGTTGTTCGGTGTAAAGCGTATGCATACGGCCCCTGTCGAGATTGGGTAAGAAGAAGTCCAGCCCAATCTCTCCAACCGCCACCAGCTTGGGGTCATTGCGATAGGCCAACAGGGCATTCTTCAAAACCAACAGGGCATCTTCTTCTAGACGATCGACCGAACAGGGGTGTAGACCCAAGGCATAAAACACGCCCGCGTGCCGGTGGGCGAGATCGGCCACACGCGCAAAGTTCTCTGGGCTGACCGCAGGCACTACAACGGCTTTCACCCCCACCAGATGGGCCGCCTGAAGGCAGCCCTCCGGGTCGCTTAAGAAATCAAGATGGCAGTGGGTGTCCACCCAGAGGCTGTCCACGCGGGCCCTTTCGAGACAGCCGTCGGTTTACGATCCCGGCGGAGCCAGGCCCTGCGAAGGCGCATGGGGCAGCAGGGTAAGCCGCCTGCTACAGCGATCGGCAAGCGCCAGGTCGTGGGTCACGACCACTAAGGCGGCCTGCATGTTCTGTGTCTGTCGCAAGAATAGGTCGAAGACCTCGCGGGCCGTATCCTGGTCGAGGTTACCCGTGGGCTCATCGGCCAGCACGATCTGCGGCTCGGTCACCAGGGCCCGTGCGATCGCAACGCGCTGCCTTTCGCCCCCAGAGAGCTTGCCTGGCACATGGTCGAGTCGATGGCCAAGACCGACAGCAGCAAGCAACTCGGCGGCCCTGCGCATGGCCTCCGAGGCCTCCATGCGTCGAATCCGCAGCGGCATGGCCACATTCTCCAGCGCCGAACATTCCGCAAGCAGATGATGGAACTGGTAGACAAAGCCCACCGACTGATTGCGCATGCGGGTGCGATCGGCATCCGACATCTGAAAGACATCCTGGCCATTGATACGCACCTGCCCCTCGGAGGGCCGATCGAGCCCGCCCAGGAGATGCAAGAGCGTGCTCTTGCCCACACCCGAAGGGCCCACCACCGCCAGACTCTCGCCAGCGCGCACCGAGAGGTTGAGATGGGCAAAGGGGCAGATCTCGCGCGGACCATCATGAAACCGACGCCCGAGGTCGATGGCCTGCAGAACGATACGCCCTTCGGTGTCTGCCGATGGCGTGATGTCAGTCATAGCGCAGGGCCTCAGCAGGGTCGAGCCGCGAGGCCCGCCAACTGGGATAGAGGGTGGCCAGCAGCGACAAGGCGAAGGCCGACGGCACAATGGCCCAGAGATCTTCCGCGCGCAGGTCTGAAGGCAGGCGGTCGATGAGATAGACCCCCTTGGGCAAGACCTGAAAGCCAAAGGCCTGCTCCACAAACGCCACGATGCTGTCGATGTTCCAGGCCCCGAGCACCCCCAGTACGACGCCCAGGCCCACACCCAGAAAGCCAAGGCTTGCCCCCTGCACGACAAAGATGGCCATGATCGATCGGCTCTGGGCCCCCAGTGTGCGCAGAATCGCGATGTCGGCCCGCTTGTCCATCACCGTCATCACCAGCATCGACACCAGGTTAAAGGCCGCCACCGCGATGATGAGCATGAGAATCACGAACATCATCCGCTTCTCGAGTTGAACCGCGGCAAACCAGTTACGGTTCTCAAAGGTCCAGTCGCGCACTACGAGGCCCGCAGCCAGACTCGGCTGAATCTGCAGACTGGCCAGCGGCGCCTGCTGCATATCATCGAGTCGCGCACGAATGCCCTGGCTGGCCTGGCTGCGAAAAAAACGCAGCGCATCGTCCATCGCCACAAACACGAGGCTGGCATCGTAGTCATAGTGACCCGAAGCAAAAACGCCCACCAGCCGGAAAGATTTCATTCTTGGAAGAACGCCCATCGGCCCCGCGCCAGGATCGGCAGTCGTGAGCATGACCGAGTCCCCGATCCGTAGACCCAGACTGCTCGCCAACTCGCGGCCGACCACCATGCCAAACTCCCCTGGCTGCAGGTCAGTGAGAAGGCCCGCCTGCAGGGCCGCAAGGGCGGGGCTTACGGCGGGCTCGCGGGCTGGGTCTACCCCTCGCACCAGCACCCCTTTGAGTTGGTCTCCCCGAGAGGCCATGGCCTGCCCCACCACAAAGGGTGCAGTCGCGCGGACATGGGGGCTCGATCGCACCGCGGCCTCTGCCGCATCCCAGTCGACAGACTCATAGGCTGAGGCCACGACTTCCAAGTGCGACAAGACCCCCAGCATCCGGTCGCGCACCTCTTTCTGAAATCCATTCATCACCGAGAGCACGATGATCAAGGCGGCCACGCCCAAGGCAATACCTGCGGTGGCCATGGCAGAGATAAAACTGATAAATTTTGTCGACCGGCCTGAGCGGGTATAGCGCAGGCCCAGCTGGAGCTCATAGAACATGGTCCGAGTGTGCCATAGTCATTGACCATGCCTGCCTTCCGAAAGACCTCTTCCACACTTCCTGCCGCCGATGCCCTCGCGGACTGCCTGCGGGCCCACGGGCAGGTGTTGGTGATCGACTCAGGCCTGGTAACGGCGGACCAGGCAGCGCGGCTTGCCCGCCACCTTCCCGCAGCCCTGCCGCCAGAGATTGCCTCGGCACTTGGCTTACTGGGCAGACTGCTTGGAGAAGATCTTGCAGACCCCTGGCAAGAGCCCGATGCGGTGGTGCAGCCCGGTGCCCTGCGGGCCTATGAGGCAGCCCTCAGGAGGCCCTCAACGCCTGCCTGGCTCGCACCTCAGATAGATACCCTCCCCTGGGCCGCCTGGGCCGCCCTGGCCGATGGATTACGGCCCACTGCCGGTGAATACTGGATGCAGTTGCTGCCCTGTCGCCTTGGCCTGAGCGCACAGGCCGTGGGGCTCATTCCCCTGACCCCCAATGCCTTTACCCCCGCGCAGGTGCAGACCATGGCGACGCTCGTCGCGCAGTGGCCCGCAACGGTGGTGCAGTCGGCCTCGGGCTCTGTCTTTCTGCGATCCGAACAGCCCTTCGGTCTTGCGGCAAGCGCCCCTGAGATGCTCATGGGCCTGCATCTGGCCCACCACCCGCCCGTGGGGCCGCGCAGCCGCGACTGGCGGCAATTGAGTAACGAGATACAGATGGCCTTCCATCTGCTGGCCGAGGCCGAAGACGATGCCAGCCTTGCGCAGACCCCCTGGCCCTGGGGCGCGGGGCGTATGCCTGTAAGCGCGAACTCTGCCTCACACAGAACCCCTCAGGACAGCCAACATACAAGGCCGTTGCCCCGCCTGGCCATGGAAGGGCTGCACCACTGGCTTCTGCAGCAGGGCTTCCCCGCGTCGCTACGCTGGTGGCAGCCCGAAGACACGGAGAGCTGGGTGGCGGCCTGGCTGGCTGCACTACAAGCGCTAGCAGCCCTGGCGCAGACTGACCAGCCGTGGATTGTCGTTGCCACCCACGGCGGGCAGGCCCGCGTCTGGGCATCGGCCAACCGTGCTCCGCCGCGATGGTACGCACGCCTGGGAATCGGAGGCCTGTCCCTCCGGTCACCGCCAACGCTACAGAGCAGTTGGCTCTCCCTGGTCACTAAGTCAGACACAGAGGCAGAGATATGACTCCGGCCTCGGCATCGCCGCGTCTGAAGGAACGACCCGCGCAGCCGGTGTCACGGGATCGACTGATCTCCGCAGGACTGCACCCCGTGCTCGCAGACTGCCTCGCACGTCGTGGCGTCGATGATGCCTCGGCACTCGATCCTGCTCTGCATCGTCTGCTTCCTGCACGGGGCCTGCGCAATATGGAAGTCGCCGCCGGCGAGATCGGGCAGGCGATTCTGGCGGGCCAGAGACTACTGATCGTGGGGGACTATGACGCCGATGGCGCCACCGCCTCGGCCGTGATGGTGCGCGGCCTGCAGCGACTAGGCGCCACGGTCTCCTTTCTTGTGCCG
>JBDLQX010000041.1:0-13732 GCA_039800345.1 Pseudomonadota bacterium | reverse complement strand
CGAAAGAACTGCGTCTTAAACCCGGGATCAATCTCGCTGTGTAGCCGCAGAAATTTCTCTAGTGCCCCAGCTGCTTCTTTGTCCTGCGGCGTAATGACCACCGAGTCGATGAGAAAGACGCTCTTCTCTAGAATGCTGGTGAGGTAGTGCGATTCCTTGTCCTCAAGGCTTGCGAGAACAGCTTGCGAGACAATGCCTTTGAGTTCGAGTCCGATCGCGTCGGCCAGGTAGTCGGCCGAACCCGTTCGGGATCGTGGTCTGCCAGCAGAGTCATTTGCGGACCAGGGCTTTAAGAATTTAAAGAGGGCCATGGAAGACAGGGTACAGGGCAGATGGGAAGAGTAGGTTTAGCGCCACACAGAGAGGATATGCCAAGTCTGGGCCAGTCGGGGGCGTCGCGGTTCTTGGCGTTGGCTGTGGCGAGTCTCGCAGGTATGGTCTGTAGCCTTGGTTTCTGGTTTTTTCTGCCTGATCCCCGAGAGGGTCGTGAACTCGCTCTGGCCCTGGCAGCCCAGGCCGCGTCGTCCGTACCGGCCGCAGATCGCAGCCTCACCGCGCCCGCCGATGTCTTTGCGGCGCAGGCGCTGTGCGTGGCGGTCGCGGGTGCCGACTTGGGGTTGGCTGACTGCCGGCTTGGTCAGCCACTTGGTCCCCAGGGGGGGCAGGCTCTAAGCGGCGCGAAGGCGGCGCAGGATGCCGCCGTGGCGCGTGCACAGCAGCGACTCGGGGTAAAGATTTCGCAGTATGCAGCTGTTCGGGACGCCTTGGTACCTGTTCTTCAAGGGTCTGACCGTAGCTGGCTCGTGGGCGGTATCGAGCTTCGTCTGGCCCGGCTCAAGGGTCTTCAGGCGCAGGCGGTCGTGGCCTATACAGATCTCTTCGATGCGCTTCTTGTGGCGGAAGGGGTTCGCTACGATTCTTTTACGGGCCGGTTTTCCGCGCAGCGATGGGATGTGGCCCGGCTACTCGATATGCCTGAGCAGGTCCGCGCGCGGGCTGAGCGTCTTTTATTTGTGTTGCAGTGGCTGCCCCTGGTCTTCGGTGTTGCTGTCTTTGCCCTTCTCTTTATCAGTCTGTACACCCTGGGCTGGCTGGCCGGTCTGGTTGCCCTCGTTTTTGTGGTCCTTGCGGGGCTGGGGCTGCTGATCGTGGCCGATGCGAGCCTGCGTTTTGGTCAGGGCTCAGCGGTCTATCTTCTCAATCCATTCTCTTATGCCTTGGAACGACAGGCCTGGGTAGTGGTCGGCGGCCTCCTGTTGCCTGTGGTCGCCCTACTCTTAACCCCGCTCTTCAGGCCGCGGCTTGCAGGGCTGGTTGCTGCCTCGCGCCGATGGCTCGCTGGGTTGGTGGTACTGCCCATGGCAGGTACCGCAGCGGTCTATGGGTTTTTGGGCCCTGCCGCGGGCTCCGAGGCGCTTAAGCTGACAGCCTGTCTCTTTGCGGGTCTGGTCACCACCTGGTATGCGCGACAGACGTTTCTCGCCCGCAAGGTGATTCCCCATATTTTTTCTCCGCGACGGGTTCTAGAGACGCTTTCGGAAATTGCCTCGGGCAGGTCCCCCCCGTCTGCCCAACGCCTGGTACACACCAGCCTTTTTCGTGCCTATCTGGGGCTCTTGCTGCTCGGGCTAGTCACCGTTGCGTCCGCAGCCCTTGTGTTTAGTGACTTCGGCGGAACGCTTGTCAGTGGTCTTGTCTTCACCGCTTTGGTCTTTATCCTCTTCGGTCTGCGTCTTGCGCTGGTGTTTCTTGCCGCGGGGGCTGCTGCGGGCGGTATTGCATGGTTAACCGACAAGGTGCAGGGGCGGGTGCAACTCATGCTCGATCCCATGACCGCCTCGGTGAGCGACTTCGCGCGACTCATTAAGTTCTCTGAGGCGGCACAGCCTTCGGGCTACGGGCTCGGCACGATCCGTTGGTGCAGCTTTGAGGGTGCCTGCCTTCCCATCCAGGTCTTAAGCGATTACTTCCCGGTACTGCTCTCCGGTGCCTTGGGCCTCACAGGGGCATTGGTTGTCTTTCTCATTCTGGTGGGGCTCTATATTGGACTGATGGCCCGTGCCATGCTCGGCTTTGCCTCGGGACTGGGGCCAGTTTCTATGCTCTTCGCGGTTTCTTTTTTCTTGCTTCTTGCTGCACTTAGCCAGACGGTGATCACCTACTTCGGCAACTGGCGGCTTGCCCCGCTCACCGGGCTCGGCCTGCCCTTGATGAGCATGGGCTGGTCTTCTATGGTGTCGGTGGCCCTCGGACTTTCTCTGCTTGCCGTGGCCATCGCTCTAAGTCATAAGCCCGAGGGGGTACGCGGGCGATGAGTTTCTCTCGACAACTTCTGAGAAGTCTGTTTCTCCTGCTGCTGCTTTTGGCCGTGGGCCTTCTTGCGGTGGTTGTTTCGCAGCGCAGCCTCGTAGAAAACGCGGCCCTGGCCGACAGGGATGTCTTTGTTCCGGAGTTGCGCGTAGAGCGCCTTACCGCCATCACCCGGGCCCTGGCGGTACCTATTACATCGGGCGCCTTGGCGGCCGATGTCTCCTTTGATGAGGCCTGTGGAACGCGTCCTGTGACCCTGCTTACGCAGCGGCTGGCGCAGGGCCTGGGTCTGTCCTCGTTGGCCGATGCCCATCAGCGTCTTGGGGCGGCTTTTGTCGCCGCCCAACGGCTGGCCCCACAGGGCTGTCGTGGCTTTCTCTCAGAAGTGGATCTGGTCTTGCGCCAGCCCGGGTTGCTTCTAGAGAAAGACAGCGCCGGCCTGGCTCTTCGGGTCGCGCAGACCTTAACCGAGCGCGTCTCCTGGGATTCCGTTCCCCCCTGCCTGTATGTGCGTCACCAGGGGCAGTTTTTCTATCTGCGCGGCCCCCAGGGCTACTGCCTTGATGTTGCGCAGACGCCAGAGTCGGGAACAATGCGCGGCCCCATTGGGCTGGGCACCGAACTTGCCTTGGGCCCGGAGACGCGGCAACTGGTGCAGCTCGCCTATGCCCGGCTGCTGGACCCGCAGGCGGTTGACGGCCTGCCTGCCCAGGCACGACGGTTGAGCCTGACGGTGCACCCCGGTGTTGCGCGCGTCTTAGATGCCTACAACGACTGCTGGGCCCAGCCCAGTGGCTGCCCAGCCGACGCCGCCCTTGCGCTGCATCGTACGGCCGGGGCTACGGTTGTCGTGCTCAATGCGCAGACGGGTACCGTACTCGGCATGCGGTGTTACGGGCCTGTTTGCAATAGTCCGTCTTCGCGTGAGGCCGAGCCACTGGCGGCTGCTTTAATTGAGGCCCCTCCCGCTTCTGTGGCTAAGCTCTTCTTTAGCCTTGCCCTGGCAGAGACTGGGGCGCCACCCCGCGATCTCTTGGTGCAGATCAAGACCTCAGGGCTACTCGATCCCACAGTGGTTAAGCGCAATGAGTGGTGGGAGCGGGCTGCGCTCTGTGATCTTCAAAACCGGCCTGCGGGTGCAGAGCCCCATAGTTGCGAGGTGCCCGCGCGGGCGATGGCGCTTGCGGAGCGATTCTTCTGGAATGCCCAGTGTGCGTCGGATCCCGCTGCCTGTGGTCGCGTAGGGCTCTCTCCGGTATCGCAGGGCTTGCCCGGGTTTATCGGCCTATTCCGGCCTCTGAAGGGGGCGACGCAGGCCACCCGGGCGGGCTCACCGAGTCGGCGCTATCTCAACTGGAATGAGTACAACCGCATACGCACGGCCGGGGGACGTACGCAGATTGGTGCGCCGTATCAGGAGGCCTCTTCCGCAGTGCAGGCGGTACTCGGGGCCGCGGAATCGCGCAGCAGCGCGCTGGGACTCGCCAGTCTTGCAAGCGGTCTGTATCTGGCCTCCCAGGGTCAGCCCAGCCGGGTCCCTGCCTTGCTTTTTGATACCCAGGTCGAAGGGCAGCGCCCTGCGTCACCGTCTCCTGAAACGTCAGAGGCGGCCGTGGCATCGCGGGCTGCGCGTGAGGCCCGGTCGCTTGCGGCTGCCGCACGGCTGGTCCGCCAAGGCATGACCAAGGTGATGACCCCTGCGGAGGCGGGCTGGCCGGGCGATGGCACTGCGCATCCGGCTTTTCGCGCAAGCTTTGGCCGCAGCTGCCCAGCCGACTGCCCTCTAGAGGGCAAGACAGGCACGGTGAGTATGCGCGACCCGCGATATGCAGGCACCACTACCTTTATGGGTCTCATCGATGTGCCGCGTATGCAGCAGCTTCTTGGCTCTCAGGCTGCGGGCTTTGCGGATCTTCCGCCCGCTCTGGCCCTGGGGGTGATCGTCTTCTCTCCGGATCGGGCGGACCCTGCGCGCGGCCATGGCGCAAGCCAACTGGCGATGCGGCTGGTACGTGATCTGGTGGCGCCTCAGGGCCTGACGGAGCCCGCGCGGAGTACACCATGAAGGGGCTGGATGAGGATCAGGCACTGGTATGCGATGCGCAGAGCACCCCTGCGGCCCAACTCCTCGCCTTTACCTTATGGGTGCGGCAGTATGACCTGCGCCAGACCCGGTTCTGGGTGCGCATTCCTCGTACCGTATTTCAGGCGCTTACCGCAGAGGCTTTTAAAGAGATCTTCTCCGACTTAATGCTGGAGGATGACCCTGAGGTCGAGCAACGGATGCGGGTCTATGTCTCTTCTGAACCGGGGTTCGGGCTGGGAAGGCAAGCCTCAGGGGCGGGTCCCGGAGGAGGACTGTCGCCGCTCGACAGGCCCGACGCCTGAACTGCCTTGGTGACTGGAGTACCGCTCTACGGGTGTTGTAGGCGCGACCGCGGGGGACGATGGACTCATGGGCGTCGTGGGGTTAGCAGGGGCAACGGGCAGCGCTGGCACCGCGGAAGTCGCGGGGGTTGATGAGGGGGTAATGGAGGGGGCCGCAGGGGTTGCAGGGGTTGCAGGGGCCGATGGCCCCGACGGGGCTGAGCCGGGCGGGGCGGAAACTGGCGCCGCGCTCGGCGCTGGTGGTGATGTCTTGGCTTCGGTCGCCGAGGGCGTCAAGCGCTGGCGTACCTGATCGCAGCCCGTAGACATCAGGGCCGTTATGAGTCCGAGGCCTAACAATATTCCTTGAAACACAAGGCGCGGTGTAGGAGTCATGGTCTCTGGGCCTGAGAGGCGTTCTGCCGTTGTGCGTCTGTGCGCCCTTCATGGGCGGCGCGTGGCAGTCTGCCGTCTAAGGCGTTGCACCTTTGCCCATGGGGCGGGCGGCATCTCCGCACCACTCACTCCAGGAACCTGGGTAGAGGGCGCTTCCCACGAGGCCCGCAGCCTCCATGGCCAAGAGGTTGTGGCAGGCGGTAATACCCGAGCCGCAGCTATGCACCACCGCACTGGGGTCCTGGTCACCAAGGAGTTCTAGAAATTCCTCTCGAAGCAGGCTTGGAGCCTTAAACCGTCCATCGGGCCCGAGGTTGTGTGTCGCAGGGCGGTTTAAGGCACCCGGAATATGCCCGGCCACCGGGTCGAAGGGTTCCACCTCACCGCGGTACCGCTCGGGCGCCCGCGCATCAACCAGGGTTGCAATCTCCTGGAGCGAACCGGTTTTGACCCAGGTCTCCACCATGCCCAAATTCCATCTCGGGCAGGCGCTGGGGTGCACTGCAATCGGCTCGGATTGGTCTGACTTCTTTCTGTCGGGCGCCTTGTAATCGTCCGTTTGCAGAGGACCTCCCGCAGCCAACCAGGCCTGAATGCCGCCATTGAGCACGCCAACACGCAGGTGGCCGATCCATCGACACAGCCACCAGAAGCGGGCGGCATAGATCCCGCCGCTGCTGTCATAGGCGATTAAGAGGGTGTCTTCGGTTGCTCCGAGTTCACGAAGCCGGGAGGCGAAGTCCTCGGGCTGTGGCAGGGGATGTCGCCCCGCGTTGCCGCGACTCGCCTCGCCGGAGAGGTCTTCGTCTACGGAGAAAAAGGCGGCGTTAGGAAGGTGTCCTTGGGCATAGGCGCGCAGTCCCGCGGTGGGATCGGTGAGGTCATGTCGCACGTCAACTATGATGAGCTCACCTTCTTCTGCAATGAGCTCTTCGGGGCTAATCAGCGGGTTCATGGCGATTCGAATGCGGCATCGCCCAGTTGGCGACGCAGGTACTCATGAAAGTGGAGAATGCCATCTTCCATCGGCGAGTGATACGGGCCCACCTCGTTGCGGCCCGCACGTAAGAGTGCGCGTCTTCCACGGTCCATACGCAGGGCGATCTCGTCGTCTTCGATGACCGTCTCGTTGTAGGCGGCCTGCTGGGCCGCAATGTAACTCGGTTCGAAGTGGGCGATCTCTTCTGGATAGTAAAACTCCACGACATTGACGGTCTCTTGTGGGCTCACCGGATGCAGGGTGCTCACCACGAGTACCTTGGGATACCACTCCACCATGATGTTCGGATAGATGGTCATCCATATGGCACCGAATTTAGGCAACTGGCCGTCGTGCATGCGCAACACCTCTTCATGCCAACGCTGATATACGGGCGTGACTGCCTTCCCCAGGTCGGTAATGCCGACAGCCTGTATGTTGTAGTTCTCGCCAAAATGCCAACGCAGACGATTACAGTCGACAAACTTTCCTAGACCCGGATGAAAGGGCACCACATGGTAGTCGTCCATGTAGACCTCGATAAAGCTTTTCCAGTTGTAGGCGCACTGGTGAATCTGGGCATTGTGAAAGACGTATCCGTCAAAGCTGAGTTGTTCTAGGAAGGGTGTCTGGGAGAGTTCCTGAAGCAACGCCTTGTCGCCTTCAAAGAGCAGACCATTCCACTCCGCGAGTGACTGCTGCTGGAGATGTCGGCAGGGGTCTTCCTCAAAATGCGGCGCGCCGACGAGCTTGCCATTGAGGTCATAGGTCCAGCGGTGCAGCGGGCAGACAATGCTCTGGGCTTTTCCGCGCCCTTCCAGCATCACAGCCTGCCGATGACGGCAGATATTTGAAAGCAGCGAGACGCCTGATTTTCCGTGCATCAACACACGCCCATGATCCTCGTGGGACAGGGTATAAAAATCCCCCGGCTCGGGCACCATGAGTCGGTGGCCCACGTATCCAGGCCCACGTTGAAAGCAGGACTTGCGTTCTTGGGCAAGAAGCGCATCAGAGAAGTACGCGTGCACAGGAAGCTGTGCGGGGCTCGGCGCCAGCCGAGAAAAGGTTCCGACATCTGACATCAGAGGCCCCCTCCCAGATAGACAAGACCGGGGAGTATACCCTCAGGATTTCAACAAGAAGCCATGCTGTTTGATAAAGGTCAATTAAAATGTAAGAAAAAAATGACGATTCACAGAACCCACTAGGAGAGCCCTGTCCGTGCCTGCCTCTGCCAGTAAAAAAGATCCCCCCGATCTGTCCATCCCAGATGACATACGGGCTATGAGCTTTGAGTCTGCCATGGCAGCACTTGAGGCGGAGACACAACGTTTAGAGTCCGGGCAGCTCAGTCTTGCAGAGTCCCTCGCCGCGTATCAAAAGGGTGCCGCCTTGTTACGGCATGCGCAGAATCTTCTGCAGGCCGTACAAGAGGAGATCGCGGTCATCGACGAGCAGGGGCGTCGAACGATGGCCCGCGCCGACTTCATTGCTGATCATGGGCGCTGAAACGACAGACCTTGCAGTCTGGCGAAACCAGATTCATGCGGCCCTGGGCCCTGCTGTGCAGTCTCGGCTACCTGCGCTTGCACCCTCCGCACAGCAGGCGCTTTCCCGCCTCTGGTTGGCAATGCAGTACGGGGTCTTAAATGGGGGCAAGCGGGCTCGCGGTTTGCTTGTCATGGCTGCTTGCCAGGCTACCGGGGGCGACCCACAGAGCGCCCTGGCCCTGCGACTGGCCTGCGCGCTCGAACTCATTCACGCCTTCTCGCTTGTTCATGATGATCTTCCCTGTATGGACGATGATGATCTGCGCCGCGGACAGCCAACGGTACATGTGGCCTACGATGAGCCCACCGCGCTCCTGGTGGGAGATGCCCTACAGAGCCTCGCCTTTGCCCTGGTGGCGTCGGCTGAAGGGGCTGCGCCTGAGGTGCTGCTGCAGATGGTGGGCTGCCTTGCCGAGGCCACCGGTGCCGATGGCATGGCGGGTGGCCAGGCCATCGACATTCACATGGTGGGGCAGGCGCTCAACCAGGCCGCCCTCGAAGACATGCATCGGCTCAAGACCGGTGCGCTCATTCGGGTGGCCGCCGAGATTGGGGCGTGGGCTGGGCCTCTGGGCCGCGAGAAAGAACGCTGGCAGCAAATCTCCCGGTTCGCCCAAGACCTGGGGCTTGCCTTTCAGGTGCGCGATGACTATCTCGATGCCACCGCCAGCACCGCCGACCTTGGTAAGACAGCCGGCAAAGACGAGGCCGCGCATAAGCCCACCTTTGTGGGCCTCTTAGGGCTAGAGGGCTGTCAAAGTTATGCCAACGCCTTGCACGCACGCGCCCTTGGCCACATTCAGACCTTGGGCGCTGAGGCACAGGCCCTGCGCGCGCTGGCCCATCAATTGACGCATCGCCAGCATTAGTTCATTGTTGGCCTGCCTGGGGGGAATCTAAATAATGACCGCATTGCTGAAGACCATCGACAGCCCGCTCGACCTGCGTGATCTCAACCGTCGTCAACTCAAAGATCTGGCGGCAGAGTTGCGCGACTATCTGCTCCATTCGGTCTCGCGTACCGGGGGACATCTCTCTTCAAACCTTGGTACGGTCGAACTCTCCATCGCAATACACCATGTCTTTCAGACGCCCTTTGACCGACTGGTCTGGGATGTGGGCCATCAGAGTTATCCGCATAAAATTCTCACCGGCCGCCGTGACCAGATGGCCGGCCTACGACAGCTCGATGGAATCTCTGGTTTTCCGCGGCGCGTAGAGAGTGAGTACGACCACTTTGGTACAGCCCATTCTTCCACCTCGATTTCGGCCGCCTTGGGCATGGCCCTTGGCTCCAAGCAAAAAGGCGAGCATATTGGTCCGAATCGCCGCCGGCATATCGCCGTCATTGGCGATGGCGCCATCAGCGCGGGCATGGCCTATGAGGCCATGAACAACGCGGGAATCCATAAAGATATCGACCTACTGGTCATTCTTAACGACAACGAGATGTCGATCTCGCCTCCGGTGGGGGCCATGAGCAACTATCTGGCCCGACTGCTTTCCGGTCGCTTTTACTCTGCAGCCCGTGAACTCGGTAAGCAGGTGTTGGGGGTGGTGCCTCCGGTGCTCGAGATCGCCCGCAAGCTTGAAGGCGGAGCCAAGGGGCTGATCTCGCCAAGCACACTCTTTGAGGAATTTGGCTTTAACTACTACGGCCCGATCGATGGCCATGATCTCGATGCGCTGCTGCCTGCCCTGCATAACCTGCGTGAACTGAAGGGCCCGCAGTTCCTGCACGTGATTACCAAAAAGGGTCAGGGTTATGCCAAGGCCGAGGAAGACCCCATTGCCTACCACGGCCCGAGTAAGTTCGATCCTTCTGTCGGCATCGTGCCAACGGTCACGCCGCCCAAGCCCACCTACTCGGCGGTCTTCGGAGGGTGGCTCTGTGATGCCGCTGCCGCCGACGATAAGGTAGTGGCCGTTACCCCAGCGATGCGCGAGGGGTCGGGCATGGTGGAATTCTCGCAACGGTTTCCGCATCGATATCACGATGTCGCCATTGCCGAACAGCATGCCGTCACCTTTGCGGCCGGATTGGCCTGCGAGGGCCTCAAACCCGTGGTGGCGATTTATTCCACCTTTTTGCAACGGGGCTACGACCAACTCATTCACGACGTCGCGCTTCAGAACTTGCCAGTCTTGTTTGCCATTGACCGCGCAGGCCTCGTAGGCGCGGATGGGGCTACCCATGCGGGTGCTTACGATGTGAGCTTCTTACGCTGTATACCGAATATGACGATCATGGCGCCCAAGGATGAGCCGGAGTGCCGGGCCATGCTCAGTACCGGCCTTACCTGTGCCGGCCCCAGTGCGGTGCGTTATCCGCGTGGCGCGGGAACGGGCGCCCCGGCAGGCCGCAGCCTCGAAGCCTTGCCCATTGGTAAGGCCGAGGTGATGCGACAGCGCACAGCGTCTGTACCAGAGGGCCTGAGGGTGGCAATTCTTGCGTTTGGAAGCATGGTGACGCCGAGCCTCAAGGCCGCGGAGGCGCTAGATGCCACCGTCGTGAATATGCGTTTTATTAAGCCCTTAGATACAGAACTCCTGGCAGGGTTGGCCCAGAGTCACGATCTCTTGGTCACCGTAGAAGAGAATGTGGTCATGGGCGGGGCGGGCTCTGCCTGCGGAGAGTTCCTCGCGTCGCGTACTGATCTGCCCCGTGTACCGCTTCTGCATCTCGGGCTTCCCGATCGTTTTATCGATCATGGAGACCATGCCAAGCTTCTGTCGCTCGAGGGGCTCGATGCGGTCGGTATTGAGGCATCGATTCGCGCGCGGTGCAAGGCCATGGGCAGCCCCAGGGCGAGCCAAGGTTCCGGTACCCCAGTTTCGCTTACACTCGTGTCATGAATACTGTGACTGATCAAGGCCTTTCGGGGCCGCGAACGATGCCCGATGTGCAGGGCAGCCGTGACCATCGAAACCTTGCCATCGATCGCGTGGGTGTGCGCCGGCTTCGTTATCCTATTCTGGTGCAGACGGCTGAGGGCACGGCACCCTCCGTGGCAGACTTCAGCCTGTCGGTGGCGCTTGCCGCAGACCAGAAGGGCACCCATATGTCGCGGTTTGTGGCCTTGCTTGAGTCGATGAACAAGCAGGGTCGCGCCCTATCGCCTGAAACGATGGCAGACCTCTCCCGTGACCTCTTGGCCTTGCTTGAGGCCCGTGAGGGCACCATGTCCGCGTCCTTTCCGCTCTTTATTGAGAAAACAGCCCCCGTGAGCGGCGTGAAAAGTCTCATGGACTATCAGGTGGTGCTTGAGGCCGAGTCGAGTACCGGTCGCGCCTCGGTCGCCGTGGAAGTGCGCGTGCCAGTAAAAAGCCTCTGCCCCTGCTCGAAAGAGATCTCTGATTACGGCGCCCACAACCAACGGTCAGAGGTTACTGTGCGTGCGGTCTTCGCCGAGGGCTGTGCCCCAGCGCTCGCGACCCTGATTCGGGTGGTAGAGACCCAGGCCTCGTGCGAACTCTGGGGCTTACTGAAGCGGCCAGATGAAAAATACGTCACCGAGCGGGCCTATGACAATGCCAAGTTTGTTGAAGACCTAGTACGCGATGTGGCGATTTCCGTGAAGGCTCTGCATGGGCTGGACTCTTTTTCGGTCGAGGCGGAGAACTTCGAGTCTATTCACAACCACTCGGCCTGGGCCCGCATCACCGGCTAGTCTCTAAAGTTTCCGAAGCCCAAGGGGAGGTCAGTCACCTCCTTTTTCAGCAGTGCAATGGCTGCCTGCAGATCATCGCGTTTGTTCCCCGTGACCCGCACCGCATCGCCTTGAATCGAGGCCTGCACCTTCATCTTGCTGTCTTTTAAGATGCGCACAATGCGTTTGGCATCGTCTCCTGCGATTCCGTGCCGCACGGTAATCACCTGCTTGAGCTTGTCGCCCCCGATCTTCTGCACGTCACCGATGTCGAGAAAACGCACATCGACGTTACGCTTCGCGCATTTGGCAATCAGTACATCGCGTACCTGGCCAAGCTGAAAATCGCTGTCCGCATGGGCTGTCAGTTCGCGGTCTTTCTGCTCTACCTTCGCGCTAGAGCCCTTGAAGTCAAAGCGGGTGGAGATCTCTTTTGAGGCCTGATCTACCGCGTTGCGTACTTCGGTGATGTCGGCCTCAAGGGTGGCGTCAAAAGAAGGCATGGTTATTTCACCGTACGTTTTTTGGCGGCAGCGATGCGCATACGCAGGGCATTGAGTTTGATAAAGCCACCCGCATCGGCCTGGTTGTAGGCGCCGCCATCGTCGTCGAAGGTGGAGATACGGGCGTCAAACAGCGAGTCTTTGCTCTCGCGTCCGGTCACAATGACATTGCCCTTAAAGAGCTGCAGTCGCACCGTGCCGTTAACTACCTTCTGGGTATGGTCAATGAGTGTCTGCAGGGCGATCCGCTCGGGAGACCACCAGTAGCCGTTATAGACCAGGCCGGCATACCGCGGCATCAGGTCGTCTTTGAGATGGGCCACCTCACGGTCGAGGGTGAGTGACTCAATAGCACGGTGGGCACGCAGCAGAATGGTGCCGCCCGGGGTCTCATAGCAGCCGCGCGACTTCATACCGACATAGCGGTTCTCTACGAGGTCGAGACGTCCGATACCGTGTTTGCCACCGAGGGTGTTGAGCGTGGCAAGCAGCTCATGGGCCTTCATTTTCTTGCCGTTGATGGCCATGAGGTCACCTTTAGCAAACTCTAGGCTGATCTCTTCGGGCTTGCTTGGGGTCTTGTCGAGGTCAGCAGTCAGGCGCCACATGCCCTTGGCTGGAGGCGGCCGGCTGGGGTCTTCGAGCACGCCGCCTTCGTAAGAAATGTGCAGCAGGTTGGCATCCATGGAGAAGGGCGCTTCGCCCTTACGCTTCTTGTAGTCCACCGGAATGCCATGCTCGTCTGCATAGGCCAGCAGCTTGTCGCGCGAGAGCAGATCCCACTCGCGCCAAGGCGCAATGACCTTTACCCCAGGCATGAGGGCATAGGCCCCGAGTTCAAAACGTACCTGGTCGTTGCCCTTACCGGTCGCGCCGTGCGAGATGGCGTCGGCATTTTCCTTCCTGGCGATCTCCACGAGATGCTTGGCAATCAGGGGCCGGGCAATCGAGGTGCCAAGCAGATACTCACCTTCGTAGACGGTATTAGCCCGGAACATCGGAAACACAAAGTCGCGCACGAATTCCTCGCGAAGGTCTTCGATGTAGATCTTCTTGACTCCGAACTTTTTGGCCTTCTCGCGGGCAGGCGTGAGTTCTTCGCCCTGCCCGATATCGGCGGTGAAGGTAATAACTTCACAGTGGTAGTGGTCTTGGAGCCACTTCAAAATGACGGAGGTATCAAGACCACCGGAGTAGGCGAGGACGACTTTTTTGATCGAGGATTTGGCCATGTCAGCGTGGGAATTTTGGTGAAAGAGTGAAAGTGAAATTCTACTCTTAGCGGTGGCAAGGACGCTGAGCAGACTTGCTCGGGATCTGCGGGAGATTTGCGACTCCACCTCCGTTCCGTCGCAAATAACCCCCGCAGTCCCTCGGGCAGTGCAACGTCGAGAGGCAAGATAGGCCGGGGAGCACATGAGCGGGCGACCGACGAGCGTGCCTGCCTTTCGCGAGGCGGCGACCGATCAGGGGCTAGACCGGCCCCGAGCATTCCAACTTGTAGAAATGCCAACCGCGCGCTCGTCGAGCGCTAGGCGACCTTCTTCATCTTCTCGATGCGTACCTTCCATTCCGCCGGCCCCATCTCGTGGACCGACTGGCCTTGGCTGTCAACGCCCACCGTGACGGGCATGTCTTGTACCTCGAACTCGTAGATGGCTTCCATGCCGAGGTCTTCAAAGCCCACGACGCGGGCGGACCGGATGGCTTTGCTCACGAGGTAGGCTGCTCCGCCCACAGCCATCAGATAGGCCGACTTGTGCTTACGAATGGCCTCGATGGCTACGGGCCCGCGTTCTGCCTTACCGACCATGGCAATGAGCCCGGTCTCGGCGAGCATCGTCTCGGTGAACTTGTCCATGCGGGTGGCGGTGGTGGGGCCTGCTGGGCCCACAGCCTCATCGCCGACGGGGTCAACGGGGCCGACGTAATAGATGACTCGGTTTTTGAAGCTCACGGGGAGAGACTCGCCCT
>JBDLQX010000040.1:0-14970 GCA_039800345.1 Pseudomonadota bacterium | reverse complement strand
TTTCACCACCCTCTCTTTACTCGAGGACACTCATGAAACTTATCACCGCAGTAATCAAGCCCTTTAAGCTCGACGAGGTCCGCGAGGCCCTCTCGGGCATCGGGGTGCAAGGTATTACCGTGACCGAGGTCAAGGGGTTTGGCCGCCAAAAAGGCCACACCGAACTCTATCGTGGCGCGGAGTATGTCGTTGACTTTCTCCCCAAGGTCAAGCTCGAGGTCGCCGTCAGCGACGAGATGATGGACCAGGCGGTTGAGGCCATCGAGAACGCCGCCCGCACCGGAAAGATTGGCGACGGGAAAATCTTTATCACCAATCTCGAATCTGTGATTCGTATCCGCACCGGTGAGAACGGTAAAGACGCGCTCTGATTCTGGGCTGACACTTTTTTACATGAGGCTTTTATGAAAATCGCAACTTCTTGTCTCACGAAATATGCCGTACCCGCACTGGCGGCACTCGGCACTTTCGGTGTGGCATCTCTGGCGCTTGCCGCCGATGCCCCTGCTGCTGCCGCGGCTGCGGCCGCTGCGCCCCCACCGCCCGTCCCCAATAAGGGAGACACGGCCTACATGATGCTTTCTTTCGTGCTGGTGATGTCGATGATTGTGCCCGGCCTGGCCCTCTTCTATGGCGGGCTGGTTCGCGCAAAGAACATGCTCTCGGTGCTCATGCAGGTGATGGTGGGTGCCTCGATGATCTTTGTGCTCTGGGCCATCTATGGCTACTCGCTCGCCTTTACTGGCGGTAGCCCCTATTTCGGCGGCTTTGACAAGATTCTTCTGTCGGGCATTACCGCAGAATCTGTGGCTGCCACCTTCAGCCGGGGCGTCGTGATTCCCGAACTGATGTTTGTGGCCTTCCAGGGTACCTTTGCGGCGATTACCTGTGCGCTGATCGTTGGTGCCTTTGCAGAGCGCATCAAGTTCTCTGCGGTTCTACTTTTCCTGGTGATCTGGTTTACCTTCGCCTACATTCCCACCGCCCACATGGTCTGGTATTGGGATGGTCCGGACGCGATTAAGGTAGGGGACTCGGCCTCACTCGAGGCGGTCGTAGCTGCAGCCGGCGCGCTCTGGGCCAAGGGTGCGCTGGACTTTGCGGGCGGCACCGTAGTGCACATCAATGCGGGTGTTGCCGGTCTCGTCGCTGCCTATATGGTGGGCAAGCGGGTAGGGTATGGCAAAGAGCCCATGCCCCCGCACAACCTGGCACTCACGATGGTTGGCGCAGCCATGCTCTGGGTCGGCTGGTTTGGCTTTAACGCGGGCTCCAACCTCGAGGCTACCGGTGTTGCTGCGCTTGCTGTCACCAACACGCTCTTTGCCACCGCCGCTGCCATTGTGGCCTGGACGCTTGGTGAGACCATCTTCCGTGATAAGCCTTCGATGCTGGGTGCGGCCTCTGGTGCGGTTGCGGGTCTCGTGGCCATTACACCGGCTGCGGGCTTTGTGGGTGTTGGCGGTGCGCTGGTGATCGGTCTTGCCGCTGGATTTGGCTGCCTCTGGGGCGTGACGGGTCTGAAGAAGCTTCTTAAGGCGGATGACTCCCTGGATGTCTTCGGCGTTCACGGCGTAGGCGGCATCATCGGTGCGATTCTGACCGGCGTTTTCGCAGCGCCTTCGCTGGGCGGAACGGGTGTATTCGACTATGTGGCCGATAAGGTTGGTGAGTACTCGATCGGCACCCAGGTCGCGATTCAGGCAGAGGCGGTCATTACCACCATCATTCTGTCTGCTGTGGTCTCGGTCATTGCCTTGTTCATCGTCAAGCTGGTCATGGGTCTGCGCGTCTCTGAAGAAGAAGAGCGCGAAGGGCTCGATGTCAGCTCACACGGTGAAAAGGCCTACTACCTGTAACGATTGCTTTTCTCCTCCTAAGGGTCTCTCCTCCAGTACGTCGACCCCTTGACCCGCAGTGCCCCTCAGAAGGCACTGCGGGTTTTTTATTTGTGCGGTCTGACGGGCAGCCCCGCTACAATCGGGTGCATGACGCCACAACTCCAGTCTCATCTCTGCGGCCAGCTGATCGATCTCGAGAAGCGCGTGCTCGCCCACAGCACCGAAATTGAACACTGGTTTCGTGCGCAGTGGCGTGTGCATCCTGCGCCCTTCTATAGCTCCGTAGACCTGCGTAATGCCTGCTTCAAACTCGCCCCGGTAGACACCAACTTGTTTCCCGGGGGCTTTAACAACCTGAGTGAGGCCGCACTGCCTGTGACCGTGCAGGCGCTTATGGCCAGTGTCGAGAACCACTGCCCAGACATCGCCCGGGTCTTGGTGATTCCAGAGAACCATACCCGCAACGTCTTCTATCTTGCGAACGTTGCACGGCTGGTGAGCCTGCTCAAACAGGCCGGGCTCAATGTACGGGTCGGCAGCCTTCTGCCCGACCTCACCGGCCCCACCCCAATTGAGGCCGTCACCCCATCGGGCCAAAAAGTCGAACTGGTGCTTGAGCCCCTGGAGCGTCGCGGAGGCCGCCTTGGGGTGGCTGGGTTTGACCCCTGCCTTATTCTGCTGAATAACGATCTGTCTTCCGGGGTGCCTGCCCCCCTGCAGGGGCTCTCACAACAGGCCATCATGCCGCCACTGCATGCGGGCTGGGCCTCGCGTCGAAAGTCACACCACTTCACGGCCTATCGGTCTGTGGCCCAGGAATTTGCGCAGCGTCTGCAGATCGACCCCTGGCTGATCGATCCGTATTTCGACCGCTGCCAGGGCATCGACTTTCATGCGCGACAGGGGGAAGAATGCCTGGCCGATCGCGTCACTGACCTGCTGCAGAAGATTCGCGTGAAGTACCGTGAATACGAGATTCAAAAGACCCCCTTCGTGGTGGTCAAGGCCGATGCGGGCACCTACGGAATGGGCATCATGACCGTCAAAGACCCCTCGGAGATGCTCAACCTCAACCGCAAGCAACGCAACAAGATGGCGGTCGGGAAGGAGGGCCTCGAAGTGCACGATGTCTTGGTGCAAGAAGGGGTCCATTCTTTTGAGACGGTGCCGCAGCCCGAAGGGGAGGCCGTCGCCGAGCCTGTGGTGTATATGGTCGACCGGTTTGTCGTCGGCGGCTTCTATAGGGTTCATGTCGACCGCGGCCCGGATGAAAATCTCAACGCGCCTGGCGCACGATTCGTTCCCCTGGCCTTTGAACAGAGCTGCCAGCAGGCAGTGGCCGAGGCCAATCCCGATGCCACACCCAATCGTCTTTATCTCTACGGGGTCATCTCACGGCTCGCCCTACTGGCGGCCTCGCGTGAATTGCAGGCCACCCACCCTGGTGCGCGTCGTACCGAAGACAACGCCACCGCCTAGCGGATAACCAGGCCATGCGGATTCTCTTTGTCTGCGATCCTCCGCAGACCTTCAAGCCCGAGAAAGACAGCACACGGGCCATGATGGTAGCGGCCCAGGCCCGAGGCCATCTGGTCTGGGCCTGCGGGCCCGACGACTTTCAATCACGCTGGGATGCGCAGAAGACATCGGTGGCCATCGCAGCCCAGCGTCTGACCCTGCTGCCTTGGCAGGGAGATGCGGCGTCCCCCTGGTACACGGTCGCAGAGTCGCGCATGCTCGCGCCCGACGACCTCGATCTGGTCATCATGCGCAAAGACCCCCCCTTCGATGTCCACTACCTGGTGGCCACGCAGATGCTCGATCGGCTCATGGCCCAGGGGGTGCCCGTGATTAACCGCCCCCAGGCACTGCGAGACCATGGCGAGAAGATGGCGGTCTTGGAATTTGCCCACTGGGCACCGCCGGGCCTGGTCTCACATGACATGCAGAGCCTTCGCGCGTTTGCGCAGGACCATCCCCAGGTGGTCTATAAGCCCTTAGATGCCATGGGGGGCGCCGGCATCTTCGTGAGCCATGCCAGAGACCCCAACCTGCCAGTCATTGTGGAGACCCTCACCGAGCATGGTCAGCGGGCCATCATGGTCCAGCGTTTTCTTCCCGAGATTGCCCAGGGCGATAAGCGGATTCTGCTCATCAATGGCCTTCCTGTGCCCTACTGCCTCGCCCGTATTCCCCCAGAAGGCGCCTCGCGCGGAAATCTGGCGGCCGGCGGTCGTGGCGAGGCACGGCCCTTGTCGACCCGTGACCGTGAGATCGCCGAAGAACTCGGGCCCGTGCTGGCCAAGCGGGGCCTCTTCTTGGTGGGTCTTGATGTGATTGGTGACTGCCTGACCGAGATTAACGTCACCAGCCCCACCGGTTTTCAAGAAATCACACGACAGACGGGCCATGACGTGGCGGCCCAGTTTGTCTTGGCCCTTGAAGATGCGTTTGGACAGCAGGCCGCTTAGATCATGGCCACCCGACTCTTTCTCGTCTGTCACGCGCCCCTGGCCTCCGCCCTGCATGCCGTGGCCTGCCATGGGTTTGGCCGACGACTAGAGGAGGTCGAGGTCATTGATGTTCTTGCAAGTCAGTCCCCCGAGCAGGTAGAAAAACAGATCACCGCACGATGGCAAGCGCTTGGGTCCCCCACAGAGATCTTACTGCTCACCGACCTCGCCGGTGCAACGCCTGCCAACGGCATTGCCCGCTGGCTAAAGCACCATGCCGGTCAGGGGCTCGCGGCGGCCAGTCTTCCAACCTTGCTGCGGGCACTCACCTACAAAGACCTCGATGCGCAGAACCTGCACCAGAAACTCTGTGCGTCCGAGCATGTCAGCTGCTGCACCATCTCTGGCCAGGACGAGGCCCTCTAGCCGGATCGCCATGCCACAGGCCACCGTTCCCATCATCAATGCCCTCGGGCTACATCTGAGAGCCTCCTCGAAGCTCTCGCAGCTGGCCACGCGGTTTCCGTGCGAGGTCTGGCTGATGCGTGGGACGAAGAAGGTCAATGCCAAGAGCGTACTCGGCGTCACGATGCTGGCCGCCGGGCCGGGCACCGAGATCACCATCCTCACCGACGGAGACCAGTCGGAGGCAGCGCTGGAGGCCCTCGTGGCCCTGGTGGCGAGCCGATTTGGAGAAGACCAATGAGCTGGTCTCTCTCCGGTATCGGGGTAGGTGATGCGCTTGCCATTGGCCGGGCCTGGGTGCTGGCCCCCGCGCAACTCGATCAGCCCCGGCGGGTGCTGGACGAAGACCAGATCACCGCAGAGTGGGGGCGGTTTCGGGCAGCCGTGGGCCAGGTGGCGGCCGAACTCGAAGAGCTGCGCGAGGCGTTGGGCGCGGAGCCCGCAGCAGAGTTGCGTGCCTTTGTCGACCTGCAGGCCATTGTGCTTAATGATCCCCTGCTGATCGAAGAGACCGAGCGGCGTATTGCAGAAGACCGATGCAACGCCGAATGGGCACTCGTGCAGCAGCTTGAGACCGTCTCAGAGCAGTTTGATGAGATTGAGGATGCCTACCTACGCGAGCGTAAGGCCGATGTGCAGCAGGTGGTCGAGCGCATCCTCAAGGCGATGCAGGGCGCTGACGGCCTTGCCAGGGTATTTCAGTCGCAGGCCTTTGATCCACTTCAGCCGCCCTGGATTTTGGTGGCGCGCGATATTTCTGCAGCCGATATGCTCGTGCTTCGTCAACACGCCTTTGCTGGCTTTGCAACCGACAGCGGCAGCGCAACCTCGCACACCGCCATTCTTGCCAGAAGCCTGGGGCTGCCGGCCGTCGTCGGATTACCGGGACTGCACCACCGTGTCGATCAGGGGGCGCTCCTCGTGCTCGATGCCGAACGTGGCGAGGTCCTTGGCGAACTCGACGAGCCTGCACTAGCCACCTATCGAAGCCGGCAGACGCATCAGGCGTTTGTCCGTCAGCAACTCGAGCAGATTCGGCATATCGAGAGCAAGACCTTAGATGGCCAGTCGGTGTTACTCCTTGCCAATATCGATCTTCCTGAAGATGCCGCTATGGCCCTCTCGCGGGGGTGTGACGGGGTCGGCCTGCTGCGCAGTGAATTTCTGTTTATGAACCGCACCTCTATGCCCACCGAAGAGGAGCAGTTCGCGGCCTATCGCAGCGTGGTGGAGGCCATGGCGGGCCGTCCCGTGACCATCCGCACACTTGACTCGGGCGCAGACAAAGACGTTCCCGCCCTGCAGGCCAGTCGTGGGCGCCCCGCCAACCCCGCATTGGCCCTGCGGGCCATCCGGCTCTGTCTCGCCGAGCCCGAGATGTTCCTGGTGCAGCTGCGGGCAATTCTGCGGGCCTCGGCTTTTGGCCCTGTAAAAATCCTCGTGCCACTCATTAGTGGGCCGCCCGAAATCATTGCGGCACGAGAACTGATTGGTCAGACCATGAAAGACCTGCGAGCCCAGGGGCAGGCGTTTAATTCCCGCGTTCCCGTAGGCGCCATGATTGAGGTGCCCTCGGCAGCCATTGCGATTGATGGGCTCTTAGCCCATATCGACTTTGCCTCCTTAGGGACCAACGACCTTATTCAGTACACCCTGGCCATTGACCGCACCGACAGTGAGGTGGCACATCTCTACGATCCCTTGCACCCCGCGGTCATTCGCCTGATTCAGAACACCATCCAGGCCTGCGGGCGGGCGAATATGCCGGTCTCGCTCTGCGGCGAAATGGCCGGTGACCCCCGTTTTACCCGCATTCTCATCGGCCTAGGACTACGGGAATTCTCCATGCACTCGGCCGAGATTCTCCGGGTGAAACAAGAGGTGCTCGTTTGTAATGCGGGGGCGCTGGCCCGGCCCGCCCGGCGCCTCACGCGACTGGGCGACACGGCCGCCCTGCGGTCTGCCCTCGCCCAGTTCAATCAGATTTAGGCCGCGCCCTCATTGGTCTTACGGCTGCGGCTCAGTGGCAACGCCCACGACAGTCTGAATCCAGCCCATCCGCAGAGCAGCCACAACCGCCTCGGCCCGGTTACGCACCTGAAAGGCCCGCAGAATCGCGCTGATATGTACCTTGGCCGTACCCTCCGACATATTGAGACTGCGGCAGATGACTTTGGTGGGCTTACCTTCTGCCAGACACTGCAGCACTTCGAACTGCCGGGGAGTCAGGGCCGACCAGGGCGGCTGTGACTCCGGTTCCTTGACATGGATCTGAATCACTGCGGTGCCACCCGGGCGCAGGCTGCGCCGATTTCCAGGAGAATAGCTGGTGCCAACAGCGGCTGAGGGCAGATGAATCTGGGGGGCGGGTGTTTTTTCTTGCTGAGCATGGTGGGCAGTTAAGACATCCAATAATGGCGAACGATGCATGACGGGCTTCTCCTCTTGGCTGAAAGTAGACCTCGTCAGTGTTGCGAACCAAGAATCGAGAAAATGAAAAAAAGTGTGTCGTTGTTAGGCCGTCTGTCATGAATTCTTCCACCTCTTCGGTGGGCCCGATTACCGCCCTGCGCGCGGACTTTGAGGGCCCCTTGCGGCTTCTCAGCGGTCAAGAGATCGGGCCGTTTTCGCTCGCCTACGAGACCTATGGCGTGCTCAGCCCGCAGGCCGATAACGCGGTGTTGATTTGTCATGCCCTCAACGCCTCACACCATGTGGCGGGAACTCGGCCAGACGATCCCGAGGACATCGGCTGGTGGGACAACATGATCGGCCCCGGTAAGCCTGTCGATACCAACCGATTCTTCGTGATTGGCGTGAACAACCTGGGGTCGTGTTTTGGGTCCACCGGACCGGCAAGCACCAACCCGGCCTCCGGCAGGCCCTACGGCAGCGACTTTCCGGTGGTGACCGTGGAAGACTGGGTCAATGCCCAGGTGCTCTTGGCCGACCGACTGGGTATCCAACGATTCGCAGCGGTCATGGGGGGAAGCCTTGGCGGCATGCAGGCCATGCAGTGGGCGATTGCCTACCCCGGGCGTGTGGCCCATGCGGTGGTCATCGCCTCGACCCCGCGTCTCTCGGCACAGAATATTGCGTTTAATGAGGTGGCCCGCCGGGCCATTCTCAATGACCCCGACTTTCACGGTGGCCATTACTACGCCCATGGGGTGGTGCCACGACACGGCCTGTCGGTAGCCCGCATGATTGGCCACATTACCTATCTGTCGGACGACGATATGGCCCAGAAATTCGGCCGCAGCCTGCGCGGGGCCGATAACTATCGGTTTGGATTCGATATCGAGTTTGAGATCGAGTCGTACCTGCGGTATCAGGGCGAGAAATTCTCGGGCTACTTTGATGCCAACACCTATCTCAGGATCACCCGGGCACTGGACTACTTTGATCCGGCGCGCGTACACGGCGGCAACCTCGCCGCGGCATTGGCGCCCGCGCAGGCCGCCTTCTGCCTGGTTTCTTTCACCACCGACTGGCGTTTTCCACCGGAACGTTCTCGCGAGATGGTCTCTGCGCTCATGAGAAACAATGCCCAGGTCACCTATGCCGAGATCGATGCGCCGCACGGACACGACGCCTTTCTGATGGCAGACAGCCGCTACCACGATCTGATCCGCACCTACTTTGCGCAGATTGCCCAAGACCTTACTGCACAGGCCCCGCCCAGATGACACGTGATCAGACGCCATCAGACCGGCATGGTCTTTCCCGCCAAGCGAACCCCCATGACGGGCTTCGGCCGGATCTCGCCTATATTGCTGACTGGGTGCCCCAGGGCGCCCGTGTGCTCGATCTGGGCTGCGGAGATGGCAGCCTTCTGGCCTGGTTGTCGCGCCACAAGGACTGTCAAGGCTATGGTGCAGAGATCGCCCATGACAACCTCTTGAAGTGCCTCGCGAAGAAGGTCAACGTGGTACAGGCCAATATTGATGAGGGGCTTGAGATGTTCTCCGGCAACCGATTTGACCTCGTCATTCTGTCGCAGGCCCTGCAGGCCACCCAACGCACCGAACATATCCTGACCGAGATCGCCCAGCTTGCGCAGCAGGCCATCGTGAGCATTCCTAATTTTGGACATTGGTCACACCTCGTGTCCTTAGCGCGCGGCCACATGCCCGTGAACCAGCGTCTCCCGTTTCAGTGGTACGACACCCCAAACCTGCACTTTGCCACCACCAAAGATTTTGAGCAGCTCTTGTCCTCGCTCAACATGACAGTGCTGCAGAAGGCCTATCTTCGCGAATCGAGAGTGACCACCGAGCCAGTACGCTGGTGGCCCACGGTGCGGGCAACCCTTGCGATCTATCGGTTTCAGTCACGCGCACAAGCCGCAGTGGCTTAAATTTTTTTCACCATCGCTACGCAGCAAAGGAGCAGACATGGCATCAATCGGCATAGTGGGTGCAGGCACGATGGGCAACGGGATCGCCCAGGCCTTTGCAGTTCAGGGATTCGATGTGGTGGTTCAAGATCTATCCGCAGCCGCCCTAGAGAAGGCGCTTGCCACGGTCTCGGGCTCCTTAGACCGGCTGATTAAAAAAGAGGCCCTCACGGCGGAACAAAAGGCGCAGGCGATGGCCCGTATAAAGACCTCCACCGAGGTCTCCGCGCTTCGTGGCGTCGACATGGTCATCGAAGCCGCCACCGAGAACGAGTCGATTAAGGTCAAGATCCTGCAGGCGCTCGAGGCGGTCGTGGGTGCTGAGACCATCATCGCCACCAACACCTCATCGCTTTCGATTACCCGGCTGGCCGCACATGTTCAGCATCCTGGTCGGTTTGTGGGGATGCATTTCTTTAACCCGGTGCCTGTGATGCCCTTGGTCGAAGTCATTGAGGGCCTGAAGACCGCGCCAGAGACCACCGAGCGGGTGCTCTCCCTGGCCAAGCAACTCGGCAAGACCCCGATCCGCGTCAAAAATAGCGCCGGCTTTGTCGTCAACCGTCTGCTCTGCCCGATGATCAATGAGGCAGTCTTCGTCTATGCAGAGGGGCTTGCGAGCCCCGAAGAAATCGATGATGGAATGAAGCTCGGCTGCAACCACCCCATCGGGCCTTTGGCCCTTGCCGATCTTATCGGGCTCGATGTACTGCTGGCCGTAATGAACGTCTTGTCAGAACACTTCGAAGACCCTAAGTACCGCCCGGCCCCGCTACTTAAAGAAATGGTGGCCGCGGGCTTTCTCGGTCGCAAGACCGGCCGCGGGTTTTATCACTACGGCTAGGCAAGAACCACCGGAGGCAGCCCGCGCTCACGGAAACGCGTGGGAAAGCCCGGGCCGTATTGCGGTGCCGCCGCGCCAGTTAGCCGGCAAGCTCCGATTTAAGCCATCGACGCAGCGCACCGAAGTCGGGTTCTCCCACATAGCGCTTCACAATCTGGCCGTTGGCATCCACCACAAAGGTGGTGGGCGTCACCGAGACATCGCCAAAGGCCTGGGCCCAGGCCCCTGTCTGGTCGTGGACCACGGTAAACGGCAGGGCCCGATCTTCCACAAACCTCTGCAGATAGTCGGTGCGGTCGTAACTCATGGCCACCGCAATCGTACGAAAGCCCTGGCTCGAGAACTCTTCGTGGAGGGCAACGATATCGGGCATCTCCTTGACGCAGGTGACACAGCTGGTGGCCCAGAAGTTGATGAGGTAGGGCTTGCCCTTGAGGCCTGCGGTCGCCACCGCAGAGCCTCTGAGGTCGGTACCCTCCACCAAGGGGGCAGGGGCCGTACGCAGAGACCACCAGGCCGCGAGAGCGGTGATCACCAAGGCCCCCAAAAGAAGGGTGCCTGCCCGCCCCGATAGCCCTCCTGCAGGCGGGGAGAACCGCAGAAAACACATCCGAGAGAAAACCATCATCCCAGCCTCCGTCACAATCATTGCCAGACCCGCCGTTCGATACCAAGCACCCCGCTAGCACGCGGACCACCAAAAGACCGATGTTTGAGAGATTGGATCTTAAAGTAATGCCGGAGACCTTTATAGACCTGCAGATTGAAGGGATGACCTGCGCGGGCTGCGTCGCGCGGGTGGCCAAGGCCGTAGAGAGAATTCCTGGCGCACGGGCCGAAGTGAGTCTGCTCGAGCACCGGGCTCGCATCTATGGGGCAGACCTGGATGCGGCGGTAGCCGCGGTTCGACGTGCGGGCTATGCCGCAAGCCCGTTCGCGCCCCGGCAGCCGTCAGAGTCCGCTCGCAACAACACACGCGGGCAAGAAGGTAAAGCCACAGAGGCAGGGGGCCCTGAGGTGACGGCCTCATTGCGCCTTGCGGGCGGGGCGACGCCTCTGCCGACGGTGGTGGCGGTGATCGCCTTGGTCGTCATGGTCTTAGAGATGGCTGCGATGATCATCGGGACGCCTCACGGGCCAGAGGGTGCGGCAGCGTTAGGAACCACACAGAACGCACATGGGTTTGTGCCCCTGGCAATTCAGGCGCTGCTGGCAAGCGTTATGCAGCTCTGGATCGGCGCACCGATCGCCTATGCAGGTCTGCGGTCGCTCGCCCATGGTCGCGCCAGTATGGAGACCCTCATCCTGCTGGGCACGGGCACCGCCTATCTCTGGTCGATGGCAGTCTGGCTCCGTGGCGATCCCGGCCCCGTTTATTTCGAGGCCTCCGTGGTAGTGATTGCCATGCTGCATCTTGGCCAGAAGCTACAGGCCAGAGCCCAGGCCCGCACCCTTGCCGCCTTAGCCCCTTTTCTGGAAGAGTCCGCCGCTACCGCTATCCGACTGCAAGACCCGCAGAGCAGGCTTGCGACGATCGATCCCGAGCAACTGTCTGCACTACCGGCCGCACAGCTTCGGGCCGGTGATCGCGTATGGCTCGGTCCGGGCAGCCGCCTCGCCTGCGACGGACGCATTCTCGAGGGCGAGACCGAATTCGATGAGGCAGGGCTCACCGGGGAGTCTCTACCTGCCGCCCGCGGCGTGGGGGATCGTGTGGTGGGCGGGGCCATTAATGTGGTTGCGCCCGTGATCCTTCAGGTAGAAGGCAACCCCGAGGACTGGCGGCATGCGCGGCTGCGCGAACAGATGCAGTCGGCCCTGGCAAGCCGGGCCCCTATTGCCGCCTGGGCCGACCGAGTGGCCGCGGTGTTTGTTCCCCTCGTGGCCGTCACGGCCGTATGCAACCTCGTGGGCCAGAGCCTCTGGGGACCAGGCTTTGCCATCGCGCTGGAACGGACCATTGCCCTCTTGGTGATTGCCTGTCCCTGCGCCCTGGGGCTTGCGACCCCTATGGCAGTTGCCACCGGACTTGCCCGCGCCGCGCAACACGGCTGGCTTTTTCGCTCTGCCACAAGCCTACAGAAGGCAGCCGAACTCACACACCTGGTCTTTGATAAGACAGGCACCCTCACCGAGGGCCGCCCCCGCCTGGTGGGCATGGCATCGACAACAACTGCGGCACGGCCCGTACGGGCCGAAGACTTTCCCGACTGGCTGGCCTTGGCGACAGCCGCGCAGGAAGGTAACCCCCACCCCATTGCTGGAGCCTTCTGGTCGCAGGCGGCGGGCCGTCCCACGCCCGCCTTGGCGGCCGCCCCCGAGGTGGCCCTCGGGCTCGGCGTAGCGGCCATGACCGCGCAAGGGCGCGTGTTGGTTGGCCGATCCACCTGGGTAGCCAGCATCGTGGGAGAAGGTAAGGAGAACATCCCGCCGGGACCCCAAGGCAGCCAGTCGCTAGGCCCCTGGCCGGGGGCCAGTGAGATCGACGTGGCCGTGAACGGGCAGTGGGCAGGCCGTCTCTGGGCGGCCGATACACTGAAGGCAGACGCCGCAGAGGCGATTACCGCCCTGCGCGCACAGGGGCTAAAGGTGAGCCTCTTAAGCGGTGACCGGGCTGAAGCCGTTGCCCCCGTTGCCCTTGCCCTGGGGTTAGACCGCGCACAGGCGCAGGCTGGCCAGCATCCGGAAGACAAAGCGGCCCAGCTTCGTCAGTGGCAGAAGGAGGGCCAGACGTTGGGCATGGTGGGCGATGGCATGAACGATATTGCGGCCATGGCGCAGGCCGATCTCGCCATCGCACTCTCGGCGGGTGCGAGCCTGACACTGAAGACCGCCGATGTGACACTCACCAACAGCCAAAAACTTCTCGCGGTGCCAGAGATGCTGGCTTTTGCGAAACGCGTGAAGCGACGCATTATCGAAAACCTGGTCTTTGCCTTCGGCTTTAACTTACTGGCGCTGCCTATGGCGGCCCTTGGCCTATTGCCTCCCGCGTTGGCAGGGGCGGCCATGGCGCTGAGCTCTCTGGCGGTCGTTACCAATGCACTGCGGCTGCTAAAAGACTGACTGGCGTCTAAAACACCACTCAGGAGCCGGCCACAGGAGAGAACGCGGCAGAGGACGCGCCAGAAGACGCAGCAGAGAACGCAATGGCGCCGCGCACTACCGAACCGGAATCACCTCGACCCCAGAAGACGGTCTCGGGGCGGGCGCCGGCGTCGGGGCAGGCGCTGCAGGCGCTGCAGGGGGTGCACTACTGGGCTGTGGGTTCTGGCCCTTGGTCTCGGGCAGCGCCTGACCGGCCTTGGCCGCCGATTCCAGGGACTGGGCCTGGCTCTCGCTAATGAGCTCAAAGGCCTTCACCACGCGGCGTACTCCGGGAACCCGCGAAGTGATTTCCGCCGCGCGCGTCGCCTCCCGCTCGGTGACGAGGCCCATCAGATAGACCACCGATGACTCGGTGATTACCTTCACAAAATTTGCATTGACCGCCTTGTCATCGAGCAAGGCAAGCTTCACGCGCGAGGTGAGAAAGACATCGGAGCCATAGCCCGTGGTGCTCTGGGGAAATCCAACCTGCAGCTCATTGATCACCAGGCGCACGTTCTCGATGCGGCTGATGACCCCAGCAGCCTCTGCACGCACCGTGGCATTGGGTACGCTGCCTGTAAGCAGGGCAATCCGATTAAAGCTCGTCACACTGGCCGAGATAGATTTCTCGCCTTTGAACCGGTCACGAAGCCGATCGAAGGCCTTGAGTTCAATGGCCTGGTCTTCGGCCTGAGCGCCGGTGGTGCGGCGGTCAGACAGAGAGAAGGCCCCCATCACCATGCCTGTGGCAACGACAGGAAAGCAGCCAGACAGTGCCGTAGCGCAGGCCCCGGAAACTCCAGCACAGAGCAGAAGGCGTCGCGTGTTCATAGCATGGGCTCCTATCATGATGAAAGATCGATTATAGAAGACCGCCTGACAGAAACGCCGCCGGCAACCACTGCAGGCCGCCCGGACCCAACACCACCAGATCAAAGCGACAGGCCGGTGCCGGCCCCGGCTGCGCCTGCAGCCAGAGCATCGCGGCGCGCCAGATGCGCTGTCGTTTCAGAGGCCCCACCGAGGCGGCGGCCCCGCCATAGTCTGACCGAGCGCGATACCGCACCTCTACGAAAACAAGCTGCGCACCATGGGTCATAATCAGGTCAAGCTCTCCGCAGCGATACCGGACATTGCGGGCGCAGAGAACCAGGCCTTGAGACTGCAAATAGGCCAGCGCCTGTGCCTCCGCCCACTGACCTCGTTGATGGGTTTTATGCCTGTCGGGTGTCTGGTTCATGCCTGCATTAAAACCGGCGCTTTACCTCGTAGCCACGCCGATCGGCCATCTAGACGATCTTTCTGCCCGGGCTCGCCAGGTGCTCACGCAGGCCGATCTGGTCTGTGCTGAAGACACGCGTCACTACCGCCACCTGCTGCAGGCCGCACAGATCCAGCCAGGGGCTCAGCGCCTTCTCTCTGTACATGCACACAATGAGGCCGCACAGACCGAAGCGGTGCTTCAGGCACTTGGTCTCGGTCAGCGGGTCGCGGTTGTCACCGATGCCGGTACACCCGGCATCGCTGACCCTGGCCAGCGTCTCGTCGATGCCGCCTGGACCCATGGTTACGCGGTGGTCCCCATTCCGGGGCCCAGTGCGATGGCTGCCGCTTTTAGTGTCTGCGGCTTTCTGCCCGAGGAGGACAGGCCCTTATCCTTCTGGGGCTTTCTTCCCGCCCGACCGCATGAGCGCAAAAAACGTCTGCAATCGATGCGATCAGTAGGGGGCGTCTGCCTAGCCTTCGAGTCGCCCCATCGGCTCGAGGCAAGCCTTCAAGACTGCATCGAGGTGCTTGGCGGATCGACCCCTACCCTACTGGCCAAAGAAATGACCAAGCGGTTTGAGACGCTCTGGCGGGGACCGCTGGCCTCGCTCT
>JBDLQX010000039.1:0-38392 GCA_039800345.1 Pseudomonadota bacterium | reverse complement strand
TCTTTGGCGGGGCCACGCTTTTTCTGCAAGATGAACGGTTTATCAAGGCCAAGCCAAGCCTGCTCTACGGCATTTTCGCGATTGCGCTGCTGGGCCCGCAGATCATTTCCAAGGTCTACCTTATCGAGAAGCTCCTAGGCGGCAAAGTGGCGCTCCCGCAATCCATCTGGGCTCGTATCAATGCCGCCTGGGGCCTCTTTTTTCTGGGTATGGCGCTGCTCAATGCCTGGGTTGCCATGCAGTTTTCTACCGATATCTGGGTGGACTTCAAAGTCTTCGGCACCCTGTTGCTCACCGTGGTCTTCGTGATTGCCCAGGCCGTCTATATGAGCCGCCATGCTGCCCCCGAGTCGAAGGATGCCCCACCGTGACCGCGCTTCACGAGGCGATCGAATCACGGCTCAGAGCGGTTTTACCTGTGGTGGAGATGGACCTCTGGGATGAGTCTGATGCCCACAAAGGCCATGCCGGTGCACGCGGAGGCGGTGGCCATTTTCACCTCCGGGTCGTCAGCCCCGTCTTTGAGGGCAAGGCAAGGCTTGCCCGTCATCGTCTTGTGTATGATGCCCTACAAGAGTGGATCCCCGCGCGGATCCACGCCTTATCGATAGACGCGCGGAGCCCTTCGGAGTCTGAATGAGTAAACATTTTCTGGCTGGCCTTGCGATCGTGCTCGCGACGTCGGCCTCTGCGCAAAATATCGCCGTAGTCAACGGCAGGCCGATCCCCAAAGAGCGGGCAGATCTTTTCTTGAAGGAACTCGCCAAGCAGGGCCAGCAGTCCACGCCCGAACTCGCTGCGCTGGTACGCCAAGAGCTGGTGGACCGCGAAGTTCTTCTGCAAGAAGCCGAGCGTCGCGGTCTTCCTGCCGTGGCAGAGTTTAAGTTTCAAATAGAAACTGCCCGCACCCAGATTCTTATTCAGGCCCTCGTACAAGACGAGTTGGGGCGCAGCCCCATTAAGGATGAAGACATTCAGGCGGAATATCAGCGGCTCACGGCGCAGCTCAACACCGAATACCGTGCGCGCCACATTCTGGTAGAGACCGAAGCCATGGCAAAAGACGTTGTGGCCCGCCTAAACAAGGGTGAGAAGTTTGAGGCCCTGGCAAAGTCGCTTTCTAAAGATCCTGGGTCGGCCGCCAACGGTGGCGATCTCGATTGGGCCTCCGCAGACACCTTTGTGGGGCCATTTTCTGAGGCCATGGTCAAGCTCGAAAAGGGCAAGACCACCGCGGCTCCCGTGCAGACCCAGTTTGGCTGGCATGTGATTCGCTTAGATGATGTACGTAAATCGGAGCCACCCGCGCTGGCAGACGTGCGCAGCCAGATTGCAGAGGCGCTTCAGCGCAAAAAGCTCAGTGAGTTTCAGCAGACGTTGAAAGGGCGGGCGAAGATTCAGTGACATTCTGTAGCACTCATGTGGCCGCTCGAAGAACACGAATCCTCTGTGTAAGTTTTGCACTAAGGTCCCGCGTTGCTACACGAATATCGTATTCGGCCTGCAAGTTGAGCCAGAAACGAGCGTCCATACCAAAGAATAGACCCAGTCGGAGTGCAGTATCAGCAGTGATGGGGCGCTGACCATTCACCAGTTCACTGATTCGGCTCGGCGACACATCAATATCGGCCGCAAGCTGACGTGCAGTCAACGACAGTGGTTTCATAAACTCTTCCAGCAGAATCTCACCCGGATGAATTTCTTCGAGTTGTTTCGTCACTCTGGTTACTCCTAGTGATAGTCGACGATCTCAACGCCGTGCACGCCGTCCGACTTCCATGTAAAACAAATTCGCCACTGATCATTCACACGGATGCTGTGCTGGCCCTTGCGATTACCAAGCAGTGCTTCCAACCGATTCCCTGGCGGAATGCGTAGCGAGTTGATCTCCATGGCCGCATGAATCTGTAGCAGCTTTCGACGCGCAACCCGCTCGATCTGCCGAAACCGGGCAACTGCCAGGCTGTTGAACAGCGCCTCGGTATCAGTACAGGAAAACGAACGGATCACGATTCATGATGGCTCGTACAAAAGATTCTGTCAAACAGAATTACCAACCACCAGGCTAGACCGACCGTGCGGCCCCTCCTCCTACTCCCACTCAATCGTCGCAGGGGGCTTGCTCGAAATATCGTAGACCACGCGGTTAATGCCGCGTACCTCGTTAATGATGCGGTTGGAGGCTTCAGACAGGAGCCGGTGCGGTAGCGCGGCCCACTGCGCGGTCATGAAGTCACTGGTGACCACCGCCCGTAGGGCCACCACATAGTCGTAGGTACGGCCATCGCCCATGACCCCTACCGATCGCACCGGCAGAAAAACCGCAAAGGCCTGGCTGGTCAGGTCGTACCACGACCTGCCAATCGCATCGGCGGCACACAGACCTGCGGCCTGGTCTTCGGGCGTTGCCATGGTCTTGCGTAGTGTCCGAATAAAGATATCGTCTGCCCGCTGCAGTAAAGCCACAAACTCGGGCTTGATCTCGCCAAGAATGCGCACACCTAAACCCGGGCCCGGAAACGGATGGCGATAGACCATCTCGCGTGGTAGCCCCAAGGCCGCGCCCAGCTCGCGTACCTCGTCTTTAAAGAGATCACGCAGCGGCTCAAGAAGCTTGAGACCCAGCTGCTCGGGCAAGCCCCCCACGTTGTGGTGGCTCTTGATCGTGACGGCTTTTTTGCTCTTCGCCCCACCGCTTTCAATGACATCGGGGTAGATGGTGCCCTGGGCCAGAAAGGTGGCGCCCTTATGGCCGGCGCCCGAGGCCTTAAGCCTCGCCGCCTCTTCTTTGAAGACATCGACAAAGAGCCCGCCAATGATCTTGCGCTTCTGCTCGGGGTCTTCGACACCCGCGAGGCGCCCGAGAAAGAGCCCACTGGCATCGACCCGAATCACCTTGGCCTGCAGGCGCCCCTGGAACATCTCCATGACCATGTCGCCTTCATTCAGACGCAGCAGACCATGGTCCACAAAGACACAGGTTAGCTGATCACCAATGGCGCGATGAATAAGGGCCGCAGCAACAGAGGAATCAACCCCGCCAGAGAGCCCGAGAATGACCTCCTCCTCGCCCACCTGGGCGCGAATGCGGTGAATAGCCTCGGCCACATGGTCTTGCATAACCCAATCAGGACGCGCCCCGCAAATGTCCAACACAAAGCGCTCGAGAATCGCCCGGCCCTGCACGGTATGCGTGACCTCAGGGTGAAACTGCACGCCATAAAAATGGCGTGACTCATCGGCCATGCCCGCGATGGGGCAGCTGTCGGTAGAGGCCATGAGCTTAAAGCCGGAGGGCAGCTGCGACACCTTATCGCCATGGCTCATCCAGACCTTGAGCATGCCGTGGCCCTCGGCCGTGGTGAAGTCGGCAATGTCCTTGAGCAGGGCGGTATGACCACGGGCACGTACCTCGGCATAGCCAAACTCTCGGGTCTGTCCGCTCTCAACTGTCCCTCCGAGCTGCTGGGCCATGGTTTGCATGCCGTAGCAGATACCCAAGACGGGCAGGCCCAGACGAAATACCTGATCGGGTGCGGCGTCAGTAGAGTCTTCGTAGACACTGGCATGACTGCCCGAAAGAATAACTCCCTTCAGACAGCCATCAGACGCATAGGCTGCAATCCAGTCATTAGACACATCGCAGGGATGTACCTCGCAATAGACATGGGCCTCACGCACCCGCCGCGCAATAAGCTGCGTCACCTGGGAGCCAAAGTCGAGAATAAGAATCTTGTCGTGATTTACTGCGCGCACGTCTTTCCTTTTTCTGTCTGCGTGCGCAGACTAGTCGGCCCGATAGTTGGGCGCTTCTTTGGTGATCTGCACGTCGTGTACGTGCGACTCACGAATGCCGGCATTGGTAATTTCTACAAATTGGGCCTTTGCGTGTAGCGCATCAATACTCGCGCATCCGCAGTAGCCCATGCTCGCCCGCACGCCGCCCGCGAGTTGATACAAGATGGCCCGCACGCTTCCCTTGTAGGGCACTCGTCCCTCAATACCCTCAGGAACCAGCTTCTCCGCACTCGGGCTGTCGCCTTCTTGAAAGTAACGGTCTGCAGAGCCTGCCTGCATGGCCCCCAGCGAGCCCATGCCGCGATAGGCCTTGTACGATCGCCCCTGAAAAAGCACGACCTCGCCAGGCGCCTCCTCAGTGCCCGCCAGCATGCCGCCCATCATCACGGTGCTCGCACCCGCGGCCAGTGCCTTCGCAATATCCCCAGAGAACCGAATGCCGCCATCGGCAATGACTGGGACCCCGGAACCCTGCAGGGCCTGCGCCACGCCATCGATGGCGGTAATTTGGGGAACGCCCACGCCAGCCACAATCCGGGTGGTACAAATCGAGCCGGGCCCAATACCCACCTTGACCGCATCGGCACCATGATCCGCAAGGGCACGGGCGGCATCAGCCGTAGCAATATTGCCGCCCACCACCTCCACCTGCGGGAAATGGCGCTTCACCCAGGCCACGCGCGCGAGCACGCCCTGCGAATGCCCATGGGCGGTATCGACGACAATCACATCGACACCCGCCTCCACCAGCCGTGCCACACGGTCTTCGGTACCTTCCCCCACACCTACCGCCGCGCCCACACAGAGCTTGCCCTGGTCGTCACGGGCTGCCTGAGGGTGCTCAATACCCTTCAGAATATCTTTCACCGTAATCAGGCCGCGCAGTTCAAAGGCCTCATTGACCACCAACACCCGTTCAATACGGTGGGCATGCATCAGCCGCTTGGCCTCTTCCACCGACGCGCCTTCAGAGACCGTGACCAGCCGATCTCGCGGCGTCATGATGCTACGTACGGGTTCGTCTAGGCGGGTTTCAAATCGCAGGTCACGATTGGTGACAATGCCCACCACGACCCCA
The DNA here is from genome assembly GCA_039800345.1 of Pseudomonadota bacterium. GTDB lineage: Bacteria > Pseudomonadota > Gammaproteobacteria > Burkholderiales > Burkholderiaceae_A > Hahnella. The sequence goes on along the minus strand of JBDLQX010000039.1, from coordinate 33,516 downwards.
TTCTCAACAACGGGCAGACCGGAAATACGGCGCTCTGCAGTGAGGCTTAAGACCTGCCGCACCGTCATCGTGGGCGCAATCGTAATGGGGTCCTTCACAACACCTGCCTCAAACCGCTTCACCTTGGCTACTTCGGCCGCCTGCTGGGCCGGGGTCATGTTCTTATGAATGATGCCAATCCCGCCTTCTTCAGCCAGGGCAATCGCCAGGCGCGCCTCTGTCACTGTATCCATGGCTGCAGAGACGATGGGTAAATTAAGGCGAAGCCCGCGCGTAAATTGCGCGGCAAGGCTGGTGTCTTTGGGAAGAACTTCGGAGTAAGCCGGGACGAGCAGAACGTCGTCAAAGGTCAGTGCTTTTATCAGGGCTTGCATCGCGGCATTTTACCGGCTTCGGGTCCACCGGTCGAACCGCCCCTGTTCGGCATTCGCGCGACGGGCCCCTTCTACCCGCAGTCGTCGCGCCTCTTTCGGATCGGCCTTCAGCGCAGAAAGCAACGCCACCCGATCGCCCGCCCGCACGAGTGTGTCTGGCGTTACGAGACGCCCCCAGACAGAGAACCCAGAGGCCTGCTTCCAGATGGCATGCAGCGTCGGTTCAAGCCCAGGAAGCAGGTCTGCCACAGTCGCCCCCTCGGGCAAGGAGAGGTCCGTTCTGTGGACCTTCCCCTCGGAATCAAAGCCCACCACCTCAACCTGTATCATCGATCAGGGAACGGCTGCGAGGCGGTACGCGCAGGAGGTGGCTGGTTGTCGAGGGCCTTCGAGAGTTCTTCTGCCCGAACCACAAAGGCATCCACAAAGGTCTTGGCAATGTGGTCAAACACCGGCCCCACGAGCTTTTCAAGCAGCTTGTTGGAAAAATGATAATCAAGCTCGAACTCCACCTTGCAGGCCTGGTCTGATAGGGGAAGAAACTGCCAGTGGCCTTGGAGGTTTTGAAACGGCCCCTCGTGAAGTTGCATATCGATACGCCGATCGACCTCATGCCGATTGCGTGTTGAAAACGACTGCCGCAAGCCCTTAAAGGCGATATCGACACGAGCAAGCAGGCTCCCATCGGGCTGGGGCTGCACGGCCGCACCACCGCACCATGGTAAAAAGCGGGGATAGGCGGCGACATCACCGACCAGCTCGTACATGCGGCGGGCCGAATACGGCACCAAAACAGACTTAATAACGCGGGACATTCCACTATTTTATGTCGATCATCGATAACAAGAAGGCCTTCCACGATTACTTCATCGAGGAACGGCTTGAGGCGGGCATCGTGCTCGAAGGCTGGGAGGCCAAGGCCATTCGTTCCGGCCGCGCTCAGCTGAAAGAAGCCTATGTCGTCATCCGGCGTGCGGAGATTTTTCTGATCGGTGCCCACATCTCGCCGCTGCCCACCGCCTCTACCCACATACAGCCGGACCCCGTGCGCAGCCGCAAGCTGCTGCTACACGCCGAGGAGATTTCAAAACTCATTGGCAAGGTTGAGCGCGCGGGCTATGCGCTTGTGCCACTCAACCTGCATTTCTCCAAAGGCCGGATCAAGGCCGAAATCGGCCTGGCCAAAGGCAAGAAACAGCACGACAAGCGCGCAACCGAGAAGGCCAAAGAATGGCAGCGAGAGAAACAGAGGCTCTTGCGCGACGTTGTGAAGCAGGCAAAATAACCCTCACTGCAGCCGGCTCGGTAAACAGCCGCGCTTCGGCGGACAGACAGCACAATAAAAGGCTTACAAAGGGAGGCATCCGGTGCCCAGCGGCACATCCCACATACGTGTATCGATTCAGGCGCAGAGGCTCCACCTCTATGATCTGTCCAGCGCCCAAGGGCTTGACCGCTGGGACGAGGCCCAGGTGTCCCAACTTGCCCCGCGGCTCAGCATGGACATTTCCAGTTCGCGCAATGGCACCGGCCAAGACCAAGGGAGCTTTCGTACGCCGATTGGGCGGCACTATATTCGCGCCAAAATTGGCCAAGGTGCGGCATTGCATACGGTCTTCGTGGGGCGACGTCCCACCGGAGAGATCTGGAACCCCGAACTGGCCGAGGCCCATCCCAAGCGCGACTGGATCCTTACCCGCATTCTCTGGCTCTGTGGAATGGAGCCCGGGGTGAACCGACTCGGGTCGGTCGACACCATGCGTCGATACATCTATCTTCACGGTAGCCCCCCCACGGTCGACATGGGCGAGCCAGGATCCATCGGCTGTATTCGTATGCGGGGCCAGGATATCGTCGACCTATTTGATCTTGCTCCTGCCGGTACCACCGTCGATATTCAGCCCTAAATGCAGCCCACAGGGCCCAGACCCCCAGAGAGACCATGCCCCTCATCGACCTCCTCGTCCGCATAGAAGTGATCAGTACCCTCTGGGTAGTCTGGCGCCTGGTGCGTGACTAGATCACCGTGACCGACGAGCACTACATGCGCCTGGCCCTTGAGCAGGCGCATCAGGCGGCAGAACTCGGTGAAGTGCCGGTGGGTGCTGTGGTGGTGCAGGAAGACACCGTCATCGCCACCGGGTACAACCGCCCCATTGGCCACAAAGACCCTACAGCCCATGCTGAGATTCAGGCCTTGCGCGCCGCGGCGCTTGTGCTTGGAAACTATCGACTCCCCGGTTGCCGCCTTTATGTCACCCTCGAACCCTGCCTCATGTGCTCGGGAGCGATTTTCCATGCACGGCTTGCAGCCTTGATCTTCGGGGCTTCCGACCCCAAAACAGGGGTGGCAGGTAGCGTGCTTGACGTCTACGCCAACAGACAGCTCAACCACCAGACGGAGATACGTGGTGGGGTATTGGCAAAAGAATCTGCTGCAATGCTACAAATATTCTTCCGAAATAGGCGTTTACGGCCGTAATGACGGATTTCTGTCTAAGTCAAATTCAGGTTTAAACTTATGGGCTGCTGTTCTCCCCTGAAACCTCTATGGAGTCAATCATGACTGGTGTTCCAATGAAATCCCTGATTGCCGTGGCCGTCGCCGCGTTTGTAATCGGGTGCTCGAAAAAAGAAGCCGACACAACCGTGAAAATCGGCCATGTCGGGCCCTTGACAGGCAGCATCGCGCACCTGGGCAAAGACAATGAGGCAGGCGCCAAAATGGCGATTGCCGACCTGAATGCTGCAAACGTTCAGATTGGTGGCAAAGCCGTTAAATTCGAACTCTTATCAGAGGACGACGCAGCCGATCCGAAGCAGGGAACCGCAGCCGCCCAGAAGCTCGTCGATGCCAAGGTGGTCGGGGTGATTGGTCACCTAAATTCCGGCACCACGATTCCTGCCTCAACGATCTATAACCAGGCTGGTATCCCCCAGATTTCGCCTTCGGCCACCAACCCCAAGTACACCCTTCAGGGCTATAACACCGCCTTCCGCGTCGTGGCCAACGATGGCCAGCTCGGTGGCACGCTCGGTAAGTTTGCCGTAGAAGAGCTCAAGGGCAAGTCCATTGCAGTCATCGACGATCGCACGGCCTACGGCCAGGGTGTCGCAGATGAGTTTGAGAAGGGCGTGAAGGCTGCAGGCGGTAATGTGGTGGATCGTCAATACACCACCGACAAGGCCACCGACTTCGCCTCCATCTTGACCGCGATCAAGGGCAAGTCGCCGGATGTCGTGTTCTTTGGTGGTATGGATGCGGTTGCTGGTCCTATGCTGCGTCAGATGAAGCAGCTGGGCATCAATGCCAAGTTCATGGGCGGCGACGGTATCTGCACCAACGAGCTGCCCAAACTGGCAGGGGATGCCACGGGTGATGGCGTAATTTACTGCGCCGAGGCCGGCGGTGTGGTTGGCCCCTACGAGCAAAAGATGAAGGACTTCACGGCCCGCTTCCAGAAAGAAATGGGCATGGAAGTTAAGCTCTATGCACCTTATGTGTATGACGCCACGATGGTGATGGTAGAGGCCATGAAAAAAGCCAACTCTACCGATCCGAAAGTCTATCTGCCCGAACTTGCCAAGATCGAATTCGACGGCACGATCGGCAAGATTGCATTCGACCAGAACGGTGACATCAAAAATGGCACCCTTACGCTCTACACCTACAAGGGTGGCAAGCGTGAGCTCATGAAGGTCATTCAGTAAGCGTTGTTGCCAGAATACGCGCGGTCTGCTCTAGCGGGCCGTGCGTTGAAAAAAGCCCCGTGAATGATGCACTCGCGGGGCTTTTTGTTTCTACTTACCTAGGCTCTGCCAGGTATCGACGACCGTATCGGGATTCAAAGAAATCGACTGAATCCCCTGCTCCATGAGCCAGACAGCTAAGTCGGGATGATCCGAGGGGCCCTGGCCACAGATACCCACATACTTGCCTGCACGGTTACAGGCAGATATTGCCTGGGCCAACATCTTCTTGACTGCAGGGTCGCGTTCATCAAAACCTTCGGCCACCAGGCCTGAGTCTCGGTCGAGACCGAGCGTAAGCTGCGTGAGATCGTTTGAGCCAATCGAGAAGCCATCGAAGAACTCGAGGAACTCCTCAGCGAGCAACGCATTAGAAGGCAGCTCGCACATCATAATGAGACGAAGTCCGCCCTGACCCGATGCATCGGCGCCACTGCCCCGGGCGAGGCCCGATTCGGCAAGCAGGCGACTGACCGCCGAGGCTTCTGTAAGGGTACGAACAAAGGGCACCATCACCTCAACATTGGTGAGACCCATGTCTTCACGCACCCGACGCAAGGCCCGTACTTCCATGTTGAAACACTCGCGAAAGCTCTCCGCAATATAACGCGAGGCCCCCCGAAAGCCGAGCATGGGATTTTCTTCTTCGGGCTCGTACCGCGAACCGCCAATGAGCTTGCGGTACTCATTACTCTTAAAGTCAGACATGCGTACGATCACCGGCTTGGGCCAGAAGGCGGCGGCAATCGTAGCGATGCCTTCGGCTAACTTATCGACAAAGAAATCTCGCGGAGAGGCATGGCCACGCGCAATGCGCTCCACTGCATTTTTTAATTCGGAATCGACCTGCGGATAGTCGAGAATGGCCTTGGGATGGACGCCTATGTTGTTGTTGATGATGAACTCCAGCCGGGCCAGCCCCACGCCATCGTTGGGAATGGACTGAAAATCGAAGGCAAGCTGTGGATTGCCCACGTTCATCATGATCTTCACCGGGATCTTCGGCAGCGCCCCCGTCTTCACGGTGGTGACCTCTGTCTCTAAGAGACCCTCGTAGACATTGCCCGTATCGCCCTCAGCACACGACACCGTGACCATCGCCCCTTCGGCGACCCGATCGGTCGCATTGCCACAACCCACCACCGCGGGAATACCCAACTCGCGCGCGATAATCGCCGCATGGCAGGTACGCCCTCCGCGGTTGGTCACAATAGCCGCCGCCCGCTTCATCACAGGCTCCCAGTTGGGATCTGTCATGTCAGTGACGAGAATGTCGCCAACCTGTACGCGCTCCATTTCGGAAGGGTCATGAATCACGCGTACCGGGCCTGCACCAATCTTCTGACCGATCGCCCGACCGGTCGCGATAACACTGCCCTGCCCCTTCAGGCTAAATCGCTGTTGGCTGTCAGAGGCTGTCTGCTGGGACTTCACGGTTTCGGGGCGTGCCTGCAGAATAAAAAGTTGGCCGTCTTGGCCGTCTAAGCCCCACTCGATATCCATAGGCCGGCCATAGTGGCCCTCGATGATCACGGCATAGCGGGCAAGCTGCGTGACCTGTTCTTGGGCCAGCGAATACCGGTTGCGGGCCTCAATAGGCACATCTACGGTCTTTACCGCATGGCCCGACGTACGGCGTTCTTCGTCAGACGCAAAGACCATCTTGATGAGCTTGCTGCCAATCTGCCGCCGAATCACCGCCATTTTTCCTGCGGCCAACATAGGCTTGTGCACATAGAACTCATCGGGGTTCACGGCCCCCTGCACCACGGTTTCACCCAGCCCATACGAACTGGTAATGAAGACCACCTGGTTAAAGCCCGACTCGGTATCGATCGTGAACATCACGCCGGCTGCGCCGAGGTCGGACCGCACCATACGCTGGATGCCCGCCGAGAGCGCCACCTCTGCATGGGTAAAGCCCTTGTGCACCCGGTAGCTGATGGCCCGGTCGTTGTAGAGAGAGGCAAAGACGTGACGGATCTTCTCGAGTACGTCGTCGATCCCGACGACGTTGAGATAGGTTTCTTGTTGACCGGCAAACGAGGCATCTGGCAGGTCTTCGGCCGTGGCCGAGGACCGCACGGCCAGCGACACCCCGGCGCCCTCCGCGCCTACCAACGTCTGGTAGTGGCTGCGGATCTCGCGCTCAAGCGCCTCCGGGAGGGGCGTTTCCACAATCCAGCGCCGAATCTCCGCACCACACTGGGCCAATGCGCGCACGTCGTCGGTATTCAGGCCGGAGAGGCGATCCGCGATTTTCTTATCAAGCCCGTTGTGGGCGAGAAATACCCGAAAGGCATGGGCCGTGGTGGCAAAGCCCCCTGGCACCCGTACCCCCGCATTGGCAAGCTGGCTGATCATCTCGCCAAGCGACGCGTTTTTGCCCCCCACCGCATCGACATCGGTCATCCGTAGTTCGGAGAACGGCACGACCATACGAAGACCCAGCCGACCCGCCTGCACCCCTTCTGCTAAATCCATACCTAGGCACCTTTTGCGCGAAAAGTTCAATTGCCCCTGATTTTACCGGGTTTATACTCATTTCCGTTACGACTTTGGAGACCGATTCCGTGCATCCTGTAGCCAGTGGCAGAACCGTTTTTTTCGTCTCCGATGGAACCGGGATCACTGCAGAAACCTTCGGTTCGTCGATCCTTGCTCAGTTCGACCAGCTGCGTTTTCAGATTCGACGACTGCCCTTTGTGGAGGACCTCGATAAGGCCAACGAGGCCCGCATCACAATCGATGAACAGGGCGAACTCGATGGCCGGTTACCCATTGTCTTTCTTACCCTAGTGAACCCCGAGATCTCGGCCCGTATCAAGACCACCCGGGCACTACACCTCGATCTCTTCCAGACCTTTGTTGAGCCGCTAGAGCGCGAACTACAGGTGAAATCGAGCCACACGATCGGACGGTTTCATCACACCACCGACAGCCAGGCCTACAAGAATCGAATCGAGGCGATCAACTTCTCTCTGGCCCACGACGATGGCCAGTCGTCGCGTAACCTGGCCGATGCCGAGGTCATTCTGGTGGGCGTGTCGCGCAGCGGAAAGACCCCGACGAGCCTCTATCTCTCGATGCAGTATGGCCTGAAGGTGGCCAACTATCCCTTGATTCCGGAAGACTTCGATCGGGGGCATCTCCCCGATGCGGTTGTGCCCTACAAGGCTAAGTGCTTTGGTCTCACCATCGACCCCATGCGACTCTCCGATATCCGGCAAGAACGTCGCCCCGACTCGCGCTATGCCGCGCTGGAGAACTGTCGGGCCGAGGTGGCGGCCGCAGAGATCATGATGCGGCGTGAAGGTATTGCATCACTCTCCACGACGACCAAGTCGATTGAAGAGATCGCCACCACCATTCTGGCAACACTCCAGAACCGCTCACCCCTCTTGTCGGCAGCGCCGAAACCGCTCAAATAGCAGCACCGCAGCCGCCGCGGTGACATTGAGCGACTCCACGCCGGCTGTCTGGGGAATGGTGAGACGATATCTGTCTACTGAAGACACCTTGAGATCATTCCAGTCCGCCGACAGACCCTGCCCCTCCTGCCCAAATACCCAGGCGATGGGACGACGCTCGGTGAGCCGAGACTGCGCCTTGGGAGAATAGAGCGACATCACCTCGGGTACATGCGGAGCCAGCGTGAGCAGGAGGCTGGCATGAGAGGCCAACAGGGCTGCCCAGATCTCGGGCAGACCGAGCGACTCCGTGACAGCAAGACAGAACTGCGCGCCGGCCCCCGCACGCAGCGCCTTGGGCGAGAAGGCCTCGGCCGTGCCTTCGGTGAGTACGACCTGGGTCACACCTGCCGCCGCCGCAGTGCGAATGAGGGTACCGACATTACCGGGGTCTTGCAGCCCATCGAGCACAACCACATCACCGGCCCATGGGTCGGGTAGCGCATTAGTCTCTGGGGCAACGGCCGAACGCGTCATGACTAAGCCGATGCCCTGATCGGCCTGCACGTCGCTCAGGCCCCGAAATATCGGCGTCTCCATCTGGCAGACGCGTGCACCCTGGGTAGACGCGGCCTCCAGAAGCGTTCGCTGCAAGCCATCAAGGATGCCGTCTGCGCCTACCGCAAGGCAGAGCAGCTCGGGCACCCAGCCACTGGCCTCTGATCGCGCGAGTGCGGCCGAGACCATGCGGGGTCCTTCCACCCAACAGCGGCCCTCTGCACGTCGCACCCGCGGCTCGGAGATCAGTCGGCGCAAGGCCTTGATCTGCGGGTTCTCACGCGACGAGATCACGGTGGGTATAGAAAAATCGCTCATGCGGCCCGACCAATCAGCCGCGCAATGGGCGCAAACGACCGTCGATGCTCGGGACATGGCCCGAGGTCTGCTAAGGCACGCTGATGAAGCGCAGTGCCATAGCCTGCGTGCTGCGCAAAGCCATAGCCTGGATAGACAGTATCGAGGCGGGCCATCTCGGCATCACGGGCCACCTTCGCCAGAATAGAGGCCGCAGAAATTTCCGCCACCAGTGCGTCGCCCCCCACAACCGCCTCCGTCGCCCACGGCCAGGCGTCAAGGCCCAACACACGCCCCGGTAAGGCCTGGCCGTCGACACGAATCGCAAACGCATCGGTGGTGTACGCAGCCTCTGCGTCAGGCACCGACGTGAGTCGCGAAAGACAATCCCGTACGGCGCGTTGCATCGCCCAGAAGGTCGCCACCAGAATGTTGTCCGCATCGACCTCCTGGGCGCTTGCCCAGCCAAGCCCCCAGGCAAGGCTCTGGGTCTGAATCTGTGGCGACAAGGCCTCACGACGGCGGGCGGTGAGCTTCTTCGAATCCTTTAACCCCGCGATGGGACGCGCCGGATGCAGTATCACCGCGCCTGCGCAGACGGGCCCCGCCCAGGGGCCACGCCCCACCTCATCGACCCCCACACAGAAAGCCCGCGTTGTCATGCGGCCCTGCCCGCCAAGAGCGGCGCCAAAAAGTCTGAGACCTGCTGGGCGCAGCCGCGACGCAGCGTCTCATGTAAGGCACCGAACCGCTCGGCAACGGAGGCCATGCGCGCGGGATCCGAGGTCCAGTCGCGCACTGCCTGTACGAGATGCGTGGCCGTACAGCGCTCCTGCAGGAACTCTGGCACCAGGTCTTCGTTACACAAGAGATTGGGCAGCCCAATCCGACGCACCACCGCCTTGCGACGCATCCACCAGTAGCTCAGCGCCGGTATGCGATATCCAATCACCATGGGCCGTCGAAACATGGCCGCCTCCAGCGTGGCCGTACCACTGGCCACCAGCGCAAGGGTACTGGCCTCGAGCACCAGGTGCGATACGGGCCGCGACGCGGCCGCAGGCGAGGCAACCACCATCTGCACGCCCGCCGCCTCAGCCGCGGGCCAGGCGGAGAGCGCTCTGATCTGGCCCGCCACGGTCTCCGAAACCGCCGGAATCACCGGCTGAAATTCCTTCGCCAGTGTCATGGCCGCCTCGAGAAAAGCAGGACCGACCGCATCGATCTCCGATCGTCGCGAACCGGGCAAAACGGCGAGTACCGGACGATCGGCGCTCAGTACAAGCCCCAGAGACCGCAGCTGCGCGCGGCCCTCTTCAGGCTGCGGATGCAGCGGCACCAGATCAGCCAGCGGATGGCCCACAAAGACCGCATGCACACGCGTCTGCCGATAACAGTCAATCTCGAAGGGAAAGAGGCAGAGCATATGGTCCACGGCCGACTCAATGGCGCGGATACGTTCTGGCCGCCAGGCCCAGATCGACGGGCTCACCAGATGCACGGTGGTGACCCCCTGGGCACGCAGCCGGCGCTCTACGCCGAGGTTGAAGTCCGGCGCATCCACCCCTAGAAAGACATCGGGCGGCGTTTGAGAGAGCCGCTGTAGCAACGCCCGACGTACCGACAAGATGTCGGGAAGTCGGGCCAACGCCTCGACATAGCCGCGCACCGCCAGGCGATCGGAGGAGAACCAGCAGTCCATGCCTAGCGCGGCAAGCGCAGGCCCCCCGATCCCCTCCAGTGCCACTCCCTGCCGTACCAACGGCCCCAGGGCCTGGGCTGCAATGAGATCTCCAGAGGCCTCACCCGTGACTGCGGCGAGACGCGTCATGGGCTATCGAACAATGCCCCGACCGGGGGCAGCAATAAAATCGTAAAGCGCCATCACCGCAGCGCGGCTCTCGGCTGGCCCCTCTAACGCCAGCGCCTGCACCTCCTGCGCAGCCTCGGCAAGCCCTAGCCCCGACTTATAGACAAGCCGATAGGCCTTCTTTAAGCGCGCGAGTGTGTCGGCGCTGAACCCCCTGCGTCGCAGCCCCTCGGCGTTTAGCCCGTGGGCCGAGGCCGGGTTTCCTGTGCTCATCACGTACGGAGGAAGATCTTGCAGCAGCGTTGTCCCCGCACCTGTCATCGCATGGGCACCGATGCGCACAAACTGATGCACACCCGTGATACCCCCCAGAATGGCCCAGTCGCCCACCGTGACATGGCCGGCGAGTTGGGTGGCATTGGCCATAATCGTGTGCGAGCCCACCTGGCAGTCATGGGCGATATGCACATAGGCCATGATCCAGTTGTCATCGCCCAGACGCGTGATGCCCCCATCTTGTTCCGTACCGCAGTTGATGGTGCAGCACTCGCGAATGGTATTGCGGCGGCCAATTTCCAGCCGCGTGGGCTCTCCTTTGTACTTCTTGTCCTGCGGAACGCCACCGATCACCGCATGCGAATGAATCACCGTGTCGGCACCCACCACCGTATGCCCAATCACCTGTGCAAAGGCGTGAATTACACAGCCGGGGCCAATCTGGGCATGGGGCCCCACAATCGCATGCGGCCCAATCTCCACGGTCGGGTCAACCCCTGCCCGCGGATCAACCAGTGCGGTGGCGTGGATACGGCCCGTGTTCACCCCGCCGCTCCCGACTGCGGCACATCCCGTAGGGCACACATGAGGTCTGCCTCTGCCACCAGGGCCTCATCCACCATGGCCTGGGCCTTGTACTTCCAGATGCCGCGCACATTGCGCTCGATAGACACATGCAGCGCGAGCACATCACCCGGCACCACGGGCCGCTTGAATCGGGCATTGTCGATCCCCACGAAGAAGATCACCGACTTGTCATCGGGCTTCATCTCCATGGTCTTAAAGGAAAGGATCCCCGCAGCCTGCGCGAGCGCCTCGATAATGAGAACGCCGGGCATGACCGGGAAGTGCGGAAAGTGGCCATTGAAGAACTCTTCGTTGACCGAGACATTCTTCTGGGCATGAATACGTTCCCCAGGCGTGAGGCTGATCACCCGATCCACCAGCAGAAAGGGGTAGCGATGAGGAAGTAAGTCGAGGATCTCCTGAATCTGCATCATGCCGTATGCCTCTTTGTAGTAATTGCTAAAGCGGTTGCTTAACGAAACTGCTTACGCAGAGAGGGCAGGCGCCGCACCATGACGGCGGACTTCTCCCAGTCGCGCTCTGCCTGTAGAGGATAGACCCCCACGTATTTTCCAGGCTCCGAAATTGAGGACATCACCAGGCTCATCGGGCCGATGACCGTATGGTCCGCAATCGACAGATGCCCCAGAATGCCGGCGGCTCCCCCAATCTGGCAATGCTTGCCAATCCGGGCGCTGCCAGCAATGCCGACGCAGCCGGCAATTGCAGTGTGGTCGCCAATCTCGACGTTGTGGGCCACCTGAATGAGGTTGTCGAGCTTTACGCCGTGGCCGATGACCGTATCGCTCAGGGTGCCGCGGTCAATGACCGTATTGGCCCCGATCTCGACATCGTCGCCAATCCGTACGCCGCCCACCTGGGGAATCTTGACCCAGGACTTATCCGCCGCAGGCGCAAAGCCAAAGCCATCTGACCCAATCACCGCACCGCTGTGCATCACCACGCGGGCCCCCACCAATACCCCGGCGCCAATCCGTACCCCCGCATGAATCTGACCCCCTGGGCCCACCTCGGAGCCCGACCCCACGATCACCCCTGCCCCAATATCGGTGTCGTCACCAATCACCACGCCCTCCTCGAGTACCACCAGCGGGCCGACGCGCACGCGGGCTCCCAGCCGGGCGCTCGCATGGACCACGGCAGTCGGATCAATCTGCGTCTCACGCACCGTCTGCTGACGGGCATGCTGCAAAAGAAGCTGCGAGGCCCGCGCGAAGAAGAGGTAGGGCTCCTCCACCACAATGTAAGCCGCATAACGCTGGGCCTCAGGCGCTGCCCGAGGCGGCACCACCACCAGCCCCGCCTGACTCGACCGCAACGCGGGAAGATACCGATCATGCGCAAGAAAACTGGCGTCCTGCGGACCCGCCCGGTCGAGCGGCTGAAAACGCGACACAGGGAACTGGGTATTCCCCTCCACCACGCCCCCAAGGCGGGCGACGAGGTCGCCCGCGGTGAGACTATTTTGTGGCGGCAGGCCGGGCGTCATTCAAGGCCTTTATCACCTTGTCCGTAATATCGATACGCGGGGAGGCATAGACGGCCTCCTGAAAGATGATGTCGAACTTCTCGGCCTCAGCGATCTGGCGAATGGCCCGGTTGGCCATCTCCACCACGCCTGCGAGTTCCTCATTGCGACGCTGATTGAGGTCTTCACGAAACTCGCGCTGACGACGCTGCAGATCACGTTCCATATCGGTAATTTCACGCTGGCGCTTGATGCGCTCCGACTCGGCCATGACCGGGTTGTCACGCTCAAGCTTCTCTGTCATGCCACGCATACGGCTGGCGATATCTGCGAGCTCTTTCTCGCGCTTGGCGAACTCGGCCTCAAGCTTCTTTTGCGCCGCCATTGCTGGAGGCGATTCGCGTAACACCCGCTCGGTGTTCACAAAGCCCACCTTCGCTAGCGCGGGTGCTGCCAGAAGCGCAGCCAGTGAAAAGCCCACCAGAGTCTTAAGCCCCCAGGGGCGGCGCGTCTGCGCAGAAGAGAAAAACATCACCATGTGTATCGACCCAGTCTCTAAAAAAATTAAAATCCGGTTCCAATCTGGAACTGTATCGTCTGCGTATCGTCACCGGGCTTCTTGCGCACAGGCTGTGCCCAGCTGAGTTTCAAGGGCCCAACCGGGGAGAACCAACTCAGACCAAATCCGGTAGAGACCCGCAGATCATCCGACGAGACAGTCTGCGATTCGCCCCATGCGCTTCCCACATCTAAGAAGGTAAAGACGCGGATGGTTCGGTCTTGGGCCATACCAGGCAGCGGGGTGAGTAGCTCCCCATTGAGCACCAGCTTGCGATTTCCACCGATCGCAATGAGATCGGAGCCTGACGATGCGGCCGTGCGGCGCACCTTCTCGCCGATCGAGCTCGAGGAGAACCCACGAACCGATCCTATACCACCCACATAGAAATTCTTGATACGTGGATAGTCTTGTCCCGACAAGCCTATGCCATAACCGAGCTCCGCGTTCAGAGCCAAGGTCAGGTTGCGCGTCAGGGGCGTAAAGCGTTGGTGCCCATAGGTGAGGCGAATATATTCGAGGTCGCCTGCCGGGGTGCCATAGTCTGCATTGGCGAACTGGTAGCCCCCCGAGGTGGGCGCAAGCGCAGAGTTGCGCGTGTCCTTCGACCAGCCCGCCGACAACACGATCGAATCACCCGGCGTGAAGTTTTCGGGCACCGTACCGCTAAGCTCTGAGTTGTCGTACGAGACACCCAAGAAGATGCGGTCTTCTTCGGTGTAGGGAATGCCAAACCGCATGCCAACACCCTGCGACTTGATCCGATAGTTCCCCAGAGAATCCAGCTCGTCGGCATTAAAGGTGCGGGTGTAGAGATCGAGAGACCGGCTCACGCCATCGTCGGTCCAGTAGGGGTCGACATGGCTGATGGCAAAGACTTGGCTCACCTTACTGGTATTGACCTCTACCGAGAGATTGGTGCCCGTTCCCATAAAGTTCTGCTGACTAATCGAACCCGAGAGCACCAGATTCTCCGAACTCGAGAACCCCACACCCAGGGTCAGGCTGCCTAGCGGCCGTTCTTCTAGTTCGACATTCACATCCACCTGGTCGGTCGTGCCTGCCACAGGCTCGGTATCGATCTCTACCTGCTTAAAGTAGCCGAGACGATCGATGCGATTGCGCGAGAGCCGAATACGCTCGCTGTCATACCAAGAGGCCTCGTACTGCCGCATCTCTCGCCGAATCACCTCATCGCGGGTCTTGGCATTGCCGCTGATATTGATTCGGCGCACATAAACCCGGCGGCCGGGATCGACCTGCAAGGTGAAGTCAACCACGCGCCGGTCACGGTCGATGCGGGGAATGGGGTTTACCGCCGCAAAGGCATACCCGAGTTCGCCCAGCCGGTCGGTCATAGCCTTCACCGTGGCCTGCAGCTTTTCATTAGAGAAGGTATCACCCTGCCTTACGCCGACAAGCTTCTGGAAGGCTTCGTCTTGGCCCAGCAGATCACCGGTAACCCCTACATTTCCAAATGTAAACCGCTCGCCCTCATTGACCACGAGCGTAATGAAAACGTCGCGACGGTCGGCCGACAGAGAAACCTGGGTAGAGTCAATTACAAACTCCAGGTAGCCCCGATTCAAGTAATAAGAACGCAGGGTTTCAATGTCCCCGGTGAGCTTCTGACGCGAGTACTGGTCTGACTTGGTGTACCAGCTCATCCAGGTGGGGGTGGAGAGCTGAAACTCTGCCAGCAGCTCTTTTTCAGCGAAGGCCTTCGCGCCCACGATACGAATCTGTCGAATGCGGGCATCTTCCCCCTCATCCACGGCAATAGAGACCGCCACGCGGTTACGCGGCAGAGGCGTAACGGTAGACTGAATCTGAACATCGTACTTACCGCGGCCGAGATACTGGCGCTTGAGTTCCTGCTCCGCCCGCTCGAGCACCGCGCGATCGAAGATGCGTGCCTCTGCGAGACCCGAATCGGCCAGGGCCTTCTTCAGGGTCTCCTGATCAAACTCCTTGGTACCCGTGACCTCGACCGCTCCGATCGCGGGACGTTCCTCTACGGTGACCACGAGCACGTCTCCGTCGAGCTCCACCCGTACATCCTGGAAAAATCCTGTGGCGAACAAGGCGCGTACCGAATCGGCGATGCCTTTGGCAGTGACCCGGTCTTTGACCCGAATCGGCAGGTAGGAGAAGACCGTGCCAGGCTCGATGCGCTGTAGCCCTTCCACACGCACGTCTTGAATTACCACGCCCTCCACGTTGACCGCACCCGGCTGCAGAGGCACTGGCGGCTGCGGAATCTGGATTTGCCCTATAGCAGGCGTCGCCAGGGCGAGGAACAAGGCGGGCAGACTAGAGGCCGGGGCCAATCGCCTGAAAGAAATAGGCATGCAGAAGACCTTAGAAGCCAAAAACACGAGAGACATCGTTGACCAGCGCCAGGCCAGTCAGCAGAACGATCAATAACAGCCCCAGCTTCTGCCCAGCCTGCTGGGCTTCAAGCGGCAGCGGCTGGCCACGCACAAACTCGAAGAGATAATACAGGAGGTGTCCGCCATCGAGCATGGGGATGGGCAGCAGGTTGAGTACCCCAATACTGATACTCACGAGGGCAAGAAAGCCGATGAAGGCCACAAGACCCAGTTCTGCCGATTGTCCTGCAACCCCCGCGATGCCCACCGGCCCGCTGATCTGCTTCCAGGAAAGGTCGCCCGTCACCATGCGCCCAAGCGCCTGTAGAGAGAGTTCGGCCACCTGAAAGCTGCGTACCGTGCCACGCACCAAGGCCTCAAAGGGCCCTTCGCGTACCAGCGTGGTGGTCTGCACCGGGGCGATACCTACCCCTAGCCGCAGTCGCCCCGCCTCTCCGCGGTCTGCAGTGAGCTGTACCGTGCGCTGACTGCCTGCGATCGGCAAGAGTGGGTCTGTGGGGTCTGACTGCGCAATCTCTAGCGCGAGCGAGCGGCCGTCGCTCGCCTGCACCATCGTTTGGAGATCACTGGGATGACGAACATCAACCCCATCGACCCCCAGAACCAACATCCCCGGCGTTAGTCCCGCACGGTCTGCAGCGCTACCGGCCTGCACCGCAGTCAGCCGCACCGCCAGGGACTCCGGCACCACCCCTGCGGCCGCAAGCAGTAGATCGGGGGAGTCGGTTTGTACCGATTGCGCTACAGAGCCCAGGTCGAGCACCACACGGCGCGCAGGCGCCTGGCCGGTCTGAACCATGAGATCAAGCACCGGGCGGCCCTCGCCGATCGACGCCCGGGCCAGCTGCCAGCGCAGGTCGGAGAAGCTGCGCACCTCCGCGCCATTGGCCTGCAGAATCCGGTCGCCCGCCTGGAGGCCCGCAACCGCTGCCACGCTCTGGGCAGCCGGCAGGTGCATCACGGGAATAGGCTCCGCTCGGCCAATAAGACCCACCAGCGCATAGGCCAGCGCAGCAAACACGAAGTTGGCCAGAGGCCCCGCCACGACCACCCACGACCGCGCGCCCAGCGATTTCTGATCGAAGGAGGCCGACGCAGACAGGCCTGCGGCGTCTGCAAGCAATGCCTCAGACTCAGGTTCGGTGCGGTCGTACATACGCACATAGCCGCCAAGGGGAACCATCGCCACCACCCATTCGCAGCCGCGACGGTCGACATGCCGCAGAAGCGGACGGCCAAAGCCTACCGAAAATCGCAAGACACGGACCCCCACCGAGCGGGCGGCAAGATAGTGGCCCATCTCGTGTACAAAGACCAGAAGCCCGACGGCCACCAAAAAAGCCACGATGCTCGTCATCATGACGGCTGCCCCGCAGAAAGTGCCGAAGGGGCCGAAGGGGCCGAAGGGGCTGACACACGCGCATCTAAAGCGAGCAGCGCCTGTACACCCCGACGTGCCTCAGCATCGATCGCAAGCACGTCATCGAGACCCTGCGGCGAAGGCAGCTTACCCGCAAGACCCTGCAGGCAGGCGTCTACCGCATCGGTAATCGCGCCAAAGGGTATCGCACCACGCAAAAATGCATCAACGGCCACCTCATTGGCAGCGTTCAGACAGATCGTGGCGTTGGCCCCCGCCTGCATGGCCTGGGGTACGAGGCGAAGGGCAGGAAACTTCACAGGGTCTGGAAGCTCGAAATGCAGCGCCTGCAGCTGCGTCCAGTCGAGTGAAGGGCTGGGTGCCGCCATGCGCTGCGGCCAGGCCATGGCATGGGCAATCGGCGTGCGCATATCGGGCGCACCCAATTGGGCAAGTGTGGACCCATCTGAATACTCAACCATAGAGTGAATGATACTTTCTGGGTGCACCACAATCTGTATGCGGTCCATGGGCATAGAAAAAAGCCAATAAGCCTCGATCCACTCAAGCCCCTTATTCATCATGGTGGCGGAATCTACCGAGATCTTCTGCCCCATAGACCAGTTTGGATGCTTAATCGCCTGAGCCACGGTGGCCTGCCGAATGGCCTGTGCTGTCCAGGTGCGGAAGGGGCCACCCGAGGCGGTGAGAAGAAGCCGCTTGACCTCAGCGGGCTGCGAGAAGCATCGGTATCCGAGCCCGAGACACTGAAAGATGGCGTTGTGCTCGCTGTCGATGGGTAGCACCGTGGCGCCCGTCTTCGCGCAGAGCGCCACCAAAAGACCCCCGGCACAGACCAAGGCCTCTTTGTTCGCAAGAAGAATCGTCTTACCCGCCTGGGCCGCCGACCAGACCGAAGCCAGGCCTGCAATCCCCACAATACCGGCCACCACCAACTCGGTCGCAGGATCCCCCGCCAGTCGCCCCAGCGCAGCTGGCCCGGAATGGACGCGCACGGCAGACAGGCCCTCAGCCTGCAGCCGGGCGGAGAGCTGTATGGCGGCCTCGGGGTTCGACATCGCCACGTCCATAGGCCGGTGAAGTTGCACGATACGCAGCATGCCCTCGACATCGCTATGGGCAGAGGCCGACTTCAACACAAATCGGGAGGGGTGCTGGGCAATGAGATCGAGGCAGCTCTGGCCAATCGAACCGGTGGCCCCAAGAAGGCAGATAGGGCGTGGAGTGTGTGTCATAGCCACGATTCTGCCCAGACTTCCATAAAAACAGCCAGCGGCATGACCACGAGTACCGCATCGAGCCGGTCAAAGAGGCCCCCATGGCCGGGAAGAAGATGGCCGGAATCCTTCACCGCCGCCTGCCGCTTAAGTAGCGACTGGTGCAAGTCTCCCAATACGCTATAGCCGGTAAGCCCAAGCACTGCCAACAGAAAAGGAAACAGGCCGAGCCGATCGATCAGGCGTGCCGACCAGCTCTCGAAGACAAAAAAAGCCAGAGCGGTCATAACCAGTAGGTTCACCACCAGTGCGCCTAAGACCCCTTCCCAGGTCTTGCCTGGACTGATCGTGGGGGCGAGTCGGCGACGACCAAAGGCCTTTCCTGCAAAATAGGCCGCGGTGTCGGCAGACCAGACCAGCAGAAGGACACTCACCAGAAAGACAAGGCCCTCGTATCGCGCCTGCCAGACCGCCCAGAAGCCCGCAAAGCAGGCGACGGCAGCCAACCCCAGCCCAAGCAAACCGCGTGGGGTACGCCCCTGCCAGAGCGCCCAGGGTAGGACGAAAAGCCAGACGAAGGACGCGGTGCCCAGCACCTCGTTCGTCAGGCTACGCGGATCCAGATAAGGGTCGAAGACCAGGGTGACCCCAAGCACGAAGAGCGCCGCCACCAGGGCGATCCTGGGGCCCTTTGGAGGGAGAAGCAGACCCGACCATTCCCAGAATACGCCGCAGAAGACCAGCAGCACAAAAAACGAAAACAACGCCACCGGCGCCCAGAGCGTGAGGGGAATCAGGACGGCGAAGAGCACCACCGCAGTGAGAATGCGAAGGCCCATATCGCAGACTTAGCGCAGGCCCCGGCCTACTTCGCGGGTGAGGCGTCGGGCAGTGCCTGGGTCGCAGCCACCTGCCCCGAGGTACGCCCAAACCGCCTTTCGCGGCTCTGGTAGCTCTCAATCGCCTGGGTAAGGGCTACCGCATCGAACTCAGGCCAGAGCAAGGGCGTGAAATAGAACTCGGTGTAGGCAGACTGCCAAAGAAGAAAGTTGCTAATGCGCTGCTCGCCTCCGGTGCGGATAAAGAGGTCAGGCTCGGGCAAATCAGACAGGCAAAGGTAACGGGCGAGCGCCTCCTCTGGAATCGGCGTCCCCTTCTCTGCGAGTTCAGGATGGTCGTCAAGCAGCCGCCGCAGGGCCTGTAACATATCCCACCTTCCACCGTAATTCACCGCAACAGTGAGCGCGAGCCGATCGTTCGTACGGGTCTTTTCCATACCTGCACGAATCGCTGACTGCAGGGCAGATGAAAACGCAGAGAGGTCGCCGATCACCCGCAGCTGCACCCCATGCTGATGCAACTCGCGCACCTCGCGATTAAGGGCCTTTAAGAAGAGGCCCATTAAGAAGCTCACCTCTTCCTCGGGCCGACGCCAGTTCTCGGAACTAAAGGCAAAGACGGTGAGGGCCTCCACCCCCCGCTGCATACAGGCCTCCACCACCGCGCGCAACGCCGCGACGCCCCGCTCATGACCTGCCATGCGGGGCAGATGACGCTGCGCCGCCCACCGGCCGTTACCATCCATGATGACCGCGATATGACGCGGAACCAGCGAAGTATCGGGGATCTCGAGCGTGGAACTCGGCGGCAGAGGGCTCGAGGGTACCGACACGAGAGAGCTAGACCGTCATGATCTCAGCCTCTTTCTGGGCCAAGATCTTGTCAATATCCGCCACAAAACGGTCTGTCAGTTTCTGCGTGTCTTCCTGCGCGCGACGCTCTTCGTCTTCCGAAATGAGCTTGTCTTTCACCATTTTCTTGAGCTGCTCATTAGCATCACGGCGGATATTGCGGATCGCGACCTTACAGTCTTCTCCTTCGGACTTCACCACCTTGGTGAGTTCGCGACGCCGCTCTTCTGTAAGCGGCGGCATCGGTACCCGAATCAGATCGCCCGAGTTTGCAGGGTTCAGCCCAAGATCGGATTCGCGAATGGCCTTTTCGACCACGGCCACCATCTTTTTCTCATAAGGGCTCACGCCGATGGTACGGGCGTCGACCAGACTGAGATTGGCAACCTGAGAAAGCGGCGTGGGTGAGCCGTAGTAGTCCACTGTGATGTGCTCGAGCAGGCCCGGGTGGGCACGACCAGTACGCACCTTCGAGAGGCCCGCCTTTAAGGTGTCGAGACTCTTGGTCATCTTCTGCTCGGTGCTGGTACGAAGTTCCTGAATTGTCATGATCGGCTGCGCTTTACGAGAAGTCGTTAGACATGCACCAGGGTGCCCTCTGCTGCGCCCTTTACGGCGGCCAGCAAGGCGCCCGTTTTAAAAAGACTCAAAACACGAATCGGAAGCCGCTGGTCGCGGCAGAGGGCAAAGGCTGTGGCATCCATCACCCGCAGGTTTTTCGAAATCGCCTCATCGAAGCTGATCGCCTCATAGCGGGTGGCGGTGGAGTCTTTCACGGGGTCAGCACTGTAGATGCCATCGACCTTGGTGGCCTTGATCACGAGCTGGGCACCCACCTCGGCACCGCGTAGGGCTGCTGCCGTGTCGGTGGTGAAGAAGGGATTCCCGGTGCCGGCCGCGAAGATCACGACCTTACCCTCTTCGAGATACCGAATAGCCTTCGGGCGAATGTACGGCTCCACCACCTGATCGATCCGCAGGGCTGACTGCACCCGGGCCTCAATACCCGACTGCCGAAAGGCGTCTTGAAGTGCCAAGGCATTCATGACCGTGGCAATCATGCCCATGTAGTCTGCGGTGGCGCGGTCCATGCCCGAGGCGCCCAGAGCAACCCCCCGAAAAATGTTCCCGCCGCCAATGACGATGGCGAGCTCCACCTTTTCCGCAACAACCCTAGCGATTTCGGCCACGATGCCATCAATCGTGGCCTTATTAATGCCGTAGGGGTCATCCCCCATCAGCGCCTCGCCAGACAGCTTTAGAAGAACGCGCCGATAACCACTGCCCTGGCCGGTCTGTTCGGTCATTCCCAATCCTTTTCTTTGACGAGACGCTCCGAGAAGGCGGTAAGTTGAGAAACTAGGCCGCCCGGGCCGCGGCAGACTGTGCTGCCACCTCAGCCGCGAAGTCGGAGACCTTCTTCTCGATACCCTCACCCACCACATAGAGGGCAAACGAGGCAATAGACGCCGACTTCGCTTTAAGCAATTGCTCAATGGTCTGCTTGCCGTCTTCGGCCTTGACAAAGACCTGCCCGAGGAGCGTGACCTCTTTCAGAAACTTCTGCACCGCGCCCTCAACCATTTTGGCCACGATGTCTGCGGGCTTACCCGACTCGGCCGCCTTCTCTGTGGCCACCCGGCGCTCGGTATCGATAAGGGCCTGATCCACCCCCGAGGCGTCGAGCGCGCGAGGCTTACTTGCAGCGATATGCATAGCGAGATCGCGACCGAGCTGCTCGTCTCCGCCCACGAGATCAAGGAGCACCCCGATCTTGGCCCCGCCGTGAATGTAGGAGAAGAAACGGCCCTTGGCCTGATGACGCGAGAAACGACGCAAGGAGATGTTCTCTCCGATCTTGCCCACCAGCGCGGCACGCACGGAATCTACCGTGCCGCCCTTCAGTGGCTTCGCAGCGAGCGCGTCGACGGACGACACCGACGCATCGTCCATGACGATACGCGCCAGGTCTGCGGCAAAGGCCAGGAAATCATCGTTCTTGGCAACGAAGTCGGTCTCACAATTAACCTCGACCATGGCAGCCATCGACTCCTTCGTGGCGATGGCTACAACCCCCTCGGCAGCCACACGGCTCGCAGCCTTGGTGGCCTTAGAACCCAGACGAACACGCAGAATCTCTTCTGCCTTATCCATGTCGCCCGAGGCCTCGGTGAGGGCCTTCTTACATTCCATCATCGGCGCGTCGGTCTTCTCACGAAGCGCCTTTACAAGTGCTGCACTGATCTCTGCCATAACGTCACATTCTTTCTACAAAATAAATTGAACAGATACGAGGAAGCGCGGCGGGGCAGTGCCCGGTAAAGGGCGCTGCCCACAACAGGCGACACTTAGGCTGCGGGCTGCTCCTCGACTTCGACGAACTCTTCACCTTCTTGTACAGACTGCACCAGGTCGGTCAGGGCTTCACCGCGGCCTTGAATGATGGCGTCAGCGACGGCTCGGGCGTAGAGGCGCACGGCGCGGCTGGCGTCGTCGTTTCCGGGAATAACGTAATCGATGCCCTCAGGCGAGTGATTGGTATCAACCACCGCCACCACCGGAATACCCAGCTTATTGGCCTCTTGGACCGCGATCTTGTGGTAACCCACATCGACGATGAAGATGACATCGGGCAGACCCGTCATATCTTTGATGCCGCCTAGGGCCTTATTGAGCTTGTCGAGCTCACGGCTAAAGGAGAGCGCTTCTTTCTTCGACATACGCTCCAGACCGCCTTCAGCCTCTGTGGCCTCCATGTCTTTCAGGCGCTTAATGGAGGTCTTCACCGTCTTGAAGTTGGTGAGCATGCCACCGAGCCAACGCTGATCCACAAAGGGCATGCCGGCCCGCGTGGCTTCTTCTTGAATGATCTCTCGGGAGGCGCGCTTGGTACCCACGAAAAGCACCGAACCGCGGCGCGAGGAGAGCTGACGCACGAACTTGAGGGCATCGTGCATGTTTGCAACGGTTGCCTCAAGGTTAATAATATGAATCTTATTGCGATGGCCGAAGATGTATGGGGCCATCTTGGGGTTCCAAAAACGGGTCTGGTGGCCGAAATGCACACCGGCCTCTAGCATTTCACGCATCGATACAGAAGCTGCAACAGTCATTAGATTCTCCAACAATAAAAGGGCAAGGGTTGGTTCTCACAACGTCGCGCACAGTTCTTTGCGGGGTCGTTAAAAAAACCTTGAAAGCAACGACACCCAGACAAAACTAACGAACACCCTTGCGCACGACGGGGATGATTTAAACCAAAGTTAAAAAAAACATACAATTATAAGTACTTATGGCCGTTTCAATCAAATCTGAGCAGGACATTGCCGGCATGCGACTTGCCGGAAGACTGGCGTCGGAGGTGCTCGACTTCATTACCCCCTATGTCAAACCAGGGGTCACTACGGGCGAACTCGACAGCCTCTGTCACGACTACATGGTGAACGTGCAGGGCTGCGTCCCCGCGCCCCTTAATTATTGCCCGCCGGGCTACTCGCCCTATCCCAAATCGATCTGCACCTCGGTGAACCATCAGGTCTGCCACGGGGTACCGGGCACTAAAGCCTTAAAGACGGGCGACATCGTCAATATCGACATCACCGTCATTAAAGAGGGATACCACGGAGACACGAGCCGCATGTTCTGTGTCGGAAGCCCCTCGGTGGGCGCACGTCGGCTCTGCGAAGTCACCCACCAGTGTCTTTGGCAGGGCATTGCGCAGGTCGCCCCAGGCAAGACACTGGGCGATATCGGGCATGCCATTCAGCGACACGCAGAGGCCCATGGCTTTTCAGTGGTGCGTGAATTCTGCGGCCACGGCATCGGCAAGGTCTTTCATGAAGAGCCTCAGGTGCTGCATTACGGTCGTCCCGGCACGGGGCTCAAGCTCGCTGCTGGCATGACGTTCACCATTGAGCCGATGATCAATGCGGGCCGCCCGGAGATTCGTGAGCTTGCCGATGGCTGGACCATCGTCACCAAAGACCACAGCCTATCGGCCCAGTGGGAGCACACCATTCTTGTCACGGAATCCAGCTACGAGGTACTCACCGTCTCTCAGGCCAGCCCAGACTGGCAACGTGCCCATGGGGCAGCCCACGCCCGCGCAGACTAACGCACCCTTCAGCAGCGGCCCCGAGCCTCTTGCCCTGCCTGCCCAGGTGCGGCTGGCGGTGCAGGCGGGGCGCGCCGCCAATGCAGACGGCTGGCGAGACCGCAAGTCGCCGCCGGTGCTCATGCGGGGGCTCTGTAAAGACATTGATCGTTGCGTACGCGCGCTCTGGGAGGCCCACCCGGTACCGCATGCCGCGCTCTTGGCGATCGGCGGCTACGGACGCGGAGAACTCGCCCCCTTTTCTGACATCGATCTGCTCATACTTCTGCCCGAATCGATCCCCGCCACCGCAATAGAAACACCGTTGTCGCAGTTTGTCTCAAGCCTCTGGGATGCTGGCCTAGATGCCGGTCACAGCGTGCGCTCGTTGTCAGAATGTATGGCGCTCGCCCAGAACGACCTCACCATTGCAACCTCCCTGCTGGAGGCGCGGGTACTCGTCGGTGACAACGCGCTGGTGGCCGAACTCCACAGCCGCTGGCACCAGACCATTGACCAGGCAGGCTTTGTGCAGGGAAAACTGCTCGAGCTTCAACAACGACATCATCGTTACCAAGACTCGCCCTACGCCTTAGAGCCCAATGTAAAAGAGAGCCCCGGAGGGCTCAGAGACTTACAAGTGATTCGCTGGGTTGCCCTAGCCTTGGGGCTGGATGGCACCTGGTCGAGCCTCGCAGCGCGAGGGCTGCTCACCGAGAAGGAGGCGCGGCAGCTGGCCCTACACCAGTCGGTGCTACACACCTTTCGGGCGCACCTGCACCTGCTGGCGGGGCGACGCGAAGACCGGCTCGTCTTCGACCTTCAGAATCGCATGGCCGAGCAGCTGGGCATCACCAGCCACAGCGGCCGGCGGCCCAGCGAGGTCTTGATGCAGCGCTACTACCGCGCCGCAAAGCTGGTCTCACAGGTGACCTCGATTCTGCTGGCAGACCTTGAGCTGGTGCGTAGCACCGACAGTAGCGCAGCCGCCGAGGCCCGGCCCATCAACAACGACTTCCAAGAGGTACGCGGACTTCTCGATATCCGCCACGACCAGGTCTTTGCCCAGCGACCCACGGCCATGTTGGAGGCCTTTCTGGCCATGCAGCAGTCTTCCAGTCGACGCGCTATGACCTCGCGTACGCTGCGGGCGCTCTGGAACCACCGCGACGCAATCGACCAGCGCTACCGAGACGACCCGAAACACCAGGCCCTGCTACTGAAGATGTTTCAGGAGCCGCGCGGAATTGTGCATGCGCTGCGCATCATGAATAACCTGGGCATTCTGGGTCGCATGCTGCCCGTGTTTCGCCGCATCGTGGGCCAGATGCAGCACGACCTCTTCCATGTCTACACGGTGGACCAGCATATCCTGCAGGTCATTCGAAACCTGCGTCGGTTTACGATGACCGAGCATGCCCATGAGTTTCCGCTGCTCACAGAACTCATGTCAGACATGAACGCGCCGTGGAAGCTCTACCTTGCCGCCCTCTTTCACGACATCGCCAAAGGCCGCGGCGGCGACCATTCCGAGCTGGGCGCCCACGAGGTAGAAAAATTCTGTCGACAGTTTGGCCTCGATACAGAGACCGAGTCGCTGCTCGTCTTTCTGGTTCAGGAGCACCTCACCATGTCGAGCATCGCCCAGAAACAAGACCTCGCAGATCCCCTGGTCATTGAGGCCTTCGCAGAGAAGGTCCGCACCGTCGAGCGACTCCAGTCGCTCTACCTTCTTACGGTGGCCGATGTACGCGGCACGAGCCCCAAGGTCTGGAATGCCTGGAAGGCAAAGCTCTTAGAAGAACTCTTCCGAAAGACTCGCGATCTGCTGCAGGCCAAAGAGCCCTCGCCCGGGCCCCAGCCCCGGCGAGCGGGCACCTCGCTCGAGCAGACGCGTGCGGCCAAACGGCAGGAGGCCGAGCGCATTCTGCAACTCCATGGCCGCTCGCTTGAGGCCGCCCATCGGCTCTGGCAGACCCTGGACGCGAGCTATTTCCTGCGACAGTCGGCCGAAGAAATTGCCTGGCATGCACGGCAGATTCATGGCCGCCAGCAGACCACAGAGCCCCTGGTCTTTGTCCGGCTCGCCCCGGCGGGCGAGGGCCTGCAGGTGGGGGTCTACCTACGAGATTCCGAAGAAGTCTTCGCCCGTATTACCGCCTATTTCGATGCGCAGGCGCTTCCCGTGCTCGATGCCCGCATTCACACCACCCAAGACGGCTATGTGCTCGATGTCTTTCTCGTGGATCACGAGCACTTTGCAGGCCATGCGCGAGAGATGGTCAGCCTCATTGAGGCAGGCCTGTCGGAGCACCTTGCCGCCCATCGGCCTCTGCCTGCACCGGTGGCCCGCGGGCGACTCTCGCGCCAGTCGAAACACTTTCCGGTGCCGCCGACGGTGGCACTCGAACCCGATGCGCGCGGTCAGTTCTTTATTCTGTCGATTACAGCGGCGGACCGGGCCGGGCTGCTTTATAGCATTGCCCATTGTCTGAGCCGGCACCAGGTAGAAATCCATACCGCACGGATATCCACCCTGGGCGAGCGCGCCGAAGATGTCTTCTTGGTACGTGGGCCCGAACTCGCCCGCGAGCGGTTTCAGGTCACGCTGGAGTCAGAACTCTTAAAGGTACTCGCCCCAGCGGTTGCCTGAGCCTACGCGCGAAGCGGGCCGGTCAGTTCCAAAAAGCGGTCTTCGTTCCAGACCTCCACACCCAGTGCTTGGGCCTTCTCGAGCTTTGACCCGGGACTCTCGCCGGCGACCACCAGGCTCGTCTTCTTCGAAACCGACTGTACGACCTGGCCGCCCAAGGCGTAGACAAGCGCTGAGGCCTCATCACGGCTGAGGGTCGACAACGTGCCGGTAAGCACCACAGTGCGGCCTGCCAGAGGTAGCGCGGGCTGCCCCGCCATCGCGGCACCCTGCGGTGCAACCGCCGGGCGGTCGTCAAGCCGGTCAATGTCCATAAAGCCGGCAATCGCCAAGACCTCTGCCCACTGCTCGGGCTGGGCAAAGAAAGCCAGGATCGATGACGCCACCACCGGACCGACGTCAGGCGCCTGCGTTAGGGCCTCCTCCGAGGCATCGGCCAGGGCAGAGAGCGACCCAAAGTGCAGGGCCAGATCTCTGGCGGTACGTTCGCCCACATGCCGAATCCCCAGGCCAAAGATCAGCCGGGCCAGACTCGTTCGGCGGGCCGCCTGAATCTGATCCAGCAGATTCTGGGCTGACTTGTCAGCCATGCGGGGCAGCGCCACCAGGGCGGCCTTCGGAATCCGAAAGAGATCGGACGGGCGCGTGACGAGCCCAGCATCGACCAGCTGCTCCGCCAACTTGTCCCCCAGACCCTCGACATTGAGCGCCTTACGCTGACAGAAATGCAGCAGCGCCTGAATTAACTGTGCGCGGCACGAGAGTCCGGCCGTGCATCGCGCCGCTGCCTCATCTTGCAGACGCGCAACTGGGCCCTGACAGACCGGGCAGCGACTCGGCATTTCAAAGAGCCGCGTGCCCGCAGGACGCAAGGCAAGAATGGGCCCAAGCACCTCGGGAATGACATCACCGGCCCGACGCACCCAGACCGTGTCTCCTTCGCGCACGTCTTTGCGGCGAATCTCGTCTTCGTTATGCAACGTGGCGTTGGTAACGACGACCCCACCCACCCGCACCGGCGCGAGCCGTGCCACGGGCGTGAGCACCCCGGTGCGCCCCACCTGCACATCGATCGCCAGAAGCTGCGTGCTGGCCTCTTCTGCGGCAAATTTGTAGGCCAACGCATACCGCGGTGCGCGTGAGACGAACCCCGCCTGCAGCTGCTGCGACAGCGACTCAAGCTTCACGACCACCCCATCAATCTCAAAGGGCAGGCTGTGTCGGTCCCGCTCCGCCTCTCCGATAAAGGCCCATATCGCCTCTAACGAGGCATAGGCCAGGCGCCGATCGCAGACCGGGAAACCCAGCGCACGCAGGAGCGTAATCTGTTCTGAGTAGTTCTGAATCCCCTGCCAAGAGGGGGGAGGCTCAGAGACACTATAGGCAAAAAACCGCAGTGGCCGTTCCGCGGTAATCCGAGCATCGAGCTGCCGGAGGCTGCCCGCGGCCGCATTGCGAGGATTGGCAAAGACCTTCAGGCCCTGGGCCGCCTGGCGTGCATTCAATGCGGTGAAGTCGGCCGTGGCCATGTAGACCTCGCCGCGCACCTCCAGTCGCCCCGTGGTGCCACGGGGGTCGGCAAGCCGCGCGGGGATCTGCGCGATGGTGCGGATATTGGCGGTGACCTCCTCACCCACAGACCCATCGCCGCGGGTGGCCGCCTGCACAAAGACGCCGTCCTCATAGACCAGGCTTAAGGCCAAGCCATCGAACTTCAGATCGGCAGAGAAGGCGGCAGCCGTAAGCAGGCGCCCGCCCAGACCCAGCTGTTGATCGAGACGGGCCACAAACTGGTCCAGAGACTCGCGACTAAATCCGTTATTGAGCGAGAGCATGGGCTGCCGATGGGTGACCGAAACAAACTCACGCTTCGGAGCAAAGCCCACCGCCTCTAAGACCGAGGGCGGCGACATCCCTCCGCCGCGCTCGTGATCGGGCCCGTCATCCAGAACCCGGGACTCAAGGGACTCGAGCTCCGCCACTAAGGCATCGTATTGGGCGTCGGTGATCTCCGGTGCATCTTCGCCATGATAGAGACGCTGATGCCTGCGAACCTCATCCCGTAAGGCAGCAAGCCGATCCCGATCGCTGGTCATGAAAACAGGCGACAGGTCAGCAGGCTGCCGGGCACCAGCCCCACGGCCTGGAGTTGTTCTGCGCGGGCACCCACCTGGGCACGCATCATCTGCATCGCCGGCGCTAGAAGCGGCATCCCCCGGTCATCCACCAACTCTGCCTCAAAGGCCTGAGCAATCGACTGGGCATCCTCCACCATCTGCCCAAGCACCACGGCCGGCTGCGCGACCCGTGGCAGATCCAAGAGCAGGCTCAGGAAAAGCCCCTCATCGGCAGGCATGATCACGTAGCGCAGTACGCCTTCTGCATCAAGCCGCGCATAGTGGCCATCGCCCCGTACCTCGAGCCCAAGGGCCGCCATGAGCCCATCGACATCGGACCAAGACGGCAGCCGGCTGGCCTTCAAGTGAAAGCAGATCTGACCATCGAGCCGACTCAGCAACATGTCTACCTCACGCGCCCGCGCCATGGCCTGTGCACTATCCGGACGCGGCCCGATGCGGCTCAGACCATACGGCAGCATGAGCCGTTCTGACTGATCAAGAAACTCTTCAATCTCAATGAGGCTCGCAAACCCCGATCGGGTGGCCAGCACCATTCCCACCTGAACCACACCCTTCTGGGCATCAAGATAGTTGCGTACTGGTTTTGTCTGCACACGAATAAACCGTGCGAGAAGCTTCTCCACCATGGGCGAGAGGGGTGCGGTGCCCGAGAAGTCGACGATCAACTCAAACCGGGGGTCAAGCGGCTCCTGGGGAGGCGGCTCTGGCGGCGCCGAGGCCTCCGGTGCGTCGGCATCCGAGGCGCGATCGGCAGGCCCCGCGTCATCCGCGGCAGGCTGCCCGTCCTCGCGCACAACATCCGTTGGGGAAGCAGAGGGGAGGTCCGTCTCGTCGTGATCATCAAAAGCCTCGGGTCCAGGCTCTGCGGACTCAGCAGCCGACGGCCCCCGCGCGGGACGCCGCCGAGAAAGACTGGACAGACGCGGCAACCGCAAGGGAAGCCCCGCTCGACGGGCCTCAAAGAAGTTAAATCCCACTACCAAAACGAAGAGCCCTAGTACAAGGACAAGGAGGCTGGCACTAAGTGAGGAGAGCCATTCCTCCTGCATGGCTAGGCAGCGTCTCGCACCAGGCTTCCCGCCATATCGAGGTCGACTGCCACCAGCCGTGAGACCCCCTGCTCCTGCATCGTCACGCCCACCAAATGTTCGGCAAGCTCCATGGAGATCTTGTTGTGGGTAATGAAGATGAACTGGGTCTGTGCCGACATCTGCCGAATCAGCGTGCAGAGACGCTCGGTGTTGGGATCATCTAACGGCGCATCGACCTCATCTAGCAGACAGAAGGGCGCCGGGTTGAGCTGAAAAAGGGCAAAGACCAGAGCGGTTGCGGTAAGGGTTTTTTCGCCGCCCGAGAGCAGATGAATGGTGGTGTTTTTCTTGCCAGGAGGCTGGGCCATGACCTGCACACCGCTGTCGAGAATCTCGTCGCCCGTGAGCACGAGTCGCGCCTCTCCGCCGCCAAATAAGGTGGGAAAGAGACGGCCAAAGTTTTCATTGACCGTATCGTAGGTGGACTGCAAGAGCGCCCGGCTCTCGCGGTCGATCTTCCGAATCGCATCCTCAAGTGTGGCCACCGCCTCGGACAAGTCTTTGACTTGAGACTCGAGGAAGTGGAGCCGCTCACGCGCCTGGGTGAGTTCAGAAAGCGCCGCGAGATTCACCGGGCCCATAGCATCGATTTCACGCTGCAGACGATTGATGTCGGTCTGTAGGATGGTGGGCTTCGCAAGCTCGGGGGGCGGCTGGCCCTCAACCCACCCCGCCACAAGACCATCGACCGCCAGGCCCGACTCTTCTACCTGCTGTATCAGCTGCGCGAGCGCGGCCTCAGCACCCGCCACCGCGACATCAAGCTGACTGAGCTTTGCGCGCAAGGGCTCGGCCTCGCGTACCGCCCGCATCCGCTGCTCGTCCTTCTCCCGAAGGGCTTCCTGCCGTCCCTCGGTGATGTCGCGTGCCTGCGCAAGACGCTGCTCGTGGTTTGACCGCTCTGACAAGAGCTGCTGCAGGGGACTGGCCGCAAGCTGTTCAACCGCATGAGCAATCTCGGCTGTAGCCTCGGTCTGCCGCTCGGCAAGCTCCTTGCGACGCTGGGTCTGGCTGGCAAGAGACGACTGGAGCCGGGCCTGCCGCTCCTGCAGCGTTCGCTCCTGAAGTCTGGCCTCTTGCAGGCTGTGATCGAACTGCGCCAGGGCGTGACGCGCCTGCGTGAGCCGAGCCTGCGTGGACTCTAGCCGTTGTTGGCTATCTGACGAAGTCTCGCGCACGTCTTCGTTGGCGGCCTGCGCAACGGCGAGTTGGTCGGCCAGCAGTGCCTCCCGTGACGTGGCCTGGGCGAGTTCCTCTTCAAGCCCCTTGAGTGCCTGCGCAAACTGTTGCTCCTTGGCGACCAGACGATCGGCCTTCTCCTGCAGTCGCACCACAGACAACTCAAGCTCATGCAGACGCTGCCGTGCCTTTGATTCCGTGTCGCGGGCCGATGCCAGCTGACGACGCAGGCCCGCCAACGATTCTTCATTTCTCTGGACCTGCAGCTGTGCCTCTTGGGCCACGAGTCTCGCCGCACGAGACCGCCGGTCGAGGTCCTCGATCACATCACGATGTTCAAGCAGCCCCGCGGTCTCCTGGTCGGCTGCATAAAAACGAATCTCATGACGCCCCACCCAGTGACCCTCAGGCGTGATCCAGAACTCACCCTCCTTCAGTTCATTACGAGCACGTAGTGCCGCCTGCATGCCGGTGGCCGTGCGAAATCCATGCAGCCACTGCCGCGCCATCAGGGCGGCAGGGCTCTCACCCTGCACCTTGCTCGCCAGACGATCGGCCCGTGACTCTGCGGCACCATTCACAGACTGGTTCTCAAAGAAGACCAGCCGCGCTGGCGGTGGCTCCGTAAACTCACCGATATCTCGGGATAAGTCGTCAACCCCCAAGGCGCCCATGCGCTCCGCAAGCGCAGACTCCACCGCGCGCTGAAAGCCCGCCGCTACCCGAAGGGTCTGCCAGAGGCGGCCCCGGTCGGCGAGCCCCTGGGCAGCGATCCAAGGCGCAAGCTGGTCTTTGGCCTGGGCCTTCTTGAGCCACTCCGACTGCACCTGCAGGTCTGCCTCTAGCCGATCTGCCTCGCGCGATCGCTCCGCAAGCTCTTGACGCTCTTTCGCGAGCTGAGGCTCACGCACAGAGACCTGCTCGGCGAAGACGAGATGGTCTGCGCCTGCCATCTCGGCCAGGCGCAGGGCCTCGGCCCGCTGCTGCTGAATATTTGTGAGCGCTGAGGGGTCGAGCTTCTCGAGCTGGGCCGCCTGGGCATTCATCTCGGCCAAGCGTGCCTTCAGACGATTCTGTTGACTTGCCGATTCCTGAAGCCGGGCTTGCAGCCCCCGAATCTCCGCCTCACTGGCCGCCAAGACCGCCCGTGATTCGGAGTTCTGCAGCGAGATCTCTTCGACTTCGGACTCCAAGGGCCGAATGGCCATCTGGGCCTGATCGCGCTCGGCCATGCGCGTGGCCAACAGGCGCTCGTTTTCCCGTAAGGCGACCTCCAGGGCCGTGCGCTCGGTCTGCACCGCCTCCTGTTCGCGATCGAGCAGGGAGAGCCCATCATCCACCGCGGCCTGTGTGGCCCGCGCGCGATCACGGTTTTGAACGTGGGCGCGGTCCTCGGCCTCTTGGCGGGCAATCTCGGTATTGGTCTGAAAGAGCCCGCTCTGCACCGTCTGGAGTTCGGCCTGAGCCTCTTCGAGCGCCTGAAATGCGCGCTCCTTCTCCGCCTCGGCAGTCCGCTGCGTGGCCAGCACCCGCTCCAGATGTGTCTCTGCCTCGGCCCGCTCTCGTTGATGGCGTTGCTGTGCCTGCAGGAGCTCTGCGCGACGCACCGCCAGCAGCAGCGTCTGCTTCTGCCGCCTGGACTCGATCAACTCCTGATATCGGGCGGCAATCTCTGCCTGCTCCGCAAGCAGGCTGATGCGCTGGTCAAGCTCCAGCCGAATATCTTCTACCCGCGAGAGATTCTCCCGGGTGTCGGCAAGCCGGTGCTCGGTTTCTTTGCGGCGTTCGCGATACTTCGAGACGCCCGCAGCCTCTTCCAAAAATACGCGCAGCTCTTCCGGCCGCGACTCGATCACCCGCGAGATCATGCCCTGGCCAATAATGGCGTAGGCGCGCGGACCCAGACCCGTTCCAAGAAAAACATCGTGGACGTCTTTGCGGCGCACCGACTGGCCGTTAATTGAGTAGCTCGACTGTCCGTCGCGCGAGAGGATCCGCTTCACTGAGAGCTCGGCAAATCGACCCCAGGGGCCACCGAGCCTCCCGGCCGAGTTGTCAAAAATCAGCTCGACGCTCGCACGCCCCGCCGCCTTTCGGGAGCCCGAACCGTTAAAGATCACGTCATGCATCGACTCGCCACGCAGCTCCGAGGCCTTTGACTCGCCCAAGACCCACCGCACGGCATCGATCACATTGGATTTGCCGCAGCCGTTAGGACCGACGATCCCCACACGCTGGCGAGAGACCTGCAGCACGGTGGGGTCAACAAATGACTTAAAGCCAGAGAGGCGGATCTGTGTCAGGCGCATAGGGTGGGCAAAAATAGGGCTGCGCTATAATAACACCGCGAATCTACAGAGAATTTGGCTGCAAAATAGACCAACGTCGGTCATTTTTAGTTCTTTTGTCTCCAACTTTCTGGTTTATGGTTCAAAACGTCCGTTTTTCGCTCTCTCACTTCCTTATGGACCCCGTGCATGCCCAGTCAGCCCAGTTCGCAGCTAGAAACATTTGCCAACCCCGCGTCCGAGCGTGACTACTGGATTCATATCGAAATCCCCGAGTTCACCTGCCTCTGTCCGCTTAC
>JBDLQX010000038.1:0-14644 GCA_039800345.1 Pseudomonadota bacterium | reverse complement strand
TGGAAAGCGGATGGTGCGTTGGGACGTGCAGCGTCCCAGCCCAGAGGAGGCGCAGGCGCTGCTCACCACCGCGACAGCCCAGGGCCAGGGGCAGGAGGCCCAGGCCTTGCTCGCCTACCTTGGTGACCAAGACGAGGCCAGCCGCACCATGCAGGAAACCCTGCGGGTGCTCGCCCGTGCCGATGAGGCCCTGGCCACACCGCCGCCGCCTGCATTCGTAGCCCCAAACCCGAGCGCGGCAAGTCAGACCGCGGCTGCCTCGACCCTGGCCGCCCTCACTGCCCGTGCTGCCCGCCCCGAGCCGGCCTTTCAGGAGCCTGCGGCAGCAGGGTCTCCGATGCAGGTGGACCCAGCACTAGCGGCAGCGGCCCTGGCGGCGGTTCAGCCCAAGAAACGCATGCCCACTATTTTGTTGGTGGCGCTCGTGGCCCTGGCCGCCTCGGCCCTGCTCACGATCTGGCAGCGTCTTCCCGACGACTCGGCAAGTGAGACGAAGGCGCCGGCCGTGGTGGCCGGAGCGTCTCCTGCGGCCCCGCCGTCAGCAAGTACGGCCGCAGATGCAGCGCCTGCCTCAGGTGCCTCAGGTGCCTCAGGTGCCCCAGGTGCCTCAGGTGCCTCAGGTGTCGCGGGCCCCGCGGGTGCGGGGCCAACGCCTGAGCCCGCGAGCCCCGCGGGCCCGGCGAGTCCTATGGCGTCCACCTCCCCGCCAGCGTCGCCATCGCCCTCTTCTGCGCCTAGCCCTGCGTCTTCAGTCCCACAGAAAGGGCTGGTAGGCCCGGTACCGGTACCCGAAGATTCAGACCCAGCCGCGCGTCTGGCTGCAAAGGTGGTGCCTGCTGCTGCCCCATCTCCTGCACCTTCTGCTTCGCCAAAGTCCGTCGCCGCAAGCAGTGCGCCCGCAAAATCGCCGGGCCCGAGCGCTGCGCCTGCTCCCTCTCCTACCCCTGCACCCGCACCTGCGCCTGCTGCCTCGGTGGCCGATCGACCGGCTACTGGTAATAGCCTTGCCGAAATCAAGTCCATCCCCGCAGGGTTTTATGTGCAGCACATGTCCTCGGGTGAGCGCGAGGTGGTCGAGAGCTTCTGGCGCCGCAACCCATCGTTGCGGCAGGCGCGCCTAGTAGAACTCACGCGCATTGGTGCAGACGGCCCGAACTTTGTGCTGCTCTCCGGCCCCTTCTCTACAATCAATCAGGCCCGGGCCTTCATGAATCGGCCGGGCCTGCCGAAAGATATGTGGGTGCGTGAGGCCTCAAAGATTCGCCCCCTGCTGCCTCCCCCACGTTAGCGGTATTACGCTTAGTGCCTTACTACACAAAGGATGGATGACATGGATGATCCCAATGTCCCCTCGCCAGTCGGTCCAACCGATGCTGCTGCTGAGGCCGCAGGGCCCACCGGGGCACCGAAGGGCCTAAAGCGCCGTCTGCGCTGGAGCACCCGAGGCGGGGAGATTATTCGTTCCGACGGCCCACATGAGGTCTCGGTCGCCGAGGGTGCGGGCAATGCCACCGGCCGGGTGGCTATCCCGCAGAGCGAAGAGCCACGCACCACGGGTGGAGACCGCATCGCCTATGGGCCAAAGCGGGTGGTGGGGGTATCGAGCCGAGACCGTTTTGAGACGGGCCAGGCCTTAGGGCCCGGCGCCCGTGACCGATTTGAGAGCGCGCCAGGGGCCGGATCGGGCCCTGCAGACAGGTTTGAAGGGGGCGCTGCCGAGGAGGCCCTGCGCGATCGCTATGCGACTGCACCAGCGCCGTCCACCCCATCCTCTAGCGGGGAGCAGGGCCCCGTGGTCGGCGCCGAGCAACTCAAAGACCGTTTTGCGGGGGGCGCAGCCGGTGCCGGTATCCGTGATCGTATGCAGGGCGGCGGGGTCCCTGGCGGCCCTGCCAGCCGCTCTGAGGGCCCCACCCTCGAGCCCACAGGGTTTAACGATTTTTATGTTGGCGGGCCGGGGTCACAGGCGCCTACTGCGCCTCGTGAAGGCCCGAAGACGGGTAGCAGCCTGCAAGACAGAAATCTCGCTGGTCAGGCGGGGGCAGGCTACCAAGATCGCATGCAGGGGGGCCAGGGCCCAGAGGCGCGTGCAGATCGCTACGAGGGGGCGGGCGAGGCTGCAGCCCCTACTGACCGCTATGCGGAAGTGCCCGATGGAAGGGTTGAGCGTGATCGCCTAGATCTGCCCGAAGACATCCAGACCCGCACCCAAGACCCCCATCGGGGCAGCCGAAAGCCCCTTCGGGTGGATGAACTCTTACGGCAGGTGCCCAAGCCCCTGTTTCAGCCCGTAGAGATCTTTAAGGACATTCAAGGTCTATCGAAAAGAATGACTGGAATTCGCTCAGAAACTGCCGATATACGAGGAAAGCTATCTCCGGCTTTACCGGCGACAGCCTCTGACGATCCATCACGAAAGGTAAGCCAATGGCTGAAGAGAAAAATTCCGAAGTAGCCTCAGGGCGCTCTGAGCAGGCGGGGGAGGCCCAAGAGGAAGAGGGTACCCTGGCCGATGCGTTGGAGGAGGCGATTGCCCATGAGCCGATTGACCCGGAACTCGTCGAGGAGCTAAAGGCAGCGGAGGCCGATTTTCGGGCCGCCGAAAAGGCCCACCTTGAGGCCCGTCGTCAGGCCGAGCAGGCCGCAGAGCAGCTGCAGCAGATTATCTCCACGGTCTTGGATGCCGCAGAGGTGGCCAATAAGGCCGCAAGTTCCGCCTCTTTAAGCCACAAGTCTTTAAGCGATGCCACGCTGCGTATCACCAAGGGAACGGCCCGCGGCACCAAGATGTCGGGTGCGTTGCTTGGCGTTTCTTCGGTCTTTATTCTTGGGGCCGCCGGTGTCTTTGCTGCCATGAGTGTGCAGCTAGGCAGCAAGGTGAACCAGGCTGACCTGTTGATGGTCAAGATGGGGACGCAACTTATTGAGTTTCGCGATAACCTGGCCCAGGTGCGCACCGCCAACCAAGATCTCATGGTGATGGCCCAGCGCAACGAGGAGCTTGCTAAGACCTATCAGCAGATTGCGGCCCGCGTTGATGAGCTTGCTGCCAGCATTAAGGCCCAGGATGAGGCACAGGCCAAGCGCGCCAAAGAAGACGCCGTGCGCTTTGCGGAGCTCGCCAAGCCCAGGCCCGTGCAGCCTAACCCACAGATCGAAGAGCTGCTCAAGCAGGTGCGCGCACTCGATGGTCAGATTAAGGCCCAGTCGAAGGCCTTAGCAGAGACTTCAACAAAGCTGGTGACAGTCACCAAAGAGGTCTCGGGCGTTACCAAACAGGTGGCGATGGTTAATGGTGATGTCAAGCAGCTGCAGACCGTGGGCAGCAATGTGAACAACCTTAAACGCCAGCTTGAGGCCCTGATCGCCCTGGAGCAGCAGCGTTATCGC
Source organism: Pseudomonadota bacterium (assembly GCA_039800345.1). Classification (GTDB taxonomy): domain Bacteria; phylum Pseudomonadota; class Gammaproteobacteria; order Burkholderiales; family Burkholderiaceae_A; genus Hahnella. The sequence continues at coordinate 11,254 of JBDLQX010000038.1, read as the reverse complement.
GAGACCATTCAGGAGTCCACCCGCAAGAACCAGGCAGAAGCTATGGTGGCCTTTCCGAAGCGCGATGCGGGCACGCCCGAAGCGACCACGAGACCTGTCATCTCGAATTAAGCCGCAAAGCATGGGGTCATTTGCTTTGTAAGCGAGACCTGTCCGAGCCGCCGTCGCCCTGTGTGTCGGCGGCTTATTTCTTGGGGAAATAAAAAAGCTGCGTAGATCGCAGCTTTTTTATTGTCCACCAGGGTCACACCGAATTTCAGCGGTCACGCTGTAGATTGCCCTACAGCCACCAACGCAAAGTACCCTCAATCAACCATCGACAATGATTTCGATACGCCGATTCCGCGCGCGTCCCTCTGCCGAGTTGTTGGTATCCACTGGGCGGGTATCGGCATGTCCACTCACACTGATGCGTGACATCTGCACCCCCGCTCGGCTCGAAATGTAGTCTGCTACCGCCGAGGAACGGGCCGCGGAGAGGTCCCAGTTCGACTTGAACCGGTCGTTCATGATCACCGGTACGTTATCGGTATGGCCCTCAATCTTCACCTGGCCCGTGCCACTGGATATCGTCTTGCCCACTTTTTGCAGCAGCGGCGTGAATCCCGGCTGCAGGTCTGCGCGACCGCTCACAAACGAGCCCTGCTCTGCCAGACGAATCACAATCTTCAGGCCATCGCGCATGACCTCGGCCTGACCGGCCGTAATCTCTTTGGCCAGATCGGCCTTGATCTGCTCAAACCGGTTGGCCACTTCGGCCTCGTTGGCGCCACCGCCACCCGAGCCGGTGGACCGGCCATCAGGCCCTGTGGCGCCACTGCGGGAACCCGTCTGCGGCCCGGCCTGACGTACCTCAACCTGTGCTGTCACCTGCGCCTGGGCCTCGGCGATCTTCGCAAAGAGCTCAATGGTCTCCTGGTTCACCACGCCTCCGGTGTTCTCACCCTTCTGGCCCATCGCACCCATTGACTTTTCACCCTTTTCGGCAGCCCCCGCACTGGCAGCGCCTTTGGGCCCGCCGCCTGCGGATTTCTGGCCCTCATCGCCCGAGCCGCCGCCCCGCCCGGCCTCGCGTCCCATGGGGGGATTCATCTGGACGACCACCTTCTGGCCTTCGGCACGCACCTCCACAAGGCCCTTGGCTACTTCTTCGGCCAATGCCTTCTCTACGGCCTTGGCCTGGGCCTGGGTCTGTGGGTCGGGCCGTGGGTCTTCGGTCTTGGTCTCGGTTTTGAGCTCTACCTCGCGTTGCGTCTCGTCGGTGGTGTCTTGTCGAATGGTGTCGATAACGGTGGGCTGGGCCACGGCCGGAGAAAACTGCTGAGCGATGAGGCTTTGCGCTTTGGGAGGCTCAACGGTCGGGATAAGACGCTGGACCCCGAACGAGTTTTTAAGCGAGCCAGAAATCTGCTTGAACTTTGGCACGTTCATTTCGGCAAACGACAAGATGAGCACGAAAAAGGCCATCAGCAGGGTGGCCATGTCAGCAAAGGTGGCCATCCAGGCCGGAGCTCCCACGGGTGGGCACTCAGGGCACTCCTCGCACTTAACCTCTTCTTCTTCCTCCGCCTTAGCCTCTGGCTCTTCTGCCGGTGGCGTAGGCGCGGGCGGCGTGGGGGCTGCCGCCGGAGGGGCCGCGCCGCCTGCGGCTGCTCCTTCTGCGCCCGGCTTATCTTCTTGAACGGCTTCTTCCGCCATAACCAGTTGCCTTTGGGTAAGATCGCGGGCTACCACCGCGCAGGGGGCAGCCCATTGTCAGAACGCGTTAGCCTTTTATGGCCTCGAGCTTGGCCTGGTCTTTCGGCCCCACGAAGCCTGCAAGCATGTCGGGCAGAAGCCGGGGGTTGCCACCACTGCCGATAAACATCAGGGCCTCAATGATGAGCTGATTGTTGGTGTCGACCTTCGCGTCGTTATTCACCACCTTCTGAATCACAGGAATGGCAATCATGTTGGCAATTACCGCCCCGTACATGGTGGTGAGCAAGGCCACAGCAAACGCCGGGCCAATCGACTTCGGGTCACTCATGTTGCCCAACATAATCACCAGACCCACCAGGGTGCCGATCATGCCCATGGCAGGCGCCACCTCTTTAATCGATTCCCATACAAGCTTTGCTTTACCCGCAGCGTCTTTTACCTGGGCGGCTTCGATCTCAAGCGCCTTCTGTATGAGCTTTGAGTCGGTGCCATCGACCATCATGCGCACGCCCTTGGCCATAAACTTGTTGGAGATCTCTTGGCCCTCCAGTGCAATCAGGCCATCTTTCTTGGCGATCGTGCCGAGCTCTACGAGCTTCTCAATGAGTTCTACAGGGGTCTCCGCCTTGAACTTGATGGTCTTCAAGGCATAGGTGATGGCGCCGACAAACTCAGGAATGGAGGACCGCGCCAGGACCACAAAGGCCGTGCCTGCCACCACAATATTAATCGAAGGTATGTCAATGAACGGCCCCGGGTCGCCCATGGCCATAATGATCATGCCGAAGGCCCCCGCGAGACCAATAATCGTTGCGATATCCATAATCTTCAGAACGCTCCTAGAGCCAGGGTTCAAACACGTATAGTAAAGACAGAATCGTCATGACCAAGGAAGACTTAATGCACCACCTGCACAGAAGAAGTCGAGACAGGGTCTTACTGCTTGGGCTTGCACTCATGTTCCTGCTTGCGGGATGTTCAGACCTTCGCCAGACGCCTACCTGCGGTGAGTATTTTAAGGCCGAAGATCTCGGCCGATTCAAGCTCGAAAACCCCCATGTCGTGCAGGATTCCAAGACCGGGCTGCTCTGGTACCGCTGTGCTGCCGGCCAGAGCCTCATAGACGGGCAGTGTCTCGGCGACCCCCTCTCTCTGCCCTGGAAAGAGGCACAGGCCTACGCAGAGGAGTTCTCGCAGTCCTCCGGGCGTAAGTGGCGCCTTCCCGAATACGACGAGATGAAGGCCCTGTCTGAGACTGCCTGCGACAACCCTGCCTACAACCCCACAGCCTTTCCAGACCTTCCGATTGAAAACTTCTGGACATCGACCACGCAGATGGGATCGAGGTGGCAGGCGTGTTCTGTGTACACCCACACGGGGCACGGTCATTGCCGAGGGCGGCGTGTCGAAGACAAGTTGTTTATGTTGGTGAGCGATCCGTAATACCCAAGTGCCTGCTTTCACCTGCCCGCCCTGCCATGGCTTGCGGTGGCGAGAGAGCTCGGGTGGCGCGTTGCCAACCTTTAAGCGTTTGAGTCGTCGCCTTTGTACTTCAGGTTGTACTTATTGATTTTCTCAATGAGTGTCGTGCGCTGAATATTGAGAATGCGGGCTGTCTGCGAGACATTGCCATCTGCCTGCGTAAGGGCCTGCTCAATGAGTGCCTTCTCTAAATCAGAGATCCGTTTCTTCAAGGGAATAGCATCGAGGGCTGGCAGTGGCGTGCCTTGGGCGAGCGCGATGAGGTCTTCAATCGGATTGAACTCCCCCTCGGCATAGCGGCTGGCCACAGACGTGGCGCCTGAAGCGGCCGAAGGAATGACAGGCTGGCGGGTTACGGGCGGCTGTGGAGGCTGACCGGAGTGCGGCCACGACTCGCCCTTGGGCTCGCCTGTAAAGCTGCGGTAAAGCGGCAAGGCCTTGCCGCCATCAACCTCGAGTTTTAACTGAATCGGCCCGCTCTTGCCGTCTTCCATCTCGGGGTGCTCCAGAAAGTCTTCCACGCAGAGGGGTTGCTCTGCCCCCCCGACAACGGCCTGGGCCAATTCTGGCGTGTGGGTTGCCAAGGCGGCGGCCTCAGCGGGTACACGGGGGGCGGCGCGTGCCGGCGCAGCCGCGGTGGGTAAAGCCGAAGCGGGCGGTGCGTCGCGTTTGGTGATTGCAGCGGCGGGGCTGCTTGCCTGCCCGATTTGTCGCCTGGCCCCGCGGGGCTGCAGGTCGCGCAGGCCTCTGGGCAGCATGCCTTGCGGCACGTCGGGGTAGCAGATGCGCTGGCCCGCAAAAAGCGCACTAAATCGGGCAATCAGGTTGGAGAGTTCACGAATATTGCCTGGCCAGGGGTAGCCCTGCAGCGTATTGAGCAAGACCGGGGTCATCTCGACTGCGCCCCGGTGGGCATGGGCATGCACCTGGGCAAAGTGGGCGCAGAGCGCATGAATATCTTCGGGCCGATCACGCAGCGGCGGCGTGGTGAGCGGCAAGACATTGAGTCGGTAGTAGAGATCTTCTCTGAAGCGGCTGGCGGCCACCTCAGCCTCAAGGTCTTTGTGGGTGGCGGCCACCACCCGGACATCGATCTCAATGGCTTTGCTCGACCCTACTGGGTCGATGCTTCTTTCCTGCAAGACCCGCAGGAGCTTGACCTGCATCTCTAGCGGCAGATCACCAATCTCATCTAAAAAAAGCGTCCCGCCTTGGGCGAGCTCAAATCGTCCGGTGCGGTCCGAAATCGCGCCGGTAAAGGCGCCTCGGCGATGGCCAAAGAGCTCGCTCTCGATGAGGTCGCGGGGAATGGCCCCACAGTTCACGGGCACAAAACGTGCTTGATTTCTGGGGGAATGGTCGTGCAGGGCGCGGGCCACAAGCTCTTTGCCGGTGCCGCTCTCGCCGATGACCAAGACGGTGGCATCGGAATGGGCCACCGACTCGACGAGCTGCTTGAGGCTCAAGATCGATTCGCTCTGCCCGATCAGAGAGTCAAGGCTCACGGTGAAGTAGACCTTTTGGGGGAGTCATAGCCTTGAGTTTACGGGAAATAGACCCAAACGGATTAAAGCAATCGTTCCCCATGCCGAACCTCAGAGCATTCGTGTTGTTTTGTTCACTTTATTGAAGGATGGTCGACCATGCACAAACGCCTGCAATTCACCCTGATTTCCGGACTTGCCAGCTTGAGCCTTGTGGGCTGTGCAGGAATGTCCAAGACCTCTAAGGCGCCGGTTCCTCCGCCTGCGCCGGTGGTCGAGGCGCCCAAGCCCGCCGAAGCCGAGAAGGACAAGGTTCGTCCCAGCACCAGTGGCCTGGTGCAGTCGATGATCGAGCGCCGCCAGTCGATGACGGCCACAGGCTATGCCGTGATCAGCGTACAAAACCATCGGCTCCCGGCCCAGCAGCGGCTCTTGGCGATTCGCGCCTCTAAACTTGATGCCTACCGTGCGCTGACCGAGCAGGTCTATGGCCAGTACCTCGATGCAACCACCACCGTGGCCGACATGGTGGTGCAAAGCGATAGCTTCCGTGCCCGGGTTGAGGGCGTGATTTACGGGGCCAGCCTGGTAAGCATCACGCCCGTGGGGGATGACACCTACGAGACCACGCTTTCACTCGATGCCACCGTGGTCGACGATATTCGTAACCTCTATCTGCAGCAACTTGCCTCAGCGCGTATGCGCTAGGCCGCAGACAACGGTTGCGACTGCTCGATAGTGATAGTGATAGGCGTTAGGGGCAAGGCACCATGCAGACGAAGCTAGCACGCCGCGGGTTTTACATGCTGCCCAGTACTGTCTTAGGGTGGGAATCGGAGTCGGGCCGGAGACCGCGCCCGGGCATGGCCCTCTCGCTCTCCCTTGCCTTGTCGCTGTCCTGGGGCCTGGGGGCAGGATTTCCTGCAGCCTATGCCCAGAGCCTTAACCCTGCGGTGTCTCCGGCGGGGTCGGTTTTACTTGCACCTCCTTCACGTTCTGGTCCGCAGGCCTTCAATCCCTCTATGGCGCCGGAGTCGCGGGTGCTGCTGGCACCGGTTCCCGGCAAAGAAAAAAAACCTGCTGCCCGCGCCGGTGCTCGGCCCGACCCGGAGGAGGTGCCCGGAGTAAATTCTGCGGTGTCTCCTGCGGGGCGTGTATTGCTCGCGCCGATCCCGAAGGCCGCGACCCAGCGTGCGGAGGCCCAGGCCCGAGAGCGCGCCCGCAAGGTAGAGCAGGCCAACCGGCCTAGCCCCGCCACCGGAAAGTCGCCCGCAACCGGGGGCAGTGCCCCGCGGGCTGCCGCTGGGCTGCCTGACTACGAGGCCCAGCTCGCGGCCATTCGTACCGAACTCATCGAGGCGGCCAGTCGCGCCCAGGTGCGGGTGAAGACGGTTTCCTGGATCGATACCCAGGGGCAGCTGCATGAGGCCAACGAGTTTCGATCCGATGCCAAAGTACGAGGCATTCGGGTGAATCGCTATCTGGGCGAGTCGCGGGTGGAGGTCGATGACCTCCAGGCATCGAGCCCTGCCGAGGACTGTGCGCCCAAGGCAAGCCCCTACAAACGCCACGCCTACTTTTCAGTGCAGGCAGAGCCCGGCGGCAGTTTTTTCAGCACGGCCCAGCTTGCCGTCTTAGCCGAAACCTTGGGCCCCGAACTTCTCACCATCTTCGCTGCGGACACAGGCTGGGCCTTTAGCCAGAGCCCGTATGCCGCCGCGGCCATCCGTCCGCAGAGCCTGTATGAGCAGCGGCTGCTGGGGCGGTTAGAGGATTCGGCGCCGTATCAACTCACCGTGCGTCTGGTGGATATGGGTAAGCGCGCGGAGCCTTCGGTATCGCCGGCGCAGGAGTCGGCCCCGGGCCTGGCGCCGCCCGCCTGGTTGCGCAAGGTGGCGGTGCAGGCGGGTGTTGTCTCCGCGCCGCCAGAGTTAGGAACGCTGGGCATCGTGCTCGTGATGAGTGATCGGCAGACGGGCGCCACGGTCTTCTCGCGTTCGATCGCATTGCCCATGCAGCAGCTGCGCACGGGTTATCTGGACGCACCCCGTGCGGTGGTCTCCGATATTGCCCAGGCACAGCGCGCCCTGGCGTCTCTGCAGCAGGGTCTGCGCACCGGTATGGGATGCGTGGCTCCGGAGTATTCCGTGCTAGAGCGGCAGCCCGAAGGCAGATACCTTCTTAATGGCGGCCGTCGTCTTGGGCTCACGGTAGGTGGTCAGGTGTTGCTCGCCGCACCAGCCCAAGTGCCCGCCCGCATTCTGCAGCCAGAGGTTGCCGCCTCGTTGTCTCTTGCCGTTGTTGAGTCGGTGCAAGAAGATCGCGCCATCGTGCGCCGCGTGGCGGGGCCTGCGCCCTCAGGCAGTGGCGCCCTGGTTGGACTCCCGTTCTAATTCAGACGCATTCTCAAGGATCGCCCGATCATGAAGCTCTCTCGCCCGACCCAACTCGTCCTGTCCGCATTATTCACGCTGCCTGCGTCGGCTGTGCTTGCCCAGCCCATGCCCGATACGGCCCGTGCCTTAAAGACCCTGATGGAGGGCAATGCGGGCAGCGGCAATGGCTATGGCACCGACGCGGCCCAGCCGGGTGGGGGCGCAGGCACCGCTGCCATGGCGCAGAACCCGAAAAACGCTATGGCGGGGGCGGGTCATTTGCACACAGTGCGGCCGGGCGAGACACTGGCAAAGGTGGTGCATCAGGTCTATGGCAGCCATCCGTATAAAGATGCGCCGGTCTTCCGCCTCATTGTGCAGCGTAATCCCGAGGCCTTTGTGGGCGGCAACCACAATCGGCTCAAGGCGGGCGCTCAGTTATCGCTGCCCCACCCGGCAGAACTGCATGCGGCGCTTACCGCCCAGCATCCGCAGTTTCAGTCTGCTGCGGCACGCCCCGCTGCAGGTGGGGGTGGTGGCGGCGCGACAGCCAGCACCTCACCGGCTGCCGGAAAGTCGGTCTACCCCGGGCCCTCTGCTGCGGCAGGCCAGTCGACGTCCTCGAGCGATCCCCGTCGCGGCTGGGTGCGGTTTCCTTAGAGTCACGACAAGAAGCCCCAGCGGGGGCCTCTTGCCAGTAAGGAGACCCTGGGGCTAGTCTTCTTCTTATGCTGACCGGCAACGAAGCCATTGCCCAGGTAGGGGGAAAGATCCTTCCAATTTATTTGGAAGGTCGGCTTATTCCCGTGCCGGAGGCCACCAGCCGAGAGCTTGCGTTAAACCCCAACCAGGTGGTCCGCGCGGTGGTCGAGATGCGGGCCGAGTCGCTTGTGTTGATGATTAATGGCAAGGCCCTTGAGATGGCCCCCCAGGCCAAATACAAGCCGGGCGATGCCCTCTGGCTGCGGCTGGTAGACACGCCCCAAGGGGGTCTTGCGCTCAAGCAGGTGCCGCCGCCTGTCGGAACGCCCGCTGGCGTGGGGGTGCCCACTCCTGCGGCCGCAGCGGCTGCCCAGCCCGCGGTATCGCCTTCGGTGTCAAGTCTCTTTGCGCAGCCTGCCAACCTTTCGGGGCTGGCGGTATTGCTATCAAACGCCGGTGGCTTGGCGAGCATCACGAGCACCCTACAGGCCGCAGGCGGTCTGGGCCCGCTGGGCATTTTGCTGCAGGGGCGGGCCTCCATGGCGCGCCTCTCGCCCGAGGCCGTGAAGAACGCCCTGCGTGCCTCGGGCCTTTTCACCGAATCTCGACTCGCCCGTGGTGAGCAGGTGGTCGGAGACATGAAGGCGGCCCTGCGCGATGCCTTGTTACGTATGGGGCAGTCGCCACGCATGGTCGATGGGCTACGTCAGGCCACGCAGTCCGCGGTGCGTGAGATTGAGTCGTCGCAGGCAGACGCCTTGGCAGCGGCCTCGCAGCGTGAGCTTTCATTTGGTTTTGTCATTCCCTTTAAGGATGCCGACCCGGTGCTGGTGCAATTCTTTCGGCCGAGCAAGACCCAGGAGCAGCCTGACCCGCCGTTTACCCTCAACCTGCACACCCAGAGCCAAGACCTTGGCGAGGTCTGGATGAAGACGGTGGTGAGCCCCAATCGTTCGCTTGACCTCGTGATGTGGGCTGACCGGGCAGACACGGCCGGCCGCGCCCAGAAGGCCAAGGCCGAGTTGGTGGAAGAATTGGAAGGTGCAGGCCTATCGGTAAAGACCCTGGTGGTGGTGCATGGCAGACGTCCGCCCGAGCCTTCGCCGGTGATCGGCGAGGCGCCTGGCGTGGTGTTCGATCGGCAGGCCTAGCATGACGCTTAGACGAAATATGGAAGCGGTGGCCTTGGAGTACGGCCAGCACCGCGCACCCGTGGTGGTGGCCAAAGGCAGCGAAGAGGTTGCCCAGGCCATTATTCAAGAGGCGCAGCGTCAGGGGGTTTATATTGCCCAAGACCCCCAGCTGCTGGCGCTTTTATACAAGCTCGAAGTCGACCAAGAAATCCCTGAGCATCTCTACGCGGCCGTGGCTGTCATTCTGTCTTGGGCCTACTGGCTCAAGGGCATGACGCCGGGGGATGAGAAGGCGGGCTGACGAATCTTGCCGGGGTCTTTCAGGGCCCTGAGGCCCGGTGGCCCTAAAGCCCGGCACTACTTGTACGATACTCTGTGCATGCTAAAGAAGTGGGGAGTAGGCTACGCGTCGGTATAACTGCTTTTTTTCTTGCCTGTGGCGATGCGGCCGAGCCGGTCGTAGACCTCGACAGAACTGGTGGGGTCAGCACCCTGTAATGTCTTTAGGGCTGCCCGAATGGCATCAAGCTTACGCTGAATGAGAATGCTATTGCGACGGTGGCGGTCCCGACAATCAATAACCAAGTCTTGGAATTGAAGCCAGTCGGCACCGAAGTCTCCGCTGGGGGTAGGCTGAGGTGGGCTAATCGAGCCCAGTCGCCGAAGGAGGTCGAGTTTTTCTGGCTGCAGCGCCTCAAACCGATCAAGATCTTGTTGCTTAAGCGCCTCGAACTCTTCGTCTAGAAGGGCAGCGAGGCGCAGTGCAGCAGACCGATCGGCTGGGCTCGACACGCGTTAGATGAGTTTTTCGAGTGCGGCAAAGCTCTCGGCAATGCGGCGCGCATCTAAGGGGTAGTTGCCATCACGGATGGCCTGCTTAATCTGCTCTACGCGTTGCTCGTCGTAATCAGGGCCGCGCAAGGCCTGGGAGGACACGTTGCTCAGCTGAACTTCGTTTGTTGCAGGCTTTACGGACTCCGAAGTGGGCACTTGCGCCTTACGGAACTTTTCCGATTCCTCGGCCTTTTTGAGGCGGGCAGTCTCGGCCAAAAGGTCGACTCGAGCCGCACGGTTTGCGCTGTTGATGGCATCGGTCATTTTAATTTTCCTTAAAAAACATTAAGTTACGAATTTCACAGGGGTAATCCAACTCTACTCACTGATGAAATCGTCATGGTCGCCGAAAACTTTAGTGCCTTTTTTGGAATTTTTGTAAATTTATTAAAACTTTCACTTACGAGGCGTTAAGGGCTGATTTTAAAGACTTCTTGCCATGTTTCGCCCCACGACAAGCCCCGACATCACCTTACCAGAGTCTAGGTTTTTCAGGCGGATCTGGTCACCAATCCGACCATCATCCATCGACTGCAACTGTACCGTGATTTGTAGTCCGGGAGTACTGGAAACCATGTACTGAACCACATGATTACGTTTTACTAACAAGGCCTTCTTTAAATCCCGCTGCCGAATCGGCTCGCCTGCTTTCACGTCGCGCATGAGTTCCGAAAACTCCAGCCCGTCTGGCTGCAAAAAGAAGTTACTCGGGTTGCCTTCGATCACGCGCTTCTCGAGCGCAAAGGCCCCTGGCTCTAGCGCTTGGCCCGCCACCAGGTTCTGCTTAGCCACCACCACCATCTGGGTAGACTCTGCCCTGGGCGCTACGCGACTGGTCTTTTCCTCGGCGCGATCAGTCGGCACGCGACTGGCCGTAGATTCCGACCGTACGACCACCTTGCCCTGCTGGGTCTGTACGAACATCCCTTTGCCTGACCACTCTGCGGAGGAAGGCGCCTTTTCATTGGCGGCCTTTGGCCTGCCCCCATCGGCCCGCTGCAGAAACACCTGCCAGTTTCCAGACAGGCAGCGTACCCGTAGGGTTTTACTGCCCCCGAAGGGCTTGTCTATTGCTAGGGGTTCTGTGCAAGGGCTTGCGGTGATGCGCTTGTCGAGGGCGAGAAACTCCACCGCGTCGGCCTGAACGCCTTCCTGGCCGGCGACCCATTGGCGCGCCTCCTGCTCAAGCCAGGCAAAGTCGATGGATGTCGGGGGGCCCGCAGGCGACACCCGGGGGCTTGCGGAGTCTGCCAGTAGTGGTGCGCCCGTGAGTAGAACCGCGAGCGACACGGTTACAGCATGAGACCCAAGGCGGGACGGGCGATAAAAGAAATGGAAGGACGTTTTCATGCCCAAGGCCTAGCAGGGTCCGTGCCAGAGAGATGACGGCTTTGCGCCAGCTGGCATAGAGCCTGCTTCCACCCCCTGGTATGAAGCTTACTGTTCAACCGGGCGACACCCTAGGGCGGCTTACCCAGCTTGCCTTGAAACAGGCCGCGCCGGATGCGGGGGGCGGACGGTTGCCGTTTCCGCAACTTATGCA
>JBDLQX010000037.1:0-35310 GCA_039800345.1 Pseudomonadota bacterium | reverse complement strand
ACGCGTGCCGCGAGAAGCGACACGCCTTTGAGCAGACCCTCGTGGTCAGGCAGCCCTGCCTTCCCGTCATGGCCCAAGGTTTCGCCCGAGGCGCCCATCGACTGCAGCTGCTCCATGGGGGCTGATTCCGCCAGGGCGATCTGCCCCGAGAGGCCCGCGAGTTCGTCTTCTGCCTTACGCAGAGGCTCCGATAGGCTTTTGGCGCGGGGCAGGGCGAGCATCGACATCATGCGGTAGGTGTCGATATCGACCAGTCGTTGTACGACCCGTCCCGCCTGGCGCGATCCCATGCCCTGGTGGTTGACGAGAAAGCGGATAAAGCCCATGGCATCGAACTGAAAGTCTGTCCAGACCTGGGCCTTGCCTGAGGTGAGAATCGAGGCACCTACCAGCGTGTTGCCAGAAAAGAGGGGGGCATAGATGGCCGCATCTTCTTCTGGGTCGGCCCGACGAATCGCGATATCCACCGCAGAGATGCGCTCGCCAAAGTCGGCCCCGGGCATGGTTAGACCCAGGTCCATGAGCCGAGACCGCAGGCGGTTGAGTATGGTCTGTCGTGGCGCTGTCCAGTCGGGTGCGATCTCTGGGGTGCCCTGCTCGTAGACCGTGAGCGTGGAGAACTCCCCATGCAGCTCCCATTTCAGGAGCAGGCGGCGCGGCTCGGGCAGGAGCTCTAAGACCCGGAAGTTCTGACCGTGTACGGGGTGTGTCTCGGTCTGCAGCGCCTTGGTCAGCGACTCAATAAAGGCCTTCTGGTTGGCGCGATGCGAGGGCTCGGTGAGTAAGAAGGCCTGGCTGCAGACCCGTTCCTCCGGCCAGAGGGCGATGGGCGGGCGGGCATGCACCTCTTCATGAAGGATGTGGCGCTGACTGTGTTCGTGGGAAGAAGGCAGTGGATTCATACCTGTTGGGACCAATAGCGTTGGGCGCGTTCGACCTGGTCATCGAGGTAGGCGCCATAGAAATCTCGTGAACTGTATCCCACCAGGGGCGCGAAAAGTGGCTGACAGGCGCTGCCCACCATCACCAGCGTAGGGGCCACCCGATAGCCATGGGTCTGGGCCCAGGCCTGGGGGCTGAATTGCAGCGGGCTGTTGCCTGGGGGGGAGAGCCTAATCAGTTGGGTGTCGGCGAGATCGAAGACCACCACATCAAGTTTTGGTCCGGACGGGCTGCGAACACGGGGGATCAGCTGCTCCTGAATGACCAGGCCGCACCAGGGGCAGTGGGCGCTGCTCACCATGATGGCAACGGCCCGGTCTCTGGCCTTCTGGGCCTGCGTCAGTACCTTCGGCAGGGCTGCGGGGGCCAGGAGGGGTGGCGGTGGGGCGTCAGGGGACATAGGCCAAAAGAGGAGTTGTGCGCCGCGTCATTACTTGTTCTTGACTATATGCTTGTAAAAGAATATGTTCATTTCCCATGACAAAGACACTCGTATCGCCTGTGCCCAAAGCGGCCGACCACAACGATTTCGCTCACGGTCTCTCGCATGATGCCGCAGAGGTGGAATTCATTTTCGAGCGCGCCGCCCAGTATTTTGCGCTTCTTTCGGAGCCCGCGCGGCTGCGCATAGTGCAGGCCGTCTGCTCGCAGGAGCGCTCGGTGCAAGACGTGGTGGCCATCACCGGACTACCACAGCCCAATGCGTCACGGCATCTCACCATGTTGTATCGGGCGGGGGTACTGAGTCGCAGGCGTCAGGGCACATTTGTTTTCTACAAGGTCTGCGATGCACTCCTTACCGATCTCTGTCGGTCTGTCTGTGTGCGTCTAGCGGGGGCATTAGAGTAGTGGCGGGTTCTTAGTGGGTGGAGTGTAGGGGTAGTTTTGGGGTACGCCTGGTCTATGCAGGCGGCAGTACAAAAAGAAAAAGAATTTGTTTTTTTAGGAGAGGGATGTGACAACGCTCAGTACTCGGCTTGGGCGCCTCATAAAGGCACCCGAAAATTTCTTAGCGAAGGAAGATGTCAAAGAACCGGTGCAGATGCGCCGTAAGTTCTTGGCTGCATCTGCGGCGACGGCAGCCGGCGCAGGTCTCACGGTGGCAGGTGCCGCACGTGCTGCTTCTAACCCGGTCTCTGGTGCCGGTGACCCCAATATTCTTGAACTGCCTGCCCATTCCGTCGGCCTCGGTATGCCCGTAGCTGCTAACGGCTATGGTGTGCCCTCCCAATTCGAAAAAGGCCTGCAGCGCCGCGAGAGCCCAGGCCTCACGAGGGTGTCTGCTGCCTCAGTGGCCTTCACGCCGCTTCAGGGAACCTTTGGCATCCTCACGCCCAGTGGGCTGCATTTTGAGCGCCATCACCAGGGCTGGTGGGACATCGACCCTTCTAAACATCGCCTGATGATTAACGGCATGGTGAAGACCCCGAAGGTCTACACCATGGACGACCTCATGCGTCTGCCCTCGGTATCGCGCATGCACTTCATTGAGTGCGGCGCCAACACGGCCATGGAATGGGGCAATGTGGCAGTGCCTACGGTGCAATACACCCACGGCATGATCTCCTGCTCCGAATTTACCGGTGTGCCGCTCTCGGTGCTGCTCGAAGATGCGGGCTACGACAAGAGAAACGGTAAGTACATTCTGGCTGAAGGCGCCGATGGTTCGGGCATGACCCGTACGATTCCTATCGACCGCGCACTAGACGATGTCATCGTGGCCTACGGCATGAACGGGGAGATGCTCCGCCCCGAGAATGGCTATCCCTTGCGCCTGGTGGTACCTGGAATTCAAGGCGTGTCCTGGGTCAAGTGGCTACGTCGTATCGAGGTGGGCGATGAGAAATGGGCCACCAAAGACGAGGCCATTCACTATGTCGACCTTATGCCCGATGGCACCCACCGCCAGTACACGGGCATCCAGGAGGCCAAGTCGGTCATAACCTCGCCCTCTGGCGGACAGATTCTGCTCGACAAAGGCTTCTACAACATTACCGGGCTTGCCTGGTCTGGTCGGGGCAAGATTAAGCGCGTAGATGTCTCCACCGATGGCGGTATCAATTGGCGTACCGCCCGCTTAGAGACGCCTATTCTGACCAAGGCCTTCACCCGCTTTAACATCGACTGGGCCTGGAATGGCAAACCGGCCATTCTCCAGTCGCGGTGCATCGACGACACCAACTATGTGCAGCCTACGGTGCATCAGCTGCGCGCCGTGCGGGGCACACGCTCGATTTATCACAACAACATGATTCAGTCTTGGCGCATCGCCGAGTCGGGGGAGGTCAGCAATGTCCAAGTGGGTTAATGCAGTAACACCGCGCGTTCTGGTGCGGGCGGGTCTGGGTGTGTTTCTGTCGGCCTCTGTCATGGGGTCGGCTATGGCCGCCGGCAAGTTTGAAGGGGTTGGCCGCACGGCTACGCCCGCGGAGATTAAGGCCTGGGATATCGATGTTCGCCCCGATTTCAAAGGCCTGCCCCCTGGCTCGGGTTCCGTGGCGAAGGGTCAAGACATCTGGGAGGCCCAGTGCGCCTCGTGCCATGGTGTCTTTGGAGAGAGCACCGATGTCTTCACCCCCATCGCAGGCGGTACCTCCAAGCAAGATATGAAAACGGGCCGGGTTGCCAACCTTGCCCGGGAAGACTTCCCGCAGCGAACAACGCTCATGAAGGTTGCCACGGTGTCCACGCTCTGGGACTACATCAACCGGGCTATGCCCTGGACGAACCCCAAGACCCTCAAGCCAGACGAGGTCTATGCAGTGGTGGCCTACATTCTGAATCTCGGCGAAATCGTGCCGGAGAACTTTGTTCTGTCTGATAAGAATATTGCCGAGGTGCAGAAGATCATGCCCAACCGCAATGGCATGGCGGCAGACCATGGGCTGTGGGATGTGAAGGGTAAGCCCGATGTGAAGAACGTGGCCTGTATGAAAGACTGCAAGAAGGAGGTGCGTGTCACCTCGTTTCTGCCCGGCTCTGCCGTGGACAGCCATGGCAATCTGATCGAGCAGAACCGCCCGATTGGTCCTACACGTGGATTAGATACGTCTAAACCGCGCTAGTATTTTTTACTGTTTATTGAAAGGAGTATCTCCATGAGTATGAATCGACGTGATGTTTTAAAGGCCAGCGGTGGCGCGGCTGTCTACACCGCCCTGGCTTCGATGGGCTTTTTTGCGGCAAACCCTGCGATGGCTGCCTGGAAGAAAGAATGGTTTGAGACCAAGAGCATAGCGGACACCTTGAAAGCCATGGGTATCTCTGCCACGGCCGAGAGTGCCGATGTCGCGATTACCTCGCCCGACATCGCCGAAAACGGCGCCGTGGTGCCCGTGGGCGTGGCCAGCAAGCTGCCCAAGACCGAAATGATGGCGGTCATGATCGAGAAGAACCCCAGCATGATGGCGGGCCTCTATGAGTTCACGCCGGCGGCCGATCCCGACGTCTCTATGCGGGTGAAGATGGGCCAGAGCTCCGATGTCTATGCCCTCGTGAAGGCGGACGGCAAGTTCTTCATGGCCAAGAAAGAAATCAAGGTCACTCTGGGTGGCTGCGGCGGCTAATGGCCACGCGATTCCCAGATTGAATTCGAGACACTGAAAGGAGTTTTACGATGACAAGTCCAATGCGTATTCGTGCCCGTATGGCGGGCGATGTGGCAGACGTGCGGGTGTTGATGGCCCACGAAATGGAAACAGGAACCCGCAAGGGGTCTGATGGCCAACTGGTGCCTGCCTGGTTTATTCAAGAGATCATCGCACTGCATAACGGCAAGAGTGTCATGACCGCCCAGTGGGGTCCTGCGATTTCGAAGAACCCCTACCTGCAGTTCAAGGTCAAGGGGGCCAAGGCAGGCGACAAGGTTGCGGTTACCTGGAAAGACAACAAGGGCGAAAGTCGGACGGACGAAGCCGCCATCGCTTGATCTGTTTTTGCAGAAGCCACCGCGTTAGACGTCTGTAACGTGGTGGCAGTCGGTAAGAAGAAATTGTTGCGCCTTTGGGTAGGCGTTTGAGCAACCAAACGACTGGAGACACACAATGATTAAAAAAACATGGGCATCCTGGGCCGTCGGCCTAGGGCTATCGGCTTTAGCGTCGACGGGCGCGATGGCACTGGAAGAAAAATCTGCGACCGAGAAGGGTATCGATCGCTATCGTGAGCTCTTGCAAGATGGCAATCCTGCGGAACTCTGGGAGATGCAGGGCGAGGAGCTCTGGAAGAAAAAGGCGGGGCCCAAAAACGTCTCGCTGGAAGCCTGCGACCTGGGTCAGGGGCCGGGGGTAGTGAAGGGCGCCTACGTGGGATTACCGCGCTACTTTGCCGATGCAGGCCGGGTAATGGATCTTGAGGTGCGGCTTGCATGGTGTATCGAGAAGATCCAGGGCATTACGCCCAAGGTCTCGCAGTACAACCGGGACGACCACAAGAATATTGTCGCCTTGGTAACCTATATCGCGACCCAGTCGAAGGGTATGCCGGTGAATGTACCGCAGGGCCATCCTGAAGAGAAGAAGATGTATGAGCTCGGTAAACGCGCCTTCTTCTTCCGTGCAGGCCCGTACGATTTTGCCTGTGCCACCTGCCATGCCGAAGACAACAAGCGTATTCGCCTGCAAGGCCTCCCCAATCTCACCAAAAAGGAGCCTGCCGGTCAGGCCTTTACGTCATGGCCTGCCTATCGGGTCAGCAACAGCCAGCTCTGGCCCATGCAGAAGCGCCTAGAAGACTGCTTCCGTCAGCAGCGCTTCCCTGAGCTGCAGTTTGGCTCCGAGACGAGCATCGCCCTGTCGATGTACATGGGCGTCAATGGCAACGGGGTACCGTCACTGGCCCCCACGATTAAGCGCTAAAGGAGTAGACGCATGAAGATGACAAGAATTGCGCTGGCAGTTGGTGCATTGGCCGTACTGGGCGGGTGTGCAGCGAGCTACTCGTCTGCAGAGCTCGACAAGATGACCGCCGACATGATCACCAAGTCGTTCAAAGCTAAGGGTATCGCTGGTGTCGATCGCCTGAAGCAAGATGAGATCAATATCGCCTGCTCGGCGGCAGAGACCGTGGGTAAAGACCTCGACGCAGAAAGCCGCAAGCGGGTCGAAGAGGCCAATATGAAGACCATTAAATGGCCCGCGGATGGTCAGTATTTTGGCGATTGGAAGAAGGGTGAGGCTGTCGCCCAGAGCGGTCGTGGCAGCACCTACAGCGACAAGGCCGGTGAGGCTAACGGGGGCAACTGCTACAACTGCCACCAGATCTCCAAGACAGAGCTCTCCTATGGCACGCTAGGCCCAAGCCTCTACAACTACGGCAAGCTGCGTGGTAATTCGGAGGCGGTGGTGAAGTACACCTGGGGCAAGATTTATAACGCCAAGGCCTATAACGCCTGTACCAATATGCCGCGTTTTGGTCATGCAGGTGTGCTGACAGAGGCCCAGATGAAAGACCTAATGGCCTTGCTGCTCGATCCGAAGTCTCCGATTAATCAGTAAGTTTGCTGTGTCCATGAAGGCCCAGGGGCTAGGCTCTGGGCCTTCGCATTTCAAAAACAAAAACAGAGTTTTTTAGTCGGAAAAAGGGTGAGAAGACCATGAGCTTGAATCGTCGGGAGTTTCTGGGTGTGATGGCGGCCGCCTCGGCAAGCGGCTTATTCTCTACCTGGCAGGACGCCAATGCCAAAGCCGGTAAAGGCGCAGAGCTGTACCAGTTACCGAAGTTCGGCAACGTCAGTTTCTTGCACTTTACCGACTGCCATGCGCAGCTCCTTCCCGTCTATTTCCGTGAGCCCAATGTCAATCTCGGCTTAGGGGAAATGCTCGGCCGTCCCCCGCACTTCGTGGGCCAGTCACTGCTGAAGCACTTCAATGTGTCCGCCAATTCCGCCTTGGCCCATGCCTATACCTATCTTGATTTTGAAAAGGCAGCCCGTACCTACGGCAAGGTGGGGGGCTTTGCCCATATGGCTACCCTCGTGAAGATGATGAAGGCCAGTCGTCCACAGGCTTTCCTACTGGATGGCGGAGATACCTGGCAGGGGTCGGCCACAGCGCTCTGGACGAAGGGCCAAGACATGGTCGATGCCACGAAGCTTCTGGGTGTGGACATGATGGCCGCGCACTGGGAGTTCACCTATGGCGCCGACCGTGTCACGGAGATCGTCGAGAAAGATTTCGCAGGCAAGATCGACTTTCTCGCGCAGAATGTGAAGACCAACGACTTTGGCGATCCGGTGTTTAAGCCTTATGTCATTCGTCAACAAAACGGCATTCCGGTGGCAGTGATTGGTCAGGCCTTTCCCTACACGCCGATTGCGAATCCTCGGTATTTCGTACCCGACTGGACGTTTGGTATTCAAGACGAAAACATGCAGAAGGTGGTCGACGAATGCCGCGCCAAAGGCGCCCAGGTGGTGGTGGTGATTTCTCACAATGGCATGGACGTCGACCTGAAGATGGCCTCCCGCGTTCGGGGCATCGATGCCATTCTAGGCGGCCATACCCACGACGGTGTCCCGCAGCCTGTCAAGGTAAAGAACGCTGGCGGTGTCACCCTGGTCACCAACGCAGGGTCGAACACCAAGTTTCTCGGGGTGCTGGACTTCGATGTGAAGAATGGGAAGGTGGCAGATTTCCGTTACAAGCTACTTCCTGTTTTTGCCAATCTGCTGCCTGCAGATAAAGAGATGCAGGCCCTTATCGATAAGGTGCGGGGGCCATACAAGGCCAAGCTTGAAGAGGTGCTCGCAGTCACCGAGGGCACGCTCTATCGGCGGGGCAACTTCAATGGCAGCTTTGATCAACTTTTGGTCGATGCCATGATCGATGTCAAGGGGGCCGACATTGCCTTCTCACCTGGTTTTCGTTGGGGCACATCACTACTGCCAGGTCAGTCCATTACCCGTGAGCATGTGATGGATCAGACCGCCACAACCTATTCCTTCAGTACCCTCACAGAAATGTCGGGCGCGATGATCAAGACCATTCTCGAAGACGTCTGTGACAACCTCTTTAACCCAGACCCCTACTATCAGCAGGGGGGAGATATGGTGCGGGTCGGCGGGCTTGCGTACGCCTGTGCGCCGCTGGAGAAGATGGGTAACCGCATTCAGGATATGCGCCTGAAAGGTAAGTCCATCGAGGCGAACAAGATTTATAAGGTTGCGGGTTGGGCGCCTGTGGCCGAGGGGGCCTCCGGCGAGCCGATCTGGGATGTGGTCGAAAAATGGCTCAAGGACAAGAAGACGGTGCCCGCGCTCAAGATCAATACCCCCAGGCTGATTGGGATGAAGGGAAATCCCGGAATCTCGCTTTAGCCTATGATCGCGCTTGGGTTTTAGATACCTGAGGAGACAGCAAGATGGGCATGGCGCGGTGGTGGGCCTTTGTGGTGGTGCTTTTTGTCACGGGCCTGATGGCCAGTAGGGTGCAGGCCAACCCTTTTCCCAAGGGCCATCTTCCTACGGGTAAGGCACTGCACGATAAGAGCTGCGCCGCCTGCCACAACTCCATGATGCCCAACGGCAAGGGCGCGGAAATCTATTCTGAAGACTTTCGTAAGATGCAGACCGCTTCACAGGTGAAGACTATGATTGAGGTCTGCGCCAGCCGCAGCCGTGCAGGCTGGTTTGAAGAGGAAATCGAGCACGCGGGTCGCTACCTCAACGATGCATACTACAAATACAAAAACTAAGGTCGTTTCGCTAGAACAATCGAGCCTTTAAACCGCCCGGCAAAAATGAGTTGCATCTGCGCGCCGCTGGGCGACTCTTTAATTACCACCCCAGGCTGCGGCTGCGGGTCTGTTTCCTGAACGCGTAAGAGGCCTTCAGTCCAATAGACGTGCAGGTCGGCACTCATAGGCAGGTAGCCGTCCAGGTAGCGTCGCATGAGCGGCCCAGCCTGCAGGCGCCAGGAGTTCTGGTCAATGGGGTCTAAGGCCTGTGAATCGAGGTCGATACAGATCGATGCCCCACGGGCCACCTGCGTTAACACCACCAGGTGCCGATCGACCTCCACCTTCTCAATGCCCTCGGCCTTCACCACCTTCAGTGTGCGCAGCCTGTCTTTATTGAAGGCGATCACTACCTTGCGAATCGGGTCGAGCTGATAGTGGCAGGTGGAGAGCTGTACGAGCCCCGTCTGCAGACTATCGGGGCTGATGCGCACATGTGACTCATACCGATAGGTGTGGGGCTCGGGGTGGCTGGCCAGGTATCGCAGTTCCCCCTCTTTGGCGATGTCGGAGAATTCCAGCGCCTCTGCCGAGCGGGTGCTCGTGCGTTCAGGGCCAGCGATGGGCAGGCCGAGCGCCCAGGCAAAGAAGGCGGTTGCGAGGATCTGCTGTGGGGTTGTGAACATAACGATGCCGTATTTGTGTGCGAGACGATTAGCTGCGCCGTGTTAACAAGGGAGACAGCACTTTCCAGACATTGTCTAGCATGATTGGCTGCGCCTGGGCATTGGGGTGGATCTGGTCAGCCTGAAAGTAGCCGAGATCTTCGGCAAAGCCCTGAATCAGCAGCGGCACCAGGGGCACTTTTTCTTGGCGCTGCAGGCGTCCGTAGATTTGTTCGAATTTTTGGGTGAAGGCCTGCCCGTAGTTCGGCGGCATGGTAATGCCCACCAGCACCACCTGGGCCCCCGCGGTCTTACTCATGCGGATCATGTCGCGAAGATTCTTTTCGGCCTGCTGCAACGACAGGCCCCGTAGGCCATCGTTGGCGCCAAGCTGCAGGATCACCCATCGCGGTCTGGTCTGGGCCAAGACGCGCTCGAAGCGTTGCAGCCCGCCGTGGGTGGTCTCGCCTGACAGGCTGCGATTCTCCACCCGAATCGGTAGCCCCTGCTGGCTAAGGCGTTGTTGCAGCAGCCAGGCCCATCCCTGCTCGCGGTTCAGCCCATAGGCTGCGGACAGGCTATCGCCATAGACCAGCAGATTCGGGCTGGCCGCGTGCGCGTTGGCTGTAAGGGTATTGATGAACGGATAGGAGACAATAGCGGCGAGCCCGCATAACAACGAGAACCATCTCCTTCTGACCTGCATGACGAGGAATCCTTTTTTGTGACTGAACTAACTCTTGATGACCTTACAGCAAGATCTCCCAGAGAAGCCCAAACCCCGGCAATCGAGGCCCGCGCGGTAACCAAGCAGGTCTCTGACGGCGACACCCCACTCACGATACTGCAGGCGGTGAGCCTCTCGGTAGACCCGGGTGACTCCCTGGCGATTCTCGGGCCTTCCGGCTGTGGAAAGTCTACCCTCTTGGGGCTCTTGGCAGGCCTCGATACCCCAACGTCGGGCGAGGTCATCTGGCAGGGGGAGGTCATCTCCACGCTGTCTGAGGAGCAACGGGCGGCGCGGCGCAGCGGCAGGCTGGGGTTTGTGTTTCAGTCTTTTCAGCTGCTGCCACAGCTGACCGCGCTCGAGAACGTCATGCTGCCGCTGGAGCTCTCGGGCCATGCCGATCCGGCCCCCTTGGCCAAGGACATGCTGGCGCAGGTGGGCCTGTCGTCTCGGCTGGCCCATTTCCCCAAGACGCTCTCGGGTGGGGAGCAGCAGCGGGTGGCGCTTGCACGGGCCTTTGTGTTGAACCCGCCGTTGCTCTTTGCCGATGAGCCTACAGGCAGCCTCGATGCGGTGAGTGGGGAGCGGGTGATGTCGCTCTTCTTTGAGCTGCAGGCGCGTCATCGCACCACGGTCTTGGTGGTCACCCACGATGCCACCTTAGCGGCGCGCTGTAACCGCCGTATCCAGATGCTTGCGGGGCGAATCGTATAATCCGAAGCATGTCTGATGTTATCTGCCTCCCGGGCGCTGAGGCTTTTTCTGGCTTTCGGAAGGCGCAACGCCTGTCTGCCCTGCAGCGGACGTCTTCCCGCGTCAAGTCGCTTGAGGCCCAGTTCGTCTACCTAGTTGGCTTCGATGGGCAGGCCTCGATCGGTGCATTGCTCAGTGCATCGTCATTTGTAGAGCCGCTCTCACAACTCCTCGACCTCACGGGTCTCGCGCTCCCGCCGATGCCGCGCGACGCAGCGGTGGTCTGGGTCTTTCCAAGACACGGAACGCGCTCGCCCTGGTCGTCGAAGGCCACAGAGATTCTTCGACACTGTGGGCTTCATGCAGTGACCCGGGTGGAGCGGGGTGTCTGTTACCGCATTGGCGGGATGAAGACCGACGATAGTCAGCTACCGACGCTGGCGCTTGCCTTGCACGACCGCATGACCGAGTCGGTATTTTTTGGCGCCCCACCGCTGGACCTCTTTGCACCGGTGGCGCCAAAGCCCATGGCCACGATTGGTCTGGGAGAGACAGAAGGCTCTGCCCATGCGGCCCTCACCGCTGCCAACCAAAAACTGGGGCTTGCCCTGTCGGCCGATGAGATCGCGTATCTGGTGGCGGCCTATCAGGGTCTTGGCCGCGACCCGACCGATGTTGAGCTCTTGATGTTTGCCCAGGCCAATTCCGAGCATTGTCGGCACAAGATTTTTAATGCCGACTTCACTATAGATGGCCAGAAGAAAGAGCGCTCGCTTTTCCAGATGATTCGGCATACCCACGCCATCACGCCGCAGGGCACGGTCTCGGCCTATAGCGACAACGCCGCCATTCTTACTGGGGCGCTGGCGCACCGGCTGATTCCTCGGGCGGGTGCTGGGCCGCAGCCTTTCACTGAAACGACCCTTGCCCTACATACCGTACTCAAGGCGGAGACCCATAACCATCCCACCGCGATATCTCCGTTTCCTGGTGCGGCAACCGGTGCCGGCGGCGAGATCCGTGATGAGGGTGCCACAGGCCGAGGGGCCGAGCCGCGCGCGGGCCTCACGGGGTTTACGGTCTCGACACTCGACTTCGACACCCCGTTTGATGGCCCCTCGCGTATTGCGAGTCCGGTACAGATCATGATCGATGGGCCGTTGGGGGGGGCTGCTTTTAATAATGAGTTTGGCCGCCCAAATCTCCTGGGGTATTTCCGAAGCTTTGGCCTGGAACACGCTGGCCGGCGCTGGGGATACCACAAGCCGATTATGTTGGCCGGTGGCGTGGGGGTGATTCATGCGCCCTTGAGTTTTAAGCAGGATCTCCCGGTCGGCGCGGTTTTGATTCAGCTCGGAGGTCCAGGTATGCGGATTGGTGTGGGTGGGGGCGCAGCCTCATCGATGCAGACGGGCAGTAACGAGGAGCAGCTGGATTTCAACTCGGTGCAACGTGGCAATCCGGAGATGCAGCGTCGGGCCCAGGAAGTGATCGATGCCTGCGTGGCCCTTGGTGAGACCAATCCCATTTTCTCCATTCACGATGTGGGGGCCGGGGGGCTGTCCAACGCCTTTCCCGAGCTGGTGCACAGCGGCGGGCGGGGCGGTGTGTTTCGACTCGGCGATGTGCCGGTGGACGAAGACGGGCTCTCCCCCGCAGAAATCTGGTGTAACGAGTCGCAGGAGCGCTATGTGCTGGCGATTGCCCCCGAGGCCTTGCCCGTTTTTTCTGCCCTGTGCGCGCGTGAGCGCTGCCCCTGGGCGGTGATTGGACAGACCACGGAGGAAGACCGTCTGGTGCTGCAGTCCGAAGTGGGCCACGCAGCGCCTGCCCCGGTGGATATGCCCCTCTCGGTGCTGCTGGGCAAGCCGCCTAAGATGCATCGGGTAGTAGAGACCGTACTGACCCCCGCGGAAGACCCCGACCTCACGAGCATTTCCCTGGAGGTGGCCGCCGAGGCGGTCTTGGCCCATCCTACGGTGGCCAGTAAAGAATTCCTCATCACCATTGCAGACCGTACTGTGGGGGGGCTCACAGCCCGTGATCCCATGGTCGGGCCTTGGCAGACCCCGGTGGCTGACATGGCCCTGACCCTCTGGGACTATCGGGGTTTTGGCGGCCAGGCCATGGCCATAGGCGAGCGCAGCCCCCTGGCAGTCGTCGATGCGGCCGCCTCTGCACGTATGGCCTTGGGCGAGGCGCTCACCAATCTCTTTGCGGCGCCCGTCGATGACCTGGCCTCGGTGAAACTCTGTGCCAACTGGATGGCCGCCTGTGGGGAGCCGGGCCAAGATGCGGCGCTCTATGCAGCGGTGGCGGCCTTGGCCATGGAGGTCTGCCCCGCGCTGTCGCTCTCGATTCCTGTAGGCAAAGACTCGTTGAGCATGCGTACCCAGTGGACGCAGAGCGCTGGTGGCCAGCAGGCGGTGGTCTCGCCGGTGTCGCTCAATCTCACCGCCGTGGCGCCCGTGGCCGATGTACGTAAGGCCTTTGTACCTATGCTGCAGGGGCCGACAGGCGACAGCCTCTTGGTGCTGATCGATCTTGCCTCGGGCCGACAGCGCCTGGGGGGATCGATTCTCTGTCAGACGCAGGGGGTCTTTGGTGGGGCGCCACCCGACATCGAAGAGCCCCAGAAGTTACAAGCGCTTTGCATGGCGTTGCGCGATCTACGGGCCATTGAGGGACTCGTGCTCGCCTACCACGACCGATCGGATGGGGGCCTCTGGGCCTGCATCTGCGAGATGGCTTTTGCAGCTCGCATGGGGGTGACCTTAAACATCGACTTGCTCACGATCGATCCCGTGGCGGCCGACTGGGGCGACTTTAAGATTCGGCCCGAGCAGGTCTCGGTGCAGCGTGACGAGCTCACGCTGAAGGCGCTTTTTAATGAAGAGCTCGGGGTGGTCTTACAGATTCCGAAGTCGCGACGGTCGGAATGTATGGACGTGCTGCGTACCCATGGGCTCTACAAACACAGCTATGAGATTGGTGGGCTCAATGCACGGGACACCATCGAGGTCTACCGCGATGCGAAGTGCATTTATGCCAAGCCACGACGCCATCTGCAGCGGGTCTGGTCGGAGGTCAGTGCGCAATTCGCCGAGCGTCGGGACATGCCAGCACTAGCCCGACAGGCGGTGGAGGGTATCGATACCACCGAGCCCGCCCTGTCTGCGGTTCTGCCGGAGGCGCTGGTCGCACGGCATGCGATGCTTTCGGTCCCGGCGATTCATACGGGTGTGGCACCGAAGGTAGCCATTCTGCGCGAGCAGGGGGTCAATGGTCAGGTGGAAATGGCAGCCGCCTTCCATCAGGCGGGGTTTGAGGCCTGGGATGTCCATATGTCGGATCTGGTAGAGGGACGTATTGCGCTCTCTGCCTTTCAGGGTGTTGCGGCCTGCGGCGGGTTCTCTTTTGGTGATGTCTTGGGTGCAGGGCAGGGCTGGGCGAAATCCATTCTCTTTAAAGAGGCGGTGCGCGCCCAGTTCGCAGAGTTTCTCGCCCGCGCCGACCGGTTTGCGCTCGGGGTCTGTAATGGCTGCCAGATGGTCAGTAGCCTTAAGCCCGTTATTCCAGGGGCCGAGGCCTGGCCGCGGTTTGTCCGTAATGAGTCGGAGCAGTTTGAGGCCCGTCTGTCGAGTGTGGAAGTGCTCGACTCGCCCTCTCTCTTCTTTCAAGGCATGGCGGGGGCACGACTGCCGGTGGTGGTCTCGCACGGCGAGGGCCGTGCGGAGTGGGTTGGCCGATCCACGCCGCCTGAGGGGCTTTCTGCGACGCTGCGGTATGTCGATGCCAAGGGCCAGCCCGCGACGCAGTATCCCAGTAACCCCAACGGCTCCCCGGGCGGGCTCACCGGGTTTTGTAACGCCGATGGCCGCATCACGATTCTCATGCCGCATCCCGAGCGGGTCTTTCGAAATGTGCAGCTCTCGTGGCTACCTGAGCAGTGTCGTGCGCTGGGCGATGATTCGCCCTGGATGCTCATGTTCCGTAATGCCTTTGACTGGGTACGCCAGGCGTAAACCTTTTTTTCCGAACGGATTTTTTTACGATGTTATCGACCGCCAATATCACCATGCAATTTGGGGCGAAGCCCTTGTTTGAGAATGTCTCGGTCAAGTTCACCGACCGTAATCGTTACGGACTGATTGGAGCAAACGGTTGCGGTAAGTCCACCTTCATGAAGATTCTCGGGGGTGACCTCGAGCAGACCAATGGTGAAGTCATGAAGGAGCTGAGTGTGCGGCTCGGTAAGCTGCGCCAAGACCAGTTTGCCTATGAAGACGTACGGGTACTTGATGTGGTGATGATGGGCCATGAAGAGATGTGGGCCGCCATGACCGAACGTGACGCCATCTATGCAAATCCAGAGGCCACCGAAGACGACTACATGAAGGCGGCCGATCTTGAAGCCAAGTTTGCCGAATACGACGGCTATACGGCCGAGGCCCGTGCGGGGGAATTGCTGCTGGGCGCGGGCATCCCCACCGAGCAGCACAGCGGGCCGATGCGCGAGATTGCCCCGGGCTGGAAGCTGCGTGTGCTGCTGGCCCAGGCCCTGTTTAGTAACCCCGATGTGCTGTTACTCGATGAACCTACCAACAACCTCGATATCGACACCATTCGGTGGCTTGAGGATCTCTTAAATGACCGCGACTGCACGATGATCATCATCTCGCACGACCGACATTTCTTGAATTCTGTCTGCACCCATATGGCCGATGTCGACTATGGCGAGATTCGTATCTATCCGGGGAATTACGACGATTACATGCTCGCCTCCACCGAATCGCGCGCGCGGCTCATGACTGCTAATGCCAAGAGTAAAGAGCGCGTGACTGAGTTGCAGGAGTTTGTGCGTCGGTTTGCAGCCAACAAGAGTAAGGCCAAGCAGGCCACCTCGCGGCGTCGGTTGATTGAGAAGATTCAGGCAGAGGCCGTGGAGGTACGACCGTCTTCCCGGCAGAATCCCTTCATTCGGTTTGAACAGACCAAGCAGCTCTTTCGGCAGGCCGTGCACCTGCAGAGTGTTGCCAAGGCCTATGACGGACAGAAGGTGCTCGATAAGGTCTCTTTAATGGTGGAGGCCGGTGAGAAGATTGCGATTGTGGGCCCCAACGGCGCGGGGAAGTCCACCCTGGTGAAGGCCCTGGTGGGTGCAGAGCGCGGCGGTATCGATGTTGATGCGGGCCTCGTGAAGTGGGCTGAGAACGCTCAGATTGGCTATATGGCCCAGGATGTCTACCCGCAGTTTGAGCAGGACACAACGCTCACCACCTGGCTGCGCGCCTATGCCCAAGAGGGTGACGATGACCAGGCCTTGCGCTCGATATTAGGCCGACTGCTTTTTTCGGGCGATGAGGTGCACAAGCCAGTCAAGGTGCTCTCGGGCGGCGAGAAGCACCGTATGAGCTTTGGGCGCCTGATGTTGGAGCGGGCCAACGT
The DNA here is from genome assembly GCA_039800345.1 of Pseudomonadota bacterium. Classification (GTDB taxonomy): domain Bacteria; phylum Pseudomonadota; class Gammaproteobacteria; order Burkholderiales; family Burkholderiaceae_A; genus Hahnella. Next base: position 19,161 of record JBDLQX010000037.1, on the reverse strand, counting down.
GCTGCTGTTAGATGAGCCCACCAATCATCTTGATATGGAGTCGATTGAGTCGCTGCAGCTGGCGCTTGAAAAGTATCCCGGCACGCTCTTTGTCGTCTCGCACGACCGCGAGTTCGTCAATGCAGTGGCTAACCGTATTTGGGCCATGCATGGCGATGGAAAGGTAACCGACTTTAAGGGTAGCTACGACGAGTATCTGGCGAGCCTGGGGGTCGAGGCGTAGTTCCGAAGCGGCGTATACGGCCTAGACCTTAGCAGACTGTTGGGCTACAACACGACGTTCTGCGCCTCACGGGCCCGGTAGAGCATATCGAGGGTTATCTTTCGCACCTCGATTTTGCTCTGTTCGATATGGGCCGATAGCAGTCGCTGTGCCTCCTCGCTGCGTCTTGCCTCAAGTGCTTTTACGATAAGGCCATGCTCGGTATAGGTCGCGTCGATCCTATGCGCCTTGGTGAAATCGAGACGTCTAACGATTCGGATCTTCTCAGTGATTTCTTTATGGGTCTTGGTAATTTCCGAATTGCCCGCGATGACGACCAGTTCCTGGTGAAATGACTCGTCAAGGATTCCGACCTGTTTCGCATCTTTTAGTCTTTCTGCGGGTTTTACGCGCCAGATCTTAGAAAGCGTTGCCAGGCCCGGCCGTGGGCCTTCCATGAGACAGATGACGCGAGCTGCAAAGCCCTCTAGAAGAATACGAAAGTCGTACAGGGCGTCTAACCGGTCGAATCGAAGGGGAGGAATCATCCATCCCACCTTGGGCTGTGCCTCTACAAAGCCCTCATGCTGTAGGCGCTGAAGGGCCTGCCGCAAGGGAGTTCTGCTGAGCCCAAGAGACTCGGCAAGCTCGGATTCAGAGAGCCGGTCGCCTGGCATAAAACCAAAATCGAAGATTCTCTCCTTGAGGCTGAGATAGGCCTGATCAGCCAGCGACTCGCCAGCGGGAGGAATTCTAAGAAGTTTGGGCATAGCGCGTTGCTCAGATTGTAGAGCCAGACTCTACGAAAGACCGCCAGCCGCCGAAATGGGTGATTTCCATAGCGTCGTCGAGCGCGATGGGCTCGCAGATAAACCCCTTCACCCAACTCCCGTCGCTGAGCTCTATGTTTCCAAGTCCGAGTGGATGGGGAATCTGAGAGAGAAACGTACCGACCGAGCCTAGTGGAAAGTCGTAGACCTCTACAGCAATGGCCGCACCGCCCCGCGTAAGCCTCTTAAGGCCGGGCTTAGGTGGTGCCGTGTGTCGAAGCGCATACAGCGCGTAATGCGCTGCGGTCTGGCATCTACTGCGCAGTCTGGCCCCCGCTTTCTCGACCTGCCAGTGCAGGGGCATACCTTTGAGGTGCGCTCCGACCATGGCAATAGGAATCGTCCCTGTGGAGGGGCCCCATAGATTCGTGATGCTTTCTGGCTCATCGAGGGCAGCGTCTTGAAGATGCCGGCCAAGTGGGCAATGGGCGAGGCGCTGCCAGTCTTGGCCAATCTCTAGCAGAGCGTAGTCGTGGCCACCGGGGGCTACCAGGGTGATCCCAAAGGGGAGTCCCTGCGCAGTAAAAGAGGCAGGCAGTGCTAAGGCAGACCATCCGATTAGGTTGACAAAGTTGGTGTACACACCGAGCGCGGCGTTGGCAGCAATTGGTGCTTCGCGTAATCGCTGCAGGCTGGGGTGTTCTGGGGCTGTGGGGAGAAATAGAAGGTCTACATCAGAGAAAATTTGCGCTGCCGAGACCGCAAGCTCCCGCAGTCGGTACTGCGCCTCAAAGGTCTGTTGCGCAGAAAATTGTGCCCCCTTATGCACGATCGCAGAAACGGTAGGGTCTAGATCTAAACGTTTTTCGTCGATTAGTGGCCTGATGACACTGTAGCGTTCAGCCACCCAAGGCCCGTCGTATAGAAGCGCGGCAGTCTCGTGCAGCGGTGACATGTCGATCGGAATGACCTGCCAGCCGAGTGTCTTCGCCCTTGTGAGCGCTTCTGCGTATGCCTGTTGGTAGTCATGGGTAGCAAGAATCGGTACCTTCGGTACGCCGATGCGCAGGGGGCTGGGCATAGCAAGTCGTGGGCTTGCCGGGGCTGCGTGAAACTGTGGCTCCTTGGTTCTCGTAGCCTCTGGTGTCTGGGCTACGCTGAGCACCCGGGCAGCGTCTTGTACTGTGAGGGTAAAAAAGGAGACGACATCGAGCGTCCTACAGGCAGGAAGAACCCCCTGCGTGCTTACCAGTCCTGGTGTTGGCTTGGTTCCTACAAGGTTACAGAACCCGGCTGGTATCCGCCCGGATCCTGCGGTGTCGGTACCAAGCGCAAAAGACACAAAGCCACGGGAGACCACCGAGGCAGATCCAGAACTGGAGCCACCGCTAATGTAGTCCGGGTCGAATGGGTTGGGAACCGCACCATAGGGCGAGCGGGTTCCTACAAGGCCTGTGGCGAACTGATCGAGATTAGTCTTCGCAAGTAGGATGGCCCCTGCTTCCTGAAGCTGGGTAACAACCGTTGCCGTCTCTTGTGGGATGAAGCGATACGAAGGGCAGGCCGCAGTAGTAGGCCAGCCATCAACATCGATGTTGTCTTTGATGGCAAAGGGAACCCCAAATAAGGGGAGGCTCTTGGGGCTATGGCCTGCAAGCCGGTCAAGCTGCGCCGCAACCTGCTCCCAGCTCGGAATGAAAATAATGGCTGTATCGCCATGGGGACCAACGCCCAGAGCACTGAGTCTGTCCCATCGCTCGCGAATATGTGCGTGAACAGAAAGCCCTGCGGCATAGGCAGACAAGAGATCTGTAATTGTGTGGAGATTCTTCATTTTGTTGTGTGTTCGAGAAAACGTGGCGCGGCCGCGAGCAGTGTCTTGGTGTACTCGTGTTGCGGCGCGCGAAAGACATGACTCGTGGGGCCAGACTCGACAATACGACCCGACTGCATGACGATCACCCGTTCACAGAGCAGGCGCACGACTTCGAGGTCATGGCTGACAAACAGATAGGACATGCCAAGACGTGCCTTGAGGTCTGCAAGCAGGTTGAGTACGACCGCCTGAACAGACACGTCGAGCGCGGCAGTAGGCTCATCCAGGATTAGCAGCTCCGGTCGGCTCGCCAGGGCTCGGGCGATCCCCACCCGGGCCTTTTGCCCGCCCGACAACTGGTGAGGAAGTCGGCTGAGGAGCTCTGGCTCAAGCCCTACCTGCTCGGCGAGCTTTCGCACCTCCGTGCGAATCTGATCACGCGATGAGAGGTTTAGTAGATGGATGAGGGGGTCCGCGATAGACTGCGCTGCCGTTTCCCGGGGGTTCAGGCTCTCGGTGGGGTCTTGGAAGACCATCTGTATCTGTGCTCGCATCGGAGACTGCGTGAACTGGTCGCTGCGTATGAGGCTCAGGTCTTTGCCCTTAAACCAGATGCTGCCGTTGGTAGGCTCGAGCAGTCGGGAAATCATGGCCGAGGTAGTGGACTTGCCGCAGCCAGACTCTCCGACCAGCCCCACACTCTCGCCAGGAAATACCTGAAATCGGATTCGGTCGACAGCGAGAAAGGGGGCGGGATCTCTGCGGTGTAGCCAGTCGCGAAGGCCTCGCGCCCGAGGAAACGACTTGACCAGATCGACCACATCGAGCAAAGGAACCGCTTTCTTCGATGTACTGTCTGAGGCGGGCACCTCCTCGGGCCGTGACGCCCCGTCGTCGGGCAGCAGTTCTCGAAGACTCTGCGCATGATGCGGCGTTGCCTTCACCAGCTTGCGTGTGTAGGGGTGCTGTGGCCGCAAGAAGAGGTCTTCGGCCTGACCGGTTTCGACCACGAGGCCGCGCTCCATCACCACAATCGTGTCGCAGTACTCTCCCGCGAGGCCAAGATCATGGGTGATCAGAATAGAGGCCATGCCACTTTCTCGGGTGAGATCCCGAATGAGGTCCATGACAGTTCGCTGGGTGGTGACGTCAAGCCCCGTGGTGGGCTCATCGGCGATTAAAATCTGCGGCTTGCAGGCCAAGGCCATGGCGATAACGATCCGCTGGCACATCCCGCCAGACAGTTCGAAGGGATAGGCGTGATACCGCTCCTCGGGGTTACGAATCTGCACCCGCTGCAGCGCCTCGATTGCCTTGTGTCGTGCAGATGCCCGCGTGGCCTGAGCATGTTCAATCAGCACGTCTGAGATCTGCTGCCCCACCGTACGAATCGGATTCAATGCCGCCCGAGGGTTTTGAAAGATCATTGAGATCTCCCGCCCGCGTAGCTCGTTCATTACGTCTTCAGGGGCCTGATCGAGCCGGATGCCGCCGAAGACAGCAGAGCCAGACGCGATGAGTCCTGCCCGGTCGAGAATGCGCATAATCGCGTAAGAGGTCACTGACTTGCCTGACCCTGACTCTCCCACAATACCGATGGTCTGCCCTTTGCGCAGTGTGAAAGAGACATCTCGAACGGCATCTACCGTGCCCTGGCGGGTACGAAACTGCACAGATAGCTGCTGCACAGATAAAAGGGCGGGATTAGACATAGGACAGGGGTGCAGTCAATCGGTTTAGGTTCTTCGGGCGGGATCTACCAGGTCGCGCAGCCCGTCGCCCATGAGGTTGAAGGTAAAGACGGCGGTCATGAGTGCAAGTCCCGGAAAGAGTGCGAGCCACCATTCGCCCGACACGATGTAGCTCGCCCCTTCTGCCACCATGATTCCCCACTCGGGCGTCGGGGGTCGAACGCCAAGACCGATAAACGAAAGCCCGGCCGCATTGAGAATTGCCCAGCCCATATTGAGCGAGATCTGCACCATCATCGGCGGCAGAATATTAGGTACTACACGGCCGAAAAGAATGGTGAGGTCGTTATTGCCAGAGAGCTTCGCCGCCTGCACCCATCCGGCATTACGCCGTATCGCCACCTCAGCGCGTGCCACCCGTGCATAGAAGGGCAGATTAATTATTGCGGTGGCAATCACAATATTCTCAATCGTGTTGCCGGAGGCAGCCACAATTCCCATCGCGAGCACGAAGAGAGGAAACGCCATGATGGTGTCGAGCAGTCTGCCGAGAATACGATCTGTCCATCCGCCCCAAAATCCCGATACCGCGCCGAGGATGCTTCCCAATAGAAAAGACAGTCCCACGGCACTAATCGAGATGAGAAGGTCCAGGCGTGTGGCAACGACCACCCGAGAGAAGACATCACGCCCCACCTGGTCGGTACCAAACCAGTGTTGCCAGCTGGGCGGCTTCAATGCGCCGGTAGGGGTGCTCGCGAGGGGGTCGTAGGGCACCAGCATGGGGCCGAAGATTCCCATGAACACGATTAGTCCGAAAAGGCTGAAGGCGAGGAATGTAACGGGATTGCCCGCCATCACATAACGCAGGTGGCGCAGTGTCTCAGCCATCGATCTTCAGCCTTGGATCGATGACGGTGTAGACCATGTCCACACACAGATTGAGCACCACAAAAAGAATGGCCATCGCGAGCACAAAGCCCTGCACTGCAGCGTAGTCAGAAACCACCAATGCTTCGATCGCATACGACCCAATACCTGGCCAGCTAAAGACTTTTTCGACCAGAACATTTGCGCCCAAAGAGAAGGAGAAGACCATGCCGAGCGTAGTGACCACTGGCAGCAGGGCATTACGTAAGGCATAGCTCACAAGTATTTTTCTTTGGCTAAGGCCACAGGCCCGGGCAGTACGAATGTAGTCGGAGCCCATGGCCTGCAGCATGGCTGCGCGGGTCATTCGGGCCAGCGGGGCTAGGGTAAAAAGGGCCAGCGTGATCGCGGGCAGAATAAGCTGCTTGAGGGCCGACCAGGCTGTCGACCATTCTCCTGCAAGCGGTGCATCAATAAGATAGAAACCCGTGATATGGGGAGGCGGCAGAGAAATAATATCGATCCTTCCCAGAGGTGTTGGCGCAATACCCAGCAGAAAGTAGAAGACGTAGACCAGCACGAGCCCGGTGAAGAATGTTGGCAGACTCACCCCTGCAGTAACGGTGAACCTGCAGAGCTGGTCAATCCAAGTGTCCTGGTGCAGGGCTGCGAGAATGCCCAGTGGTAGGGCAACCGCAATCGAAAAAGCAAGTGCCACCAGGGTTAGTTCAAGTGATGCCGGTAGCCGCTGCGCAAGCTCTTTAACCACGGGCTGCCCCGTAGAAATAGACTGCCCGAGATTGCCCTGCGCGAGGTCAGACAGGTATTGGCCAAACTGTGCGAGAAGCGGCCTATCCAGGCCAAGCTTGGCCCGGATCTCCGCGATAGACTCGGGAGTGGCCGCCGGCCCCGCGAAGAAGGCGGCGGGGTCGCCAGGCAGTGCGCGGGTCATCAGAAAGGTGACCACGAGAATACCAAACACCGTTGGTACTGCCTGGCCGAACCGGCTCAGGATGACAAGCAGACGCGACATGTCGAAACGCGCGCTAGAGCTTGAGCGACCGGGCGTCGACCTGACGGTGGTACCAGAAGGTGTAGCCATTTAGCCGGGGCGACATGGCCGACTCCAACGTGGGCTGCCACAGGGGAATGCGCGGCAGGTCATCAAAGGCCTTTTGAATGAGCTCTCGGATCTTTGGCGCGTAGGTGGGATCGGAGGGTTCCATGTGCAGTGTCTCGTCCACCAGTCGCTTCACCGTGGGATCGTCATAGTTAGAAGCGTTAAAGAGCGCTCCCTTAATGTAGGCCCAGTAGAAGTAGTAGCAGGGGGTATTAAGCCAGCCACCAAAGTTCTCCAGCAGAAACGGAAGCTTTTTCTCGACCAAGGCCAGTGTCCGCCAGTTGGCGCCGGGAACCTTGTCTAACGTGACCTTAATGCCGATCCGTCCAAGGCTCTCTTGTATGAGGAGTGCGGCCGGCTCGCCCCAGTCTGCCTCCCCAAGGTCGAAGGACAGGGGCACCTCGAAGCCATTGGGAAACTTGCTTTTTGCAAGTAGCGCCTTGGCCTGATTGAGGTCGGTATCGTAGGGAAAGGCCTGGGGCCAGACTGTGGTGGTTGCCTTTGCAGACTTTGCCCCCCACATGGGTACGCCACGGCCGAACGCCGCCTGGTCGAAGATCTGCTTATAGGGAATCGCAAAGGCCACGGCCTTACGCACATTGGCGTCTTTGAAAGGGTCGAAGTTGTAGTTCATGCACGCCACATAGAGGCAGTTGTCTATGGGAGAGCCGACCACTTTGACCTTGTTGTTACTTGCGAGCTCTTGGGCGTCCTTGTTGGGAATCTGGAATGAGAGCTGGATATCACCCCGTTCGATCAGGGCGCGACGTGTGGCCTGTGACGGCACTTCGCGAATGATTATTCGACGCAGGGCGGGCTTCGGCCCACCGACCCAGTCTTCGTTACGAACGTATACGAGCTGCTGGCCAGCGTCCCAGCGCTCTACCTTATAGGCGCCGCTGCCCTGAGGGTTGGTGTGCAAAAACTCGGCAGCCCAGGGGTCCGCCGCGGTGGCCTTTGCTTTTGCCGCCTTGGAGTTGATGATGACGGCAACGGGCACGGTGAGATTGGGCAGAGCGAGTTTTGATGGCCGCTGCAGAGTCACCTGAAAGGTGCGTGCGTCTAAGGCAGTAAACTGACTCGGATCGACAAAACCTCCGGCGCCCATTTGCACTTTCGGAAAGCCCCCTAGGGCAAGCGCACGGTCAAATGACCATTTCACGTCCTCGGCGGTTACGGGGCTGCCATCCCAGAACTTTGCATTGGCCTTAAGCCGAAATGTAATTACCTTGCGGTCTGGGCTGATGGTCCAGCTCTCGGAGAGTTCGGGAATCACCTTGTCATAGTCATAGGCAAGCGATCCGTCTTTCAGCGTTCGGGTGCCGAAGCTAACAAGGCGGTCGTAGACGTTGACAGCAACCTGGTAGCTCGGACGGTTGGTTCCGGACCGATGGATATCAAGGCTGTTGATCGTGTTACCAATAACAACGACTGCGGTATCGCCTGTCTGTGCGAGCGCAGTGGATTTTAGAAACGGCAGCATGGCTGCGCCGAGTGCGGCGCCAGAGGTGGTTTTCAGCAGATCGCGGCGGTTCATGGTCGAAGCTCCTAGTAACCCCTTGGGGGGTGGTGGCGAGGGGCCGATAGGGAAGACGAATGGGGCACGGACTTAATGAATACCTATCGGTATACAAGATGGTATGCAGTAACTGTGCCAAGCGAGGAATTGGCGATCCCAAGGGATCTGTAGCGATTGTCTCCGGAGGCTCGCTACTGGGCTGCCCTATAACCAGTCAGTTTCTGCACCAGACTGAGGCTGGTCAGTCTGATCATGGTGCGGGCAGCTTAGAAGGCCGCCACGCCTCCGTTGGACCGAGGGTCGAAGCCCCCCTCGAGCACACCGTTGGCATGACGCCGAATGATGCCCGCGTGCCCCACGGCCTCGTCCCATGGGCCAACTCGCTCGACCCAGTGCCCTCGGTCCGCCAGTTCCGAAAACACCGCATCCGAAAACCGCGACTCGAGCTTCAGGCTGTCGCTGGCATTGCCCCAGGTGCGGCCCAGAAGCCAGCGCGGCAGAGATATCGCCTCTTGGGGGCTTACGCCAAAACGATGCACCCGTGTAAAGAGCGTGGCCTGGGTCTGTGGCTGGCCATCGCCCCCCATGCTGCCATAGACCATAGTGCTGCCATCGTCGAATTCGGCAAGCCCCGCATTGAGGGTGTGGAAAGGGCGCTTGCCCGGTACTAGGCAGTTGATGTGCTGCGGATTCAGGCTAAAGCTGCACCCCCGGTTCTGCCAGTTGATACCGGTCGTCGGCAGAACAAGGCCAGAGCCAAACTCATGGTAGATGCTCTGAATAAAAGACACGGCAATGCCGTGCTGGTCCACCACACCCATCCAGACGGTGTCACCGGGCTCGGTGCGACGGCCCCAGGGGGCCGCACGTGAGAGATTCACTTCAGCTGCCAGCGCCGTAATTGCCTCTGGCGCAAGCAGGCTCTCGGGCGTCACGGACATATGATCGGGGTCGGTAAGGTGTTGGTCGCGTACCCGAAAGGCAAGTTTGGTGGCCTCGACCTGCAGGTGAATAAATTCAGCCGACTCAGGCCCGTCAAGCGCATGGGGATGCTGCTGATACACCCGGTTCATGATGGCCAGAATGAGTAGCGATACTAGCCCTTGCGAGGGTGGGCGCATGTTGCGCAGCGCCGTATTCTTCACTGCACAGTGCAGTGGGTCTACAAGTCGTGCAGAAAATTGTTCAAAGTCGCGTAGCGTAAGCGGGCTGCCCAATGCTTGCAGATCGTGGGCATTGTCACGCGAAAGCTGTCCGCGATAGAAGTCATTCAGCCCGGCGCGTGCCAGGCGCTTTAAGGTGGCTGCAAGCCGCGGTTGTCTAAAGAGGGTGCCCCGCGTGGGGAGCTTATGGTCAACGAGAAACGTGTCGGCAAAGCCAGGGATATCTTTGAGTTCGTCGTATTTCGCGGCTGTGTTGTTGGCCTGGCTCTGGGTAACAGGCACGCCATTTTCCGCCAGCCAGATGGCATCGGCCAATAGACGGCCCAAGGGTAGTCGCCCACCGATTCTTTGAGAGACTTCGAGAGCCCTGGCCCATCCGCTTACCGTGCCTGCCACGGTAAGCGCCGCATCTTTTCCGCGAAAGGGAATCGCGCCGGTAATGCCGCGCTGGTCGCGATAGTGGTCAATGCTGGCGGCGGCCGCACTCGGCCCACTGGCATCGATACCACCAGGTACGCCATTAGGCCCACGCATAACCCAGAAGGCATCGCCCCCAATCGAGTTCATATGGGGGTAGACCACGGCAATAGTCGCAGCGGCAGAGACCATAGCTTCCAGCGCATTACCGCCTTCGCGCAAGACCGAGAGTGCAGATTCGGAGGCCAGGCTGTGCGGCGCGACCGCCATGCCGCGCCTGCCCAGTGTTGCGTGGTTCATGGTTTTACGATTTCTGCCTGCGCGAGCATGGCATCGAGCAAGACCTGTGCTCCTGCAGCAATATGCGCCGGGTCGGCGTCCTCGATCTCGTTGTGCGAGATACCGTCTTTGCAGGGAATAAAGATCATGGCTGCTGGTGCAGTGCGGGCTACGTATACGGCATCGTGCCCGGCGCCACTCACCACTGGCATATAGGAATAGCCACGGTACTGGGCTGAGTGGGCGATGGATGTTTGCAGTGCTGAGTCAAAAGGCGCCGGAGGGTAATAGACCACCTGTTCCACCGATACCGAGATCTTATCGTTGCTCTGCGCCTGTACCCAGGCATGCAGGGCTGCGTTCATTGCAGAAAGCCCCTCGTCGGTGGGATGGCGAAAATCAATAGTCATTGCGACCTGACCGGGAATGACATTGCGCGAACTCGGATGCACCTGCAGGTGGCCTACGGTGCCGCGGCCATGGGGGCTGTGGGAGAGCGCAATACGGTTAACCTCGTGCACCAAGGAGGCTGCAGGCAGCAGGGCGTCACGACGCAGATCCATAGGGGTAGGGCCCGCATGCGCCTCCATGCCGGCAATGGTGATGTCATACCAGCGCTGCCCAAGTGCGCCGCTTACAACGCCAATGGTCTTGCCCGCAGCCTCGAGCACCGGCCCCTGCTCAATATGCGCCTCGAAGTAGGCCGCAAATCGCGGGGCGCCCTGCGAGAGACTGGCCGGCGCCTCGCCGTGAAAACCAATGGTCTCTAATGCTGCCTTTACGGAGATACCGTCGCGGTCTTTGGCAGATAAGGCATGCTCGAGCGTGAAGGCATCGACATAGACTCCAGAGCCCATCATGACGGGAACAAACCGAGAGCCCTCTTCGTTGGTCCAGACGCAGACCTCCAGCGGCGCGCGTGTACGTATGCCTGCATCGTTCAGGGCCTCGAGGACTTCAAGCCCCGCAAGTACACCGTAGTTGCCATCGAACTTGCCCCCTGTGGGCTGCGTGTCGATATGGCTACCGGTGCCGATGGCGGGCAGATGATTTTCGGTGCCCGCGCGACGCGCGAAGATGTTGCCAATGGCATCGATGCGAATTGTGCAGCCGAGGGCCTTGGCCCATTCCACAAAGAGACTGCGCGCCTCGCGGTCGAGCTCGGTAAGAGCTAGTCGGCAGACACCGCCCTTGGGCGTAGCGCCAATCTGGGCAAGCTGCATCAGGCGACGCCAGAGTCTCTCGCCGTTGATTGAAACATTTGCATGTAAAAGGGTCTGTCCAGTATCGCGGGTATTCATGATGGCCATCCCAACGGGGCTGCCCAGCCCACATACGTTTTCACAAGAGGGCGCGCATAGTTGCAACGCTTGCTGGTTTTAAGACCGAGCCCATGCAGGGCTTCGAGAAGCTTTACCGCAGCCGCCACGCCATCGACCACAGGCACACCAAGCCGCGCTTGCAGCGCCTCGCACAGAGGCGCCATGCCCGCGCAGCCGAGCACGATGGCGTCGCTACCGTCTTTGTGCAGGGCCTCTTGACAGGCCGTGAAGAGCTGCTCGTGTAGGGCATCACCGGCGTCTTCGAGCGCCAAGACCGGAACATCGGTGCCGTGAATCCCGCGGCACTGGCGTTCAAACCCGTACTTGACCACGAGATGTTCGGCAATGACACAGGTCCGGGTCATGGTGGTGACTATCGAAAACCCTGAGGAGACCATAGCGGCCGCGTGAAAGGCAGCCTCTGCAATACCAAGTACCGGGCAGTTCAGGGCTTCGCGGGCGGCGTCGAGGCCAGGGTCGCCAAAGCAGGCGAGCGCTAAGCCATGAATATCTTGGGCATCAGGTGACCGCACCCGGGCGGCCACACCTGCTGCGGCGATCGCTTCATCGTAGAAGCCCTCAATGGATAGGGGGCCGAAGTCGGGCTGCACGGCAAGAATGGTGGTGGTGGGCCCCGCCACTGCCTGGGCCGCGCGGCCAATCGACTCGGTCATACCGAGCGAGGTATTGGGATTTAAAACCATTAATCTCATGGGAACACTTTAGAGGTTTTTACGGATTGTCCCAAGCGGCTCGCGCGCCCACCCTACTCTGGTGCATTTTTCGAACGATGCATTCTTGTCGAGCAGATCTGCACTAACTTGGGGGCGTCTCGCATTTTGGTCGTTCCCTTTAATGCCTTCGCGGGGCGGTCTTCGGGGTTTTTCTCGTGCGGGCTTATTTGGCACGTCGATTGCAATTGTCTCGGGGTTTTCTTTCCTTCAAAGGAGTCTGCACCATGCCTGCTCATATTACTTCCCAGTCCTGGTTTAAGCGGTCGTGTATTGCCGCGATGGCCACGGGGTTCGTGGCGATGGCCCTAAACCAGCCCGCCCTGTCTCAAGAAAAGGTCTTGCGTATTGCCATGACCGCTGCCGATATCCCTCGCACGCTTGGTCAGCCCGACCAGGGCTTTGAGGGAAACCGGTTTACCGGTATTCCGATGTATGACGCACTTACCCACTGGGACCTGTCTAAGTTCGACGGTCCCAGCGTTCTTATTCCAGGTCTGGCGCTTTCGTGGTCTGCTGATCCCAAAGACCGCACCAAGTGGACATTCAAGCTACGCCCGGGCGTAAAGTTCCACGACGGGTCTGACTTTAACGCCGATGCGGTGGTCTGGAATGTGCAAAAGGTGCTCGACAAATCCGCCTCGCACTTTGATGCCAGCCAGGTGGGTGTTACTGCGTCGCGTATGCCCACCTTACGTTCTGCCCGCAAGATCGACAATCTCACGGTCGAGCTCACCACAAGCGAGCCCGATGCCTTTCTTCCTTTGAACCTTACCAATCTGTTTATGGCCTCGCCCGCGCATTGGGCAGCCAAGCTTAAGGCGGTGCCTGCCTCGGTTGCAGACCCAGCAGAGCGGGCCAAGCAGGCCTGGACGGCCTTTGCGGCCGACGCCTCAGGCACGGGCCCCTTCCGTATGGCCAGGTTTGTGGCGCGCGAGCGGCTCGAGTTGGTGCCCAACAAGGCCTACTGGGACCCCAAGCGCACGCCGAAGATTGACCGGGTTGTGATGCTTCCGATGCCTGAGGCCAACGCGCGCACTGCCGCCTTGCTCTCAGGGCAGGTTGACTGGGTTGAGGCACCGGCTCCCGATGCTATGAAGCAGATCACCCAGCGTGGCTTCACCATCTATAGCAACGCCCAGCCGCATGTCTGGCCCTGGCAGCTTTCTTTTGTTGAGGGCTCTCCCTGGCTGGATCGTCGGGTGCGGCATGCGGCCAACCTGTGCGTCGATCGTGAGGGTTTAAAGACACTCCTGGGCGGAATGATGGCGATACCGAAGGGCACCGTTCCTCCAGGCCATCCGTGGTGGGGCGACCCCAAGTTTGATATTCGTTACGACGTTGCTGCGGCTCAGAAGCTTATGACTGAGGCGGGCTTTAGCGCCAGCAAGCCCATGAAGGCCAAGGTACAGATTTCTGCCTCAGGTTCGGGTCAGATGCAGCCGCTACCGATGAACGAGTACGTGCAGCAGTCGCTCAAGCAGTGCTATATCGACATTCAGTTTGATGTCATTGAGTGGAACACGCTCTTTACCAACTGGCGTGTTGGGGCCAAAGACCAGACCGCAAATGGCGCGCATGCTATTAATGTGAGCTTCGCGGCGATGGACCCCTTCTTTGCCATGGTGCGGTTCACCAGCACCAAGACCTACCCGCCTGTCTCCAACAACTGGGGTTTCTTTGGTAATGCTGAGTTCGATAAGCTGATCGCCGATGCACGGCAGACCTTTGACGACAAGGGACGTGATGCCGCACTTGCGCGTCTGCATGCCCGCATTGTGGAAGAGGCGCCGTTTGTCTGGATTGCCCACGACGTGGGGCCGAGGGCACTGAGCAAGCGTATTAAGAACTTTGTGCAGCCTCGTAGCTGGTTCGTTGATCTCGCGCCTATTACGATGGACTAGGTTGTTTCTGGCCGTGTCCCCGCTCTCTGCTGCGATAGAGGGCGGGGCGCCCGAGAGGGCAGAGGGGCGCTATGTTTTCTTTCGTTTTACAACGCATATTGGTAACCCTACCCATCATGCTGGGTGTGGCACTCGTCTGTTTTGCACTGGTGCACTTGGCGCCAGGAGATCCACTGGTATCGATCCTACCGCCTGATGCCTCTGCTGAGTTGCAGGCGCAGTTAATGATTCTCTATGGCTTTGATCGCTCCTACTTTGAGCAGTTTGTCTCCTGGATATGGCGGGCGATACAGGGCGATCTCGGCACCTCGATAGCCACTGGTCGGCCAGTAGTTGATGAGGTACTTAAGGCTGTGGGCAACACGCTACGGCTTGCTCTGGTTGCTACGGTGATTGGCTTTTTGTTTGGCTGTCTTTTTGGTTTTGTTGCTGGATATTTCCAGAATTCTTGGATCGATAAGCTCGCCTCGCTTGTCTCGGTCTTGGGTGTGAGTGTTCCGCACTACTGGCTGGGCATGGTAATGGTGATCATCTTTTCGTCACTGCTGATGTGGTTACCGGCCAGTGGGGCCGGGCCGGGTAGTTCTGCAGACTGGGCCTGGGACCTCGAACACATTAAGTTTCTTATTCTTCCAGCACTCACCATGAGTGTGATTCCAATGGGTATTGTGTCGCGCACAGTGCGTGCGTTGGTTGCCGAAACGCTTGCTCAGGAGTTCATTGTGGGCTTAAAGGCTAAGGGCATGCGCGACTTCGGTATTTTTATGCATGTGGTCAAGAATGCAGCGCCCACGGCGCTTGCGGTGATGGGCCTGCAGCTGGGGTATTTGCTCGGCGGCTCTATTCTTATTGAGACCGTCTTCTCTTGGCCAGGCACGGGCTTTTTGTTGAACTCCGCGATCTTCCAGCGTGACCTTCCCTTGTTGCAAGGAACGATTCTGGTTCTCGCTGTGTTCTTTGTGGTGCTGAACCTCGTGGTCGATGTCATTCAGACGATGCTTGATCCGCGGATTGCGAGAGGCTGAAGATGACCACACTCTCGGGATTTCCATCGACCTCGGGCATCAGCCCAGTGGTCGCTTCGCCAGGCTACTGGCAGACCGTATTTCGTAGGGTTATGGCCGACCGCGTTGCGATGTTTGCGGGCCTGGTGATTCTCTTTTTGTTGGTTTTGGCAGTCTTTGGTCCGCTGATTGCACCGTTAGACCCCTACCAGGCCTCGATGATGAAGCGACTGCGTCCGATTGGTACCGAGGGTCATTTGTTGGGTACCGACGAGCTTGGCCGTGACATGCTTTCGCGGCTGATTGTGGGGGCGCGGTTGTCCTTGTTTATGGGCATAACGCCCGTGATCTGTGCCTTCATACTGGGGTCGCTTATCGGTATTGTCGCGGGCTATGCCGGCGGCCTCGTAAACACCCTCACCATGCGCACCATCGATGTTTTCTACGCCTTTCCTTCGGTACTGCTGGCCATTGCGTTATCGGGCGCCCTGGGTGCTGGCATTACCAATTCGCTCATCTCATTAACGATCGTGTTTATTCCTCCGATCGCCCGGGTGGCAGAGAGTGTTACCACGCAGATTCGTAGCCGCGATTTTGTTGAGGCTGCGCGCGCCTCAGGCGCTTCGGCCTTTACCATCGTGCGGGTACACGTTTTGGGTAATGTGCTCGGTCCGATCTTTGTTTATGCCACGAGCCTCATCGCGGTCTCAATGATCCTCGCCTCGGGCCTGAGCTTTCTAGGCCTCGGTGTAAAGCCGCCTGAGCCCGAGTGGGGGCTGATGCTCAATACCCTGCGCACGGCCATCTATGCTCAGCCCTGGATCGCAGCCCTGCCAGGCGTCATGATCTTTATGACCTCGATTGCTTTTAACCTGCTCGCCGATGGCATGCGCTCGGCCATGGAGATCAAGCAATGATGGCCGCATCGAAGGTTGCCTTAGAGGCCCGTGGGCTGGTCAAGCACTTTCCGCTTAAGCGAGATGTATTGGGCCGCGGTGGTGGCCTCGTACGCGCGGTA
This sequence comes from Pseudomonadota bacterium, assembly GCA_039800345.1. Lineage (GTDB taxonomy): Bacteria > Pseudomonadota > Gammaproteobacteria > Burkholderiales > Burkholderiaceae_A > Hahnella. Next base: position 3,335 of record JBDLQX010000037.1, on the reverse strand, counting down.
GATGGGGTCGATATCAAGGTGTTTGAGGGCGAGACCTTGGGCGTGGTGGGAGAGTCGGGCTGTGGTAAGTCCACCACTGCGCGGCTGCTCATGCATCTTTTGTCGCTTACCTCTGGTGATATTCTCTTTGAAGGAAAACCCGTTGGTAACGGCGGCCTGAGTCTGCGAGCGTTTCGACGCCAGGTACAGATGGTCTTTCAGGACAGCTATGCTTCGTTAAACCCGCGGCTGACCATCGAAGACTCGGTGGCCTTTGGTCCGCAGGTGCATGGTATGCCGCAGGCCCAGGCCGTGACGGTCGCCCGCGATCTGCTCACCAAGGTGGGCCTTGACCCCAACCGCTTTGCTACGCGGTATCCGCATGAGCTCTCTGGCGGCCAGCGGCAGCGGGTGAACATTGCTCGGGCCTTGGCCTTGCATCCCCGGCTCGTTATTCTCGATGAGGCCGTCTCGGCGCTCGATAAATCCGTCGAGGCGCAGGTACTTAATCTTCTGCTCGATCTCAAAGACGAGTATGGACTGACCTATGTCTTTATCAGTCACGACTTGAATGTGGTGCGTGCCATCTCTGACCGCGTGATGGTGATGTATCTGGGGCAGGTGGTGGAGATTGGCCCGAGCGAGTCGATCTTTGCTGAGCCCAAGCATCCCTACACGCGCGCCTTGTTGTCGTCCATTCCATCCATGGACCCAGCCGATCGCACGGAGAAGCCGCCTTTGATGGGCGACCCTCCCAACCCTATTAACCCCCCCTCGGGTTGTCGTTTTCACACCCGGTGCCCACATGCCCAGCCAGTCTGTTCAGAGCGCCCCACCAGTCTTACCTCGAGCGACCATCAGGTGGCCTGTCATATGTATGTGCGCGGAAGCGGACACAGTCAGGTGGTGGTATGACGACAGTCGTGACAGACATGGCAGGGACAGCAGCCCAATCCGCAGAGTTGCAGCGGGTAGAGCCCTTTGTATCGATTCGTAACCTGCGTGTGGGTTTTCGGTCTGGGCGGGATCAGTATGTGCAGGCCGTCAATGGTGTTGATCTGGATGTTGCGCGTGGCGAGGTGGTGGCCCTGATCGGTGAGTCTGGCTCTGGCAAGAGCGTTACGCTGCGTTCGATTCTTCGGCTGCACCCAGAAAAGCGCACCGATATGTCTGGCAGTATTCGGGTAGGCGGACAAGAGGTGCTCAGCATGGAGCCCCATACGCTGGCGGATTTTCGTGGCCGCGTGGCCTCAATGATCTTCCAAGAACCCCTTCTGGCGCTCGACCCCGTGTTTACGGTTGGTGATCAAATCGCCGAGACCATCCTGCGCCACGAGTCGGTATCACGGGCCGATGCCATGGCGCGGGCCTTAGCCTTGTTTGAACAGGTGCGTATTCCGAGCCCTGAGCGACGGTTAAAGGCCTATCCGCACGAGATGTCAGGCGGCATGCGTCAGCGGGCGATGATTGCCTTGGCACTGGCCTGTCGGCCGCAGCTGTTGCTGGCCGATGAGCCCACCACTGCCCTAGACGCAACGGTACAGATTCAAATTCTGCTCTTGCTGCGCGAGTTACAGCGTGACCTGGGGCTCTCGGTGGTGTTTGTCACCCACGACATTGGGGCCGCCGTAGAGGTGGCCAATCGTATCGCCGTGATGTATGCCGGACAGATTGTCGAAGAAGGGCCCGTAGAGGCCGTGATTCGTGAGCCGAGGCATCCCTACACACAGGCACTGCTTTACAGCCGAGCCCATGGGCGGTTGAATAAGGGTGATCGCCTGAAGACTATTGGCGGGGCGCCGCCCGATCTCTCAAAGCCGATTCAGGGCTGTCCGTTTGCACCACGGTGTGAGTTTGTCATGTCTGATTGTCGCGTGGAGTCGCCTGTGGAGACCCAGCTTCCGGGTTATCATCGGGCGCGTTGTTTCCTGCTTCCGCCAGGCGGCGCCCAATAGGCAATAGGGGCGCTCGACTTTCAAGGTTCTGATAAGAAAAAGGCCCCCTCGCATGATGCATGACCCCGCCCGCGCATTTATGCCTTATCCCGATGTGCCCGTTAACGCCGCGTCTACTGGCCCTTTAACAGGCCTGCGTTTTGGTGTTAAAGACCTATTTGATGTAGCGGGCTATCCCACCAGTGGTGGCCAGCCCTTTGTACTTGCGATGTCGGGTATCAAGCAGAAGAATGCCCAGACCGTGCAGGCGCTTCTCGATGCAGGGGCGCAGTTTGCTGGCAAAACTGTTACCGATGAATTCGCTTTTTCGATGAACGGGCAAAACGCTCATTTCGGGTCACCGATCAATGGGGCAGCACCCGACCGCATATCGGGGGGGTCTTCGTCGGGTTCTGCTGCAGCCGTATCGCATGCGCTGGTCGACTTTGCCCTTGGCACTGATACAGGGGGTTCGGTGCGAGCGCCCGCAAGCCACTGTGGTCTCGTAGGTCTGCGTCCGAGTCACGGACGGGTGAGCCTCTCTGGGGCGCTCGACCTTGCCCCGAGCCTCGATACCTGCGGATGGTTTACGCGCGACCTCCCCACCTTTCTGCGGGTGGGCGAGGTCTTACTTGGCTCTGATGCCACGGCATTGCCGGCTCGGCCACGGCTGCTTTATCCCAAAGAGGTGTGGGGTCTGCTCTCGCCCGAGGTGACGGCCGCCTACGCGCCCGCGCTCGAAAAGATGACTCATACCTATGGCGCACCACAGCCTGTCGAGGTTCTCAATGGCCACAGCTTTGAAGACCTCTATTGGGCGTTTCGGTATATCCAGGGTCATGAGGCCTGGAAGACCGACGGTGCGCTCATTGAGCGGTTCCATATGCCCTTGGGCCCCGGTGTGTCCCAACGGTTTGCCTGGTCAAAGACGGTAACCGACGCGCAGTGGAACCAAGGGCTCTCGTTACGCACCGCCTACCGCAGTTTTCTTGCCAACCTGCTCGGGGCCGATGGCATGATGGTGATGCCCACCATGCCCGATGTGGCGCCACTTATCTCTGCAGACGAGTCTTCGCTGGAGGACTATCGCAACAAGGCGATTCAGATGTTGTGCATTGCCGGGCTCACTGGCTTTCCTCAATTGAGCCTGCCCTGGGCCTCACGGCTTGGCGCGCCGCTGGGTTTTTCAGTTTTGGGCCACTCGGGTAGCGACTTAAGCCTCATTCAACGCGCGTTGCAGGGTCAGTAGCATGGCCAGCGCATTGTATTTGGCCGCATCCGCGGCGCTTTCGTCGTTGACCGATCCGGGTAGCGGTCTTCCCTTGGCTAAGGTCGCACGGTTCGTTTCGACAGAAAGCGACAACAAACTGTCGTTGGTCTTCGCTTATCCGTGCGCCGGGAACCATGAGCAAGTGCGGCTTG